>NZ_VWXB01000004.1:0-478141 GCF_011752635.1 Pantoea sp. Cy-640 | reverse complement strand
GCGTTGCATGGTAACAGTCTCAGTCCAGGGCATAGTGAGTCTCCTCTGCTATGCCGTTTATAACTGTTACCCATGTGCCCGGTCTAAAGTGTTACCCATGTGGCCGGTTTGTACCTCAATGCGCACCGGTATAAATGCCGCACCTGCGGGGAACTCAAGCCTGATCGCGGAAAACAGGCATAAAAAAAGCGGACCGGGGTCCGCTTCTGTGAAGGCTTTTCGGCGCTTACGCGTAGCCGTAGCTCATCAGGCGCTGATAGCGGCGGTTAAGCAGCTCTTCCGTGCTCAGCACATCGAGATCGGCCAGATCGGCCAGCAGCTGCTGCTTGAGCGCTGCCGCCATGTCCACCGGATGACGGTGCGCGCCGCCCAGCGGTTCCGGGATGATCGAATCGATCAGCTTCAGCTCTTTCAGACGCCCGGCGGTTATGCCCATCGCTTCTGCGGCGAGTGGCGCTTTGTCAGCGCTCTTCCACAGAATCGACGCACAGCCTTCCGGTGAGATCACCGAATAGGTGCTGTACTGCAGCATATTCACTTTATCGCCAACGCCAATCGCCAGCGCGCCGCCGGAGCCGCCTTCGCCGATCACGGTACAGATCACCGGGATCTTCAGGCCTGACATCTCGCGCAGGTTGCGGGCAATCGCTTCAGACTGACCGCGCTCTTCCGCGCCCACGCCCGGATAGGCACCCGGCGTGTCGATGAAGGTGATCAGCGGCATCTTAAAGCGCTCAGCCATCTCCATCAGACGCAGCGCTTTACGGTAGCCCTCGGGTGCTGGCATACCGAAGTTACGCCGGATTTTCTCTTTGGTTTCGCGGCCTTTCTGATGGCCAATGACCATCACCGGACGCCCATCCAGACGAGCGATGCCGCCGACAATGGCTTTATCATCGGCATAGGCGCGGTCACCGGCCAGCTCGTCAAAATCGTCAAACGCATTGCGGACATAGTCCAGCGTATAAGGACGCAGTGGATGGCGCGCCAGCTGCGCAACCTGCCATGCACCCAAATCGGAGAAGATTTTACGGGTCAGCTCGACGCTTTTCTCGCGCAGACGCTGCACTTCTTCATCCAGATTAATATCGTGTTTCTCATCCGAACGACCAATCGATTTCAGCGAGTCGATTTTCGCTTCCAGTTCAGCGATTGGCTGTTCAAAATCCAGGTAATTAAGACTCATAATGTTCCTGTTTTAGTCAAACTCCAGTTCCACCTGCTCCGACCCTACTAACGACCGCAAATCGTTGAGTAAACGATCGCTGGGCGAAATACGCCACGCTGCACCAAAGCGCAGCTTCGCCCGCGCATCTGCTCTCTGATAATAGAGATGCACCGGAATGGTCCCGGAGCGATGAGGCTCCAGAGACTGGCGGAGACGGTTTAAAAGCTGGTCATCAATTTGCCTGTCCGTCAGCGAGATAGCAAGTCCGCGCGCGTATTTTTCCCGCGCTTCGTCGATGTCCATGACTTCCCGGGCGGTCATTTTAAGCCCACCGCTAAAGTCATCAAAGCTGACCTGTCCACTGACGATCAGGATACGGTCCTTCTCCAGCAGCTGCTGGTATTTATCTAACGCATCGGTAAATAACATCACCTCGAGACGGCCAGAGCGGTCGTCAAGAGTACAGATACCAATTCGGTTGCCGCGCTTGGTGACCATGACGCGGGCGGCAATCACCAGCCCGGCCGCAACGGTCACTTTACCACGTTCTGTTGGATGCATGTCTTTCAGGCGCATGCCGCCAACGTAGCGCTCAATTTCTTTCAGATACTGATTGATCGGATGGCCGGTGAGATACAGACCGAGCGTCTCACGCTCGCCATCCAGCTGCACCTGCTCCGGCCACGGCGTAATGGCCGCATAAGATTGCTCAACCTGCTCGGGCTCTTCGGCCAGCACGCCGAACATATCCGCCTGTCCCGTCGCTTCGGCTTTGGCATGCTGATCCGCCGCTTTCAGGGCGTCACCCAGCGCGCTCATCAGCGCCGCGCGGTGCGGGCCAAGACGATCGAACGCGCCGGACATGATCAGTTTTTCCATCACGCGACGATTGATCTTTTTGGTGTCGGTGCGCGCGCAGAGATCAAACAGCTCTTTAAAGTAGCCGCCCTGATTACGCGCTTCGAGGATCGCTTCGATCGGCCCCTCACCCACGCCTTTGATGGCGCCGATGCCGTACACGATCTCCCCGTCATCGTTGACGTGGAACGGATAGAGCCCGGAGTTAATGTCTGGCGGCAGCACTTTCAGCCCCATGCGCCAGCACTCATCCACCAGTCCAACCACCTTCTCGGTGTTATCCATATCGGCGGTCATCACCGCCGCCATGAACTCGGCCGGATAGTGCGCTTTCAGCCACAGCGTCTGATAGGAGACCAGCGCATAAGCAGCAGAGTGCGACTTGTTAAAGCCGTAGCCCGCGAACTTCTCCACCAGATCGAAGATTTTCATCGACAGTTCGCCGTTGATGCCCATCTTCTCAGCACCATCCTGGAACACCGAACGCTGCTTGGCCATCTCCTCCGGCTTCTTTTTACCCATGGCACGACGCAGCATATCCGCGCCGCCCAGCGTATAGCCGGACAGCACCTGGGCAATCTGCATCACCTGTTCCTGATAGAGGATGATGCCGTAGGTCGGCTCCAGCACCGGCTTCAGGCTCTCATGCTGCCACTGAATATCCGGGTAAGAGATGGCTTCACGGCCGTGCTTACGGTCAATAAAGTTATCGACCATGCCCGACTGCAGCGGCCCCGGACGGAACAGCGCCACCAGTGCGATCATATCTTCGAAGCAGTCCGGCTTCAGGCGCTTGATCAGATCTTTCATGCCGCGCGATTCAAGCTGGAACACCGCGGTGGTTTCCGAGCGCTGCAGCATGTCGAAGCTTTTTTTGTCATCCAGCGGGATGGCAGCGATATCGATTGGCGGTAACCCCTGCTTTTCGCGCCGCGGGTTGATCATCTTCAGCGCCCAGTCGATGATGGTCAGCGTGCGCAGGCCGAGGAAGTCAAACTTCACCAGTCCGGCGTATTCCACGTCGTTTTTATCGAACTGGGTGACCGGGAACTGGCCGTTCTCATCGCAGTACAGCGGTGCAAAATCGGTGATTTTGGTCGGCGCAATGACCACGCCACCGGCGTGCTTGCCGGCGTTACGCGTGACCCCTTCCAGCTTGCGCGCCATGTCGATCAGCGCTTTGACCTCTTCGTCAGCTTCGTAGATCTCCGGCAGCTGCGGTTCCGCCTGGAACGCTTTTTCCAGCGTCATGCCCGGATCCGGCGGGATCAGTTTCGAGATGCGATCAACAAAGCCGTACGGATGCCCCAGCACCCGGCCGACGTCGCGAATCACCGCTTTCGCCGCCATGGTACCAAAGGTGATAATCTGCGACACCGCATCGCGGCCGTACATCTCAGCCACGTGATCGATCACCTGGTCACGTTTTTCCATGCAGAAGTCGACGTCAAAGTCGGGCATCGAGACACGTTCCGGGTTAAGGAAACGTTCGAACAGCAGGTCAAACTCCAGTGGATCGAGATCGGTAATTTTCAGCGCATAGGCCACCAGTGAACCGGCACCGGAACCACGCCCCGGCCCCACCGGAATGCCGTTGTCCTTCGACCACTGGATAAACTCCATCACGATCAGGAAGTAGCCGGGGAAGCCCATCTGGTTAATGACGTTGAGCTCAATGTCGAGACGCTCGTCATACTCCGGCCGGCGTTCGGCACGCACCTGCTCATCCGGGAAGAGAAACGCCAGGCGCTCCTCCAGCCCTTCGCGCGACTTCATCACCAGGAAATCTTCGGTCGACATGTCGCCGGTCGGGAACTGCGGCAGGAAGTATTCGCCGAGGCGCACCGTGACGTTACAACGCTTAGCAATCTCCACGCTGTTTTCCAGCGCTTCCGGGATGTCCGAGAACAGCTCGCACATCTCCTCTTCGCTGCGCATATATTGCTGAGGACTGTAGTTGCGCGGACGTTTAGGATCGTCCAGCGTGTAGCCGTCGTGAATCGCCACGCGGATTTCATGGGCATCAAAATCTTCTTCGTTGAGGAAGCAGACTTCATTGGTGGCCACCACCGGCACCGATTCAGCAATCGCCAGCTCAACCGCGGCGTGCAGATAGGCCTCTTCGTCTGGCCGGCCGGTACGCGTCAGTTCCAGATAGTAGCGGTTAGGGAAATGCTGCTGATAGAAGCTCAGGCACTGCGCCACCAGCGCGTTATTGCCGCGCAGCAGGCTGCGGCCGACGTCGCCGCGCCGTCCGCCCGACAGCAGAATCAACCCTTCGCCCAGCTCCAGTAGCCAGTCGCGATCGATAATCGGTCCGGCGATACCGTAACCGCGCTGGTAAGCGCGCGAAATCAGTAGCGTCAGATTCTGGTAACCGGTGTTATTAGCGGCCAGCACGGTGAGCTGCGTCAGCTCATCGCCCATCAAATCGCTGGCCACCTGGAAGTCGGCCCCGACGATCGGTTTGATACCGGCGCTGTGCGCGCTACCATAAAAGCGCACCAGCCCGCACAGGTTGGTGTAGTCGGTGATGGCAATGGCTGGCATGCCGAGCGCGGCCGCCTTTTTTACCAGCGGCCCGGTCTTGGCCAGACCATCGACCATGGAGTAATCGCTGTGTACGCGCAGATGTATAAAACGAGGCTCAGCCATATCAGTTTCCGGTTAAAACAGCGTCAGGCTATTAAAGCGTAGTCGGCTGGCGCGCGGCCAGCACATCAGCATCAATCAGGGCGTTACGCACCGGCGCAAAGCTGCGGCGGTGGTGAGGTGTGGCACCAAACTGCGTCAGTTTTTCCATGTGCAGCGCGGTCGGATAGCCTTTGTGCTGGGCGAAACCGTACTGCGGAAACAGCAGGTCCAGCTCGGCCATTTCACGGTCGCGCGTGACTTTGGCAATAATCGAGGCAGCGCTGATTTCCCGCACCAGGCTATCGCCCTTCACCACCGCCTGCGACGGCATCGGCAGCACCGGACAGCGGTTGCCATCAATCAGGACAAAATCCGGTGCAATATGCAGACCGGCAACCGCGCGCTGCATCGCCAGCATGGTGGCGTGCAGGATGTTCAGCTGATCGATCTCTTCCGGCTCAGCGCGGCCCAGGCTCCACGCCAGCGCTTTCTCTTTGATTTCATCAAACAGCGCAAGGCGGCGCTTTTCAGACAGCTTTTTGGAATCTGCCAGGCCGGCAATCGGCCGCGCCGGATCGAGGATCACGGCGGCGGTCACCACGGCACCGACCAGCGGGCCACGTCCGACTTCATCAACGCCGGCAATCAGCCGGGCATCAGGATAGATAAATTCAGCCATTGGCAATCTCCAGTACCGCATCCGCCGCCTGTTCGTCGGCGTTCCAGCGAATCTGCTGATGCAATTGGGTGAAAGTGGCCAGCAGCGCGTCACGCTCCGGACCGGCATGCAACAGCGGCTCCAGCGCCGCGGCTAACGCTGCAGGCTGGCACTCCTCCTGCAGCAGCTCCTGCACCAGCTCACGGCCGGCCAGCAGGTTAGGCAGCGAAACGTACGGGGTTTTCACCAGTCGCTTCGCCAGCCAGAAGGTGAACGGCTTCATACGATAGCCCACCACCATCGGGCATTTCGCCAGCATGCACTCCAGCGCTGCAGTGCCGGAAGCCAGAATCGCCGCGTCGCTGGCGATCATTGCCTGGCGCCCTTTGCCATCCAGCAGGTGCATCGGCAATTCCGGCGCGACGCTGGCTTTAATCTGCTCGAACTGCGCGCGCCGCTTCGCGTTAACCAGCGGCACCACGATCTCCAGCGCCGGATAGCGCTGGCGCAGCAGCTGTGCAGCGCGCAGGAAATCGGCGCTGAGCATCTCCACTTCCGCGCCGCGGCTGCCCGGCAGCAGGCCAAGGCACAGCGCATCGTCAGCGATGCCTAATTCACGCCGCGCGGCCAGTTTGTCCGGCTGCAGCGGCATCGCATCGGCCATGGTGTGCCCGATGAAGCGACACGGCACGTTGTAGCGATCGTAAAACGCTTTTTCAAAAGGCAGAAACGCCAGCACCAGATCGGTGTTACGGCCAATTTTGAACACGCGCTTTTGTCGCCAGGCCCACACGGAGGGACTGACGTAATGAATGGTGCGAATGCCGGCACGCTTGAGGTTGCCTTCCAGCGTGATGTTGAAATCCGGGGCATCGATGCCGACGAAGACATCCGGCCGCAGCTCGGTAAAGCGCTGGGTTAAATCCTTGCGGATGTGCAGCAAACGGCGCAGGCGGCCAAGCACCTCAACGATGCCCATTACCGCCAGCTCTTCCATCTCGTACCAGGCTTCGCAGCCTTCGGCCTGCATCAGCGGACCGGCAACGCCAACGAAGCGCGCGTCAGGATGGCGCGCTTTCAGCGCACGAATCAATCCGGCACCAAGAATATCGCCGGAGGTTTCTCCGGCGACCAGGGCAATCGTTAAGGGACGCACTGACATGAATTAACGAATCAATCCACGGGTAGAACGGGCAAAGAAGTCGTAGAAAGGCTGCACTTCGCTATGAAGTTTGGCCAGTTCTTCGATCTCCGGCTTCACTTCATCCAGCGTTTTACCGCTGCGGTACAGCAGCTTGTACGCGTTACGAATGGCGTGCAGTGCTTCTTTGCTGAAGCCACGACGCTTCAGGCCTTCGATATTGACACCGAACGGCGTGGCATGGTTGCCCTGCGCAATCACGTACGGCGGCACGTCCTGCGCGACGCCGGAACAACCGCCTACCATCACGTGGGCACCAATGGTGCACCACTGGTGCACCGCCGTCACGCCGCCGATGATGGCAAAATCATCCACGGTAACGTGGCCGCCCAGCGTTACGTTGTTGGCCAGAATACAGCGATTGCCGATCACGCAGTCATGGGCAATGTGCGCATTGACCATCAGCAGGTTGTCGCTGCCGACTTTGGTCAGCCCGCCACCCTGCGTGGTGCCACGATGAATGGTGACGCTCTCGCGGATGCGGTTGCGATCGCCGACTTCAACGCGGGTCGGTTCACCGGCATATTTCAGATCCTGATTCACTTCGCCAATCGAAACGAACTGGTAGATCTGATTATCTTTACCGATACGCGTGTGGCCATTCACCACCACGTGCGATTTCAGCACCGTGCCTTCGCCAATTTCCACGTTCGCTCCGACAACACAAAACGGACCGATTTGGACGTTGGCGCCGATCACCGCACCTTCTTCAATGATGGACGTTGGATGGATGCTGGCGGTTGAATCAATCACTAATTATGCCTCCCGGCTACGGGCACACATCATGGTCGCTTCACAGACAATCTTACCGTCTACGGTTGCCACGCCTTTGAAGCGCGTCAGGCCACGGCGGGTCTTCTCGAAGGTGACTTCCATGATCATCTGGTCGCCCGGCACTACCGGACGCTTGAAACGGGCTTCGTCGATACCGGCGAAATAGTACAGCTCGCCCGGTTCCAGTTTTCCAACGCTTTTAAACGCCAGAATACCGGTCGCCTGCGCCATCGCTTCCAGGATCAGAACGCCTGGGAAAATCGGTTTACCAGGGAAGTGTCCCTGGAAAAACGGTTCATTAACAGAAACGTTCTTTACCGCACGCAGATATTTATGCTCTTCAAATTCCAGCACGCGGTCAACCAGCAAAAACGGGTAGCGGTGCGGCAGCAGTTCTAAAATCTCTTCAATTTTCAGAGTATGCGTTTCAGTTGTCAAAATACTCTTCCTGTCCTAAAAAATCTGATGGCAACAATAACACGGCCTGCACCGATCAAAATGATCTTTCGCAGGCCGCAAATCAGTTCAGTGGCGTTTCGCTTACCATGATACCTGCTGCCGCACTCTGGTTAACCCCGAGGTGAAAGAAGGTACGCTGCTTTATTATGAAAGCGGGTAGAGCCGGGATGTACTCAGTCGTCTTTGCCGACCTTGCGTTCGATGGCTTTTAAGCGTTTGCTCATGTCATCGATGTTCATCACCAGCGCTGCCGTTTTACGCCAGGTTTTGTTGGGTTGCAGCGGGATACCCGATGAGTATACCCCAGGCTCTGTGATGGGACGCATGACCATGCCCATGCCGGTTACCGTCACTTTGTCACAGATTTCCATATGGCCGTTAATGACGCTGGCTCCGCCAATCATACAGTAACGCCCAATCTTCAGACTACCCGCCATGATCACACCACCGGCAACCGCGGTGTTATCACCAATCACGACGTTATGCGCAATCTGACACTGGTTGTCTATGATAACACCATTGCCGATCAGAGTGTTATCCAGCGCACCGCGATCGATCGTGGTACAGGCACCAATTTCTACCCGATCGCCAATCACCACGGTGCCCAGCTGAGGAATTTTCACCCAGTTGCCGCGGTCGTTAGCATAACCGAAACCATCGGCACCAATCACGGTGCCAGACTGAATCAGACAATCCTGACCAATCTGGATCTCATGATAAACCGTAACGTTGGCCCACAAACGGGAACCACGGCCAATGCGCGTGCGCTTGCCGACAAAGCAGCCGGCGCCAATCACCACGTCATCACCCAACTCAACGCCGGACTCGATGACCGCGTTAGCGCCCACCGAGACATTGTTCCCCAGCTTCGCGCTCGGATCGATCACGGCGCTGGGCGCGATATTTTGCGCGGGCTGCGGCGTGGTGTCCAGCAGTTGTGCCATGCGGGCATAAGTCAGGTAAGGGTTTTTCACCACCAGCGCGGCGGTTTTACACCACTCCAGATCCGCTTCCGTCAGCACCACGGCTGAGGCCTGAACCTGTGCGAGCTGCTCGCGGTAGCGGCTGTTGGCAAGAAAAGTGATTTGACCAGGGGTGGCGGATTGCATAGAAGCAATGCCGGAGATGGCGATATCGCCATCTCCGTGCAATTCTGCATCCAACTGCTGGGCTAAATCAGCCAGTCGAATTGATGACATCGATTATTTAACCTGTTTCAGCACGTCAGCAGTAATGTCTTTCGCGTTAGAAGCATAGGCAACGGCATTGGCGTCGATTACCACGTCATACCCTTCGCTGTCCGCCACTTTCTTCACTGCGTCCTGAATACGGCTCAGCAGTTTGTTACGCTCTTCCATCTGACGACGGCGGTTATCCTGATCGAAAGCCTGCGCTTTCGTCGAGAACGCTTCGCGCTGTGACATGATGTCTTTTTCCATGCGGCTGCGGTCGCTGGCCTTCATGGTTGAACCATCACGCTGCAGTTTCTGCATTTTAGTCTGCAGATCGCGCTCCTGGCTCTGCAGCTCAGTGGCACGGCCCTTGAATTCGTTTTCCAGCTGTTTAGCAACGGTCGCACGTTGCGGTAACTGTTGGAAAATGCTGGACACGTTTACCACTGCAATTTTGTCAGCAGCCTGAACGCCCGCGGAAACCGCTAAAGCAAGACCCAGACCTGCGGCACACAACAACTTTTTCACTATAAACTCCTTACCATCAACGTTTGTGTCAGCGACACAGTGTTGGCATCGTCCGGCTCCCGTCTGGCGCCGGCGCGATGCCGTACTACGACTCTGCTTCCGTGCTCAGAACCTTACCAGGTTTTACCGATGTTAAACTGGAACTGTTCTGCTTTGTCTCCCTCGACTTTTTTCACTGGCTGTGCGTAGGAGAACACCAGTGGTCCAAGTGGCGACATCCACTGCAGCGCAAGACCGGCAGAGACGCGAATGTTGTTCGGGTCGCTGTAGTCCGGAATGCCCGCCGCGCGGGTTTCCGCGGTGTTCTGCCACTTGGTATCCCAGACGGTACCGGCATCCATAAATACCGAGGTACGTACTGAGTTTGCATATTTTTCGCTCAGGAACGGCGTTGGCGTAATCAGCTCAAGGCTGGCGATCGCCATGGCGTTACCGCCCACCGCATCGTCAGACTTACAGATGCCGTCCGGATCGGTCAGATTACAGCTCGACGAACGATCGTTCAGGTAAGCGGCTTTCGGACCAATGGTGTTGGACTGGAAGCCACGCACGGTGCTGGAACCGCCGGCGTAGAAGTTCTCATAGAACGGCATCTCTTTGCCACCGAGTCCGTCACCGTAGCCAACACGGCCACGACCCAGCACCACCCAGGTGCCATCACGGTTCAGCGGCACGTACTGTTGGGTGTCCAGCGTCGCTTTATAGAACGAGTTATCAGAGCCCGGAATGGTCACTTTACCGTTCAGGTTGGTACGGTTACCGCGCGTCGGGAAGAAACCACGATCGAGCGTGTTGTACGTCCAGCCGTAGTTGAAGGTGAAGTCATCCGCAGAGAAATCACCGTCATCATTTAGCCCCTGATGACGACCCACCGAGTCAAGGTAACGCCACATCGCCACCTGCGGACGCATGTTGGACAGGTCATTGTGCACATAACCTAAGCCAACGCGCAGCGTGTTGTTTTCGTTAACCGGGAAGCCGAGCGTACCGTCCACACCGTAACTTTTGTTGGTGTAGTCGGAGAGATCAGCATCATCCGCTTTAAAGTCGTTGTAGAAGAGGCGGCCGCCGAGGCTCACACCGTCCACCGTGAAGTACGGATCGGTGAGTGAGAATTCTGCGTAAGTCTGGTAGTCGTTCTTGGTACCGCTGATGCCGACGGTATTACCGGTGCCGAGCCAGTTCTCCTGGGTCACGCCGACCTGGAAGCTGACGCCACTCTCCGTACCGTAACCAACACCAAAGTTGAAGGTACCGGTGTTACGCTCTTTGACTTTGTAAACCACGTCAACCTGGTCTGGCGAGCCCGGAACGCGCTGGGTATCAACGTCCACGGTTTCGAAGTAACCGGTACGGTTCAGGCGCTCTTTGCCCTGATCGACGAGGTCGCTGCCCAGCCATGCGCCTTCCATCTGACGCATTTCGCGGCGCAGTACGGCATCTTTCGAGGTGTCGTTACCTTCAAAACGCACTTTACGCACGTAGTAACGGTTACCGGCATCAACGTTGATGTGCAGCTTAACGGTTTTATCCGCATCGTTGATTTCCGGCTGCGTCACCACGCGTGGATAGGCGTAGCCATAACGGCCCAGCAGCTTCTTAATGTCATCTTCCATCTGGGTGACTTTGGTGCCGTTATACAGCTCACCGTTAGGAATCTGCGTCAGGTGCTCAATTTCCGCCGAGTGACCCGCCATGCTGCCGTTGACGATCACGCCGGCAATCTTGTACTGATCGCCTTCAGTGATGTTGACGGTGATGTAGATGCCTTTCTTGTCCGGCGTCAGGCTCACCTGCGTGGAATCAATATTGAAACGCGCATAACCGCGATCCAGATAGAAGCTGCGCAGGGTTTCGAGATCGCCCGCCAGTTTCTGTTTCTGGTATTTACGATCGCCCACCACGTTCCACCACGGCACTTCATCGCGCAGCTGGAAGCGGGAGATCAGTTCGTCTGAGCTGAACGCTTTGTTGCCGACAATGTTGATCTGCTGGATCTTGGCCGAGACGCCTTCCTGGAAGACGAATTTAAGATCGACACGGTTACGCGGCAGCGGCGTTGCGATGGCTTTAACGCTGGCGGTATATTTACCGACGCTGTAGTAAAAGTCCTCCAGCCCCTTCTCGATGGAAGAGAGCGTGGTGCGGTCAAGCGCTTCGCCGACGCGCACACCGGAGGCCTCAAGGTTCTCCTTCAGCTGATCCTCTTTCACCGCTTTGTTACCGGAGAAGGTGATGCTGGCAATGGTCGGACGTTCCTTCACCTGAACAATCAGGGTGGTGCCGTCACGCAGAACCTGGACATCTTCAAAGTTACCGGTAGCGAACAGTGAGCGAATGGTGTTTCTGATGTCATCATCATTCACCGTATCACCGACGCGTACCGGCATGCTGAGCAGAGCCGCGCCGACGGCGACTCGCTGTAGACCTTCGAAATGAATGTCCTTCACTACGAAATCGTCTGCACCGTAAACGGTGGCGCTGCTAAACAGCAGCGACGCTATGAGCAACTTTTTCATCGCCATCGTTGTTATGCGTTTTCCTAACACATCCCGCGCCTGTCTGCGTTCCAGCGATTACAGGCGAGAGAAATCATTGAAAAGTGCAAGCCCCATTAAAAGCACCAGCAAAATTGAGCCGATGCGATAACTGAAGTCCTGAACTCGCTCGGACACCGGTCCACCTTTGATCTTTTCGATCGCCAGAAAGAGCAGATGTCCACCATCTAAAACCGGCAGAGGGAACAGATTGATGATCCCTAAGTTGACGCTAATCAGCGCGAGGAACATCAGGTAATAAATCACCCCATATTCAGCTGATAATCCGGCACCCTGCGCAATCGAAATTGGCCCGCTCAGGTTATTCAGCTTGACGTCCCCGGTTATCAACTTGCCCAGCATCGAAACCGTCAGCTTCATCAGTTGCCAGGTTTTGACACCGGCTTCACCAATCGCGGCGAAAGGTCCGTACTGTTTTACCGTTTTGTACTCATCCGGCAGCGGGATCACACGCGGGATCACCCCGGCAAAACCTTCCGCTGCGTTGCCCGGTTTCGCTTCCGGCGTTAGCGTCAGCGTTAACGGTTCACCGTTACGCTCAACCTCCAGCGCCATGTTTTTGCCGGGATTATCCCGAACCTGAGCCGCAAAAACCTGCCATTGCGTTAATGGCTGACCATCGACTTTAACGATCCTGTCGCCGGCTTGCAAACCGGCAGCACTTGCCGGTGAACGCGCCTGCACTTCTGCCAGCGTGGTTTCGATTTGCGGCCCGCGCGGTCGAATACCTAAAGCGACCACCGGGTCCTGTTTGTCCGGTTCAAATTGCCAGTCACGCAGATTGAGCTGCTTCTGCTGCGTCGCCTGCTGACCAAACTGTGACACGGTCAGCGTGGCGCTGCTGTCGCCGATTTTACCAATCAGCGCCAGGCGCACAGCATCCCAGTCAGGCGTTTCGATACCGTCAACCGCTTTAAGTTCCATGCCGGAGGTAATTTGCGCTTCTGCCGCGACGGAACCGCTCATAATTTCGCCGACCACCGGGCGAACACCCGGCACACCATGGATGAACACCACCCAGTAGGCAAATACGGCAAAGATGAAATTGGCGATGGGACCGGCGGCAATGATTGAGGCACGCTGCAGCACGGTTTTATTGTTGAAGGCCTGATGACGCAGCTCAGCGGGCACACTCTCTACGCGCTCGTCGAGCATTTTGACGTAGCCACCGAGCGGAATCAGCGCGATCACGTATTCCGTGCCCTGGCGGTCAGTGCGACGCCACAGGGCTTTGCCGAAACCGATCGAGAAGCGTTCTACTTTGACACCGCAGCGACGCGCCACCCAGAAGTGGCCGAACTCGTGCACCGTAATCAGCACGCCGAGCGCCACGATAAAAGCGACAAAACTCCAGAGTATGCTCAACATCGTCGCTTATCCTCAGAGGGTGCGGAACACCAGCAGCAGCAGGCAGGCAAATACCGGCACCGCGGCTGTCAGGCTATCAATGCGATCGAGGATACCACCGTGCCCCGGAATCAGGTTACCGCTGTCTTTGATACCGGCTTCACGTTTGAACATACTTTCCGTGAGATCGCCCAGCACGGAGGCCAGCGTGGCAATCACGGCGCAGATAATCAGCGTGCCCGGCGCCACCGACAGCGGGGCCAGCAGCGCAAACAGCCAGGCGATAATCGCCGATGACAGCAGTCCGCCAAAGAAGCCTTCCCAGGTTTTGCCCGGCGAGACTTTCGGCGCCAGCTTATGCTTGCCGAACAGACGACCAAACATGTAAGCACCGGAATCCGCGCCCCAGACGAGGAACATCACGAACAGCAGCCACCAGGCGCCGGCGAAATGATCGGTGTCATAGTGATACTGGCGCAGCGCCATCATGCCCCAGAAGAACGGCACCACGGTCAGCACGCCAAACAGCAGGCGCAGCGGACGCGATGCGCGCCACAGCGCAGCGGAGGCCGGATAAAACAGCACGAGAAACAGCGCGACAATCCACCAGCCCAGCGAGGCCCAGAGCGAGCTCTCCATCTGGAACTGGTGCAGATTACGTTGATAGGGTTGCAGGGTGAACAGCATCACCGCCAGCAGCAGGCCGCATAGCACCGCCAGCCAGATACGCTGCTGACGCGTTGCCATCCCCGCCAGCTGCCCCCACTCCCAGGCGGCAAGCATGCAGATGATGATGGTGGTAATCGCAAAACCGGACAGCGGCAACCAAAACAGAGCAGCGATCACCAGCGGAATCAGAATAAACGCGGTGATCAGACGAGACTTCAGCAAAGGTTACCCCCAGGTTGCTCAGGCGCCGCCTGGTGCAGCGCCGCCATAGCGTCGCTCCCGCAGAGAGAATGCATTCAGTGCACCTTCAAAAACGTGTTCATCAAAATCAGGCCAGAGAACATCGGTAAACCAAAACTCAGCATAGGCGATCTGCCACAGCAGGAAGTTGCTGATCCGATGCTCTCCCCCGGTCCTTATCACTAAATCCACCGGCGCCAGCTCCTGCATACACAGATGCGGAGCCAGATTTTCTTCAGTTATCTGGTCAGGACGTAGCAGTCCTTCCTGAACCTGTTCAGCCAGTTTTTTTACACCCTGGATAATATCCCAACGGCCGCCATAGTTGGCAGCAATGTTGAGGGTGAGTCCATCATTTTGCTGAGTCAGTTCCTCGGCGCGGCGAATGCGTTCCTGAATGCGGTTATTGAAACGGCTGATATCACCAATAATGCGCAGACGCACATTGTGCTTGTGCAGGCTTTTGACTTCGCTGTCGAGCGCCCAGACAAACAATTCCATTAAGGCCGTCACTTCCTGTACCGGTCGGCTCCAGTTTTCACTGCTGAACGCATAGAGCGTGAGCGCTTCCAGCTTGTTGCTGACCGCAAAGCTGACGGCCCGGCGTACTGATTTTACCCCGGCTTTGTGGCCTGAAATACGCAGTTTGCCCTGATTTTTTGCCCAGCGACCATTACCATCCATAATGATGGCCACGTGACGTGGCGTGCAGTACGACCCGTCATCGATTGTATTGTGATTGTTGGACGACATAACGCGTAATAATTCCTTTCATCAGAAATGCTGTGGTTTCTGAATACATTGCGCCTGCGGCAAACGCCGGTAACCTCACCGGATGACATCGAAACAATGTCGGGCCGTAAAACGCGAGCGAGCGACTATACCATTTTCACCCTGAGCGAACAAATAGCGCCACCATCAACCGGCTAAACGAAAGCGCGGCAGCAACGCCGTAGCCCGCACGCGTGCGATCCGATCAATCTCCATCACGTCATCCACGCTGCCCGGCTCCTGACACTGCAGGGTTGCCAGCACTTCACTGTTGATGGCCGCGATATCGGTAAAGCGAATCTGATGCTGCAGAAATGCCGCTACCGCGACTTCATTGGCTGCGTTCAGCGTGGTGGTGGCCGCCTGTCCGGTTGCGCATGCATCGATTGCCAGCTTCAGGCAGGGATAGCGTGCGTAGTCCGGCTCAGCAAACGTCAGCGCCTTCATTCGGGTGAAATCAAGCGGCGTTACGCCTGCGGTAATACGTGCCGGCCAGGCCATGCTGTGGGCGATTGGCGTGCGCATATCGGGTGAACCCAGCTGTGCCAGCACGCTACCATCGCAGTATCGCACCATGGAGTGAATCACCGACTGCGGATGCAGGATGACCTCCATTTGTGCGTCGGTGGCGTTGAACAGCCAGCGGGCTTCAATGTATTCAAGACCTTTATTCATCATGGTGGCCGAATCAACGGAGATTTTACGCCCCATTGACCAGTTCGGATGCGCACAGGCCTGATCTGGCGACATAGCGGCCAGCTCGGCTAATGGCGTGTCACGAAAAGGACCACCCGATCCCGTAAGGAGAATCGACTCGATGCCATTCTCCCGCAGATCAGCGTACCCCAACTGATGCTGTATGGAAGCGGGCAAACTCTGAAAAATGGCGTTGTGCTCGCTGTCGACCGGCAGCAGCTGCGCCTGATGCTGGCGTACCGCCTCCATAAACAAACGGCCGCATGTGACAAGCGATTCTTTATTGGCAAGCAGGACGGTTTTGCCAGCGCGAATGGCGGCCAGCGTCGGTTGTAAACCGGAAGCGCCCACAATAGCGGCCATCACCTGATCGACCTCATCCAGTGCGGCCAGTTCGCAGGCGGCCTGAACGCCGGAGAGCACTTCCGTATCGATGTTGAGTGCTTTCAGTCGTTCACGCAGCGCCGCAGCGGAAGCGTCGTCGGACATCGCCGCGTAGCGCGGTTTAAATTGCTGACACTGTTCGGCCATCAGCGCCACATTCTGACCAGCCACCAGCGCAGTCACCTGATAGCGCTCAGGATGCGCTGCCACTACCGCCAGCGTGCTGGTGCCAATTGAGCCGGTCGAACCCAGCAGAGTTAATCGCTTCATGGTGCTGTCCCTGTGAAGTCGTGGTGCGCGCCCGCGCGTACGGCGGGCACAATGTAAAACGCCGCCAGAGTCGTACTACGTCTCTGAACGGCGTTTTGTCAGGCAAATGACGGAATCAGAATTCCATCAGTTCCTTCTCTTTCTCGGCCAGCGCCGCATCAACGTGCTTGATGCGAACGTCAGTCATTTTCTGGATCTCGTCCTGCGAGCGACGTTCGTCGTCTTCGCTGATCTCTTTGTCTTTCAGCAGCGCCTTGATCTTGTCGTTCGCGTCACGGCGCACGTTGCGCACGGAAACACGGCCCTGCTCGGCTTCGCCACGCACAACCTTGATCAGATCTTTACGACGCTCTTCGGTCAGCGCAGGCAGTGGAACACGGATGTCGCTACCGGCTGAGCTTGGGTTGAGGCCGAGGTCAGAAGCCATGATGGCTTTCTCGACTGCCGGACCCATTGAGCGATCGAACACGTTGATTTTCAGCGTGCGTGAATCTTCAACGGTGACGCTGGCCAGCTGACGCAGCGGCGTTGGCGTACCGTAATATTCCACAACGATGCCGTCGAGCAGTGAAGGCGAAGCACGACCGGTGCGCACTTTGCTGATGGTGTTTTTGAATGCTTCCACGCATTTGTCCATGCGCGTTTCAGCATCTTTTTTAATATCGTTAATCACGTTGAAACCCTTGGATTCGGTTTGACCTGGCCACTTCCGGACGCAGCGGAACGGAAACGGTATCGATAAACATCGATCATCCTGAATGCTGCGCGACAGCAGTGCAGCGCGCCAACAGAATATACCTTATTTTATCCTGCGTCGGGTATTAATGCGTAATCAGGGTGCCTTCTTTTTCACCCATCACTACGCGACGCAGCGCGCCAGGCTTGTTCATATTGAAGACGCGGATCGGCAGTTGATGGTCGCGCGCCAGCGTAAAGGCGGCCAGATCCATCACTTTCAGCTCTTTTTCCAGCACTTCACCGTAGGTCAGCTGTTCATACAGCGTGGCATCCGGATTTTTCACCGGGTCGGCTGAGTAGACGCCGTCGACCTTGGTAGCTTTCAGTACCACGTCCGCTTCGATTTCGATGCCGCGCAGGCAGGCCGCTGAGTCGGTGGTAAAGAACGGGTTGCCGGTACCGGCAGAGAAAATCACCACGCGGTTATTGCGCAGCAGGCTGATGGCTTCTGCCCAGCTGTAGTTATCACACACGCCGTTCAGCGGAATCGCCGACATCAGGCGCGCGTTGACGTACGCACGGTGCAGTGCGTCACGCATTGCCAGGCCGTTCATCACGGTCGCCAGCATCCCCATGTGGTCGCCGACCACGCGGTTCATACCTGCCTGCGCCAGACCCGCGCCACGGAACAGGTTACCGCCACCAATTACCACACCCACCTGAATGCCCAGCTCAACCAGCTCTTTCACCTCTTGCGCCATACGGTCAAGCACGCTCGCGTCGATACCAAAACCTTCGGCACCCTGCAGTGCTTCGCCGCTCAGTTTCAGTAAGATACGTTGATATACAGGTTTTGCGTTGGTCGCCATGGTCAATTCTTCCTGGAAGATAAGATGAATGAGAAGTTAAATCTGATCGATCATCCGCTTAGCGCGTGAGAAAAGCTATTGGGATGAGACTGAAAATTGCTGCGCCAAAACGCAGACAAAAAAGAACCGCCTCTCGGCGGTTCCTGCAAACCATTAAGACTGTTTGGACATGGCAGCAACTTCGGCTGCAAAGTCAGATTCGACTTTCTCAATGCCTTCGCCCACTTCGAAGCGGATGAAGTTGATCACGTCAGCGCCTTTCTCTTTCAGCGCCTGGCCAACAGTTTTGCTCGGATCGATAACGAAAGCCTGACCGGTCAGAGAGACTTCGCCGGTGAATTTCTTCATACGGCCTTCAACCATCTTCTCTGCGATCTCTTTTGGCTTGCCAGACTGCATCGCGATGTCCAGCTGAACCTGGTACTCTTTCTCAACCACGTCAGCAGAAACGTCTTCTGGCTTCACGAACTCTGGCTTGCTGGCAGCAACGTGCATCGCAATCTGCTTGCTCAGCTCTTCATCAGCGCCGGTGGTAGAAACCAGTACGCCGATACGTGCGCCGTGCAGATAGCCGTTCAGCTCAGCACCTTCGAGCACAGCAACACGACGGATGTTGATGTTCTCACCGATTTTCGCAACCAGTGCCACGCGCTCTTCTTCGAACTGCGCTTTCAGAACTTCCACATCAGTCACTTTACCGGCAGCAGCAGCGTCCAGCACTTTGTCAGCAAAGGCCTGGAAACCGGCATCTTTTGCCACGAAGTCAGTCTGGCAGTTCACTTCCAGAATCACGGCGTAGCCGTCAGCGATTTTGGTTTTGATCACGCCGTCAGCAGCCACGTTGCCTGCTTTCTTAGCAGCTTTGATCGCACCAGACTTACGCATGTTCTCGATCGCCAGCTCAATGTCGCCGTTCGCTTCGGTCAGCGCTTTTTTGCAGTCCATCATGCCTGCGCCAGTACGCTCGCGCAGTTCTTTTACCAGTGCAGCGGTAATTTCAGCCATTCCAGAATCCTCGATTCGTCTCGCAGTGCTTTCACACTGTCAGAAACTTGTTGCGGAAAATTTACTTGCCCCGCCAGCCCGAACAGGGTGCGTGACTAAGTGAGATAAATAAAGGGGCCTTCACGGCCCCTTAACAGATCACATCTGATGTCTAAGGGCTCTCAGAAAGAGCGAACCTTATTAAGCTTCAGCAGCTTCTTCAGCCTGCTCAGCCAGGTCCTGTGAACGGCCTTCGCGCACGGTAGTGGCAACGGCAGTCAGGTACAGGCTTACAGCACGGATCGCATCGTCGTTACCTGGGATAACGAAATCAACGCCGTCTGGATCAGAGTTAGTATCAACGATAGCAAATACCGGGATACCCAGGTTGTTTGCTTCTTTGATTGCGATGTGTTCGTGGTCAGCGTCAACAACGAACAGTGCATCCGGCAGACCGCCCATATCTTTGATACCGCCCAGGCTGTTTTCCAGCTTGGCCAGCTCACGAGCACGCATCAGTGCTTCTTTCTTGGTCAGTTTGTCGAAAGTACCGTCCTGAGACTGAGTTTCCAGATCTTTCAGGCGTTTGATTGACTGACGAACGGTTTTCCAGTTGGTCAGCATACCACCCAGCCAGCGGTGGTTAACGAAGAACTGGTCGCAGCTCAGTGCAGACTCTTTTACCGCTTCGGCAGCAGCGCGCTTGGTACCAACAAACAGAATCTTACCTTTACGGGAAGAGATCTTGTTCAGCTCAGCCAGGGCTTCGTTGAACATTGGTACGGTTTTCTCAAGGTTGATGATGTGAACTTTGTTACGCGCACCGAAAATGAATGGCTTCATTTTTGGGTTCCAGTAACGGGTCTGGTGACCGAAGTGAACACCAGCCTTGAGCATGTCGCGCATGGAAACAGTTGCCATGATTACCTCTAAAAGTTTGTTTGGGGTTGGGCCTCCATGTATCCCATACAACCGACCTCTTACGAGGCACCCCGGCGTACGTGTCGATACATGTGTGTTTTAGTACACATAATGAGATTTATGCGTTTCCTGCCCTCTCATACGAGGTGACAGAGAATCGTCGGCGCGCTTTATACCACAATGCGCAGGAATACGCCAACAGTTGTTAACATGAGCGGCACGCTGTAATCCCGATTTGGCAGCCTATTTGCTGACTGCTAACATGACTGCCACAGAACTCATTATTGTCGAAAATTGCGGCGATTGCGGATTATTTAATGGCCATTTCAATCAAAACCCCAGAAGAAATCGAAAAAATGCGCGTGGCGGGCCGTCTGGCTGCAGAAGTGCTGGAGATGATCGCTCCACACGTCGTGCCGGGCGTCACCACCGGCGAGCTTGACCGTCTGTGCCACCAGCACATCACCGAAAAGCAGCAGGCCATTTCAGCCTGTCTCGGCTACCACGGCTTCCCGAAATCGGTGTGTATTTCGGTCAACGAAGTGGTATGTCACGGTATTCCCAGCGACGATCGCGTGCTGAAAGACGGCGATATCGTTAACGTCGACGTCACGGTGATCAAAGATGAATACCATGGTGATACGTCAAAGATGTTCATCGTCGGTAAACCGACGATTCAGGGCGAGCGCCTGTGCCGGGTTACGCAGGAGAGCCTGTACATTGCGCTGCGTCTGGTGAAGCCGGGCATTCGCCTGCGTGAACTGGGCCGGGCGATTCAGAAATACGTGGAAGCACAGGATTTTTCCGTGGTTCGCGAGTATTGCGGACACGGCATCGGTAAAGGCTTCCATGAAGAGCCGCAGGTGCTGCATTACGATGCCGACGACAGCGGCGTGGTGCTGCAGGCTGGCATGACGTTTACCGTCGAACCGATGGTAAACGCCGGTGATTATCGCATCCGCACCATGAAAGATGGCTGGACGGTGAAAACCAAAGATCGCAGCTTGTCCGCACAGTATGAGCATACTATTGTGGTGACGGAAAACGGCTGTGAAATCCTGACGCTGCGCGCCGACGACACTATTCCAGCGGTGCTGGAAAACAACGCGTAACGCTCGTCATCAGGATAACAGGCCGGCTCAAAACGAACGCCTGTCAGTTTAGGTTCACCATCCCTGCACCTCCCGTAGCGGCGCCATCAGTTGCGCGTTAACCCGCGCCGCTACTGCGGTGATGTCACGGACGGTGGCTAACTGAACGGCATCACGGCGTTAAGCCCGCTTTTTATGGCGCAGAAGAGGCATGTTGATGAGTGGTAGCGTGACCGAAGCAGTACACAAAGGCCTGACCGATTCCCCCGCCAGCTGGCCAGACGACGCGCTGACGCGCGACAAACTCAAACAGTATCTTGAACAGTTCCAGCAGCATCTGGGCAGCGCTTTTGACGCCGGCAGCGATATTGAATCACTGATTGATGCGCGCACGCTGTTTATCGATCGCCTGCTGCGCCGGCTATGGCGACTGTTTGGCTTTGACCAGATGAAAGAGATTGCGCTGGTGGCGGTGGGCGGCTATGGCCGCGGTGAGCTGCATCCGCTGTCGGACATCGACGTGCTGATCCTGAGCCGTCAGCCACTGGACGAAGCTGCCGCGCAGCGCACCTCAGAATTACTGACGCTGATGTGGGATCTCAAGCTGGAGGTCGGCCACAGCGTACGCACGCTGGAAGAGTGTTTGCTGGAGGGCTTGTCGGATCTCACCGTCGCCACCAACCTGATTGAGTCGCGCATGCTGACCGGCGACGTGGCGCTGTTTCTCGAACTGCAAAAGAATATCTTCAGCGACGGTTTCTGGCCGTCGTCACGCTTCTTCGCCGCCAAAATTGAGGAGCAGCTGGAACGCCATCAGCGCTATCACGGCACCAGCTACAACCTCGAACCGGATATCAAAAGCAGCCCGGGCGGGCTGCGCGACATTCATACTCTGCAGTGGGTCGCGCGCCGCCACTTTGGCGCCACCACCATGGATGAGATGGTCGGCTTTGGCTTTCTCACTGAAGCCGAACGCAATGAGATCAATGAGTGCCAGGAATTTCTCTGGCGCATCCGTTTCGCGCTGCACCTGACGCTGCCGCGCTACGATAACCGCTTACTGTTCGATCGCCAGCTCAACGTGGCACAGCGCCTCAACTATGGCGGCGAAGGCAATGAGCCGGTTGAGCGCATGATGAAAGATTTCTATCGCGTCACGCGCCGTATCGGCGAGCTGAACCAGATGCTGCTGCAGCTGTTTGACGAAGCCATTCTGGCGCTGTCGACCACCGAGAAGCCGCGCAGCATCGATGAGGATTTTCAGCTGCGCGGTAATCTGATTGACCTGCGCGATCCCACGCTGTTTGAGCGCGAGCCGCAGGCGATTCTGCGCATGTTTTACGTGATGGTGCGTAACGAAACCATCACCGGCATCTATTCCACCACGCTGCGCCAGCTGCGCTACGCCCGCCGTCATCTGCAACAGCCGCTGTGTCAGATCCCCGAAGCGCGCCGCACCTTTATGGCGATTCTGCGCCATCCAGGCGCGGTAAAGCGCGCGCTGCTGCCGATGCATCGCCACAGCGTACTGTGGGCTTATACGCCGCTGTGGGGCAATATTGTCGGCCAGATGCAGTTCGACCTGTTCCATGCCTACACCGTGGATGAGCACACCATCCGCGTGTTGCAGAAGCTGGAAAGTTTTGCCGACGAAGCCACGCGCCCGATGCACCCGCTGTGCGTCGAGCTGTGGCCGCGCCTGCCGCAGCCGGAGCTGCTGCTGATGGCTGCGCTGCTGCACGATATCGCTAAAGGGCGCGGCGGCGACCACTCGATTCTCGGCGCGCAGGACGCGCTGGACTTTGCTGAGCTGCACGGCCTCAATTCGCGCGAAATGCAGCTGGTGGCGTGGCTGGTGCGTCATCACCTGCTGATGTCGGTGACTGCTCAGCGTCGCGACATTCAGGACCCCACGGTGATTCAGCAGTTTGCTGAAGTGATGCAAAATGAAAACCGGCTGCGCTATCTGGCCTGCCTGACAGTTGCCGACATCTGTGCCACCAATGAAAGCCTGTGGAACAGCTGGAAACAGAGCCTGCTACGTGAGCTGTTCTTCGCCACCGAAAAACAGCTGCGCCGCGGTATGGAGAACAGCCCGGATCTGCGCGAGCGCGTGCGTCATCACCGGCTGCAGGCGCTGGCGCTGCTGCGCATGGAAAATCTCAACGAAGAGCGCCTGCACCATATCTGGAGCCGCTGCCGCGCCGACTACTTCCTGCGCCATACGCCCAACCAGCTGGCGTGGCACGCGCGGCATCTGATCAATCATGACCTCAGCAAACCGCTGGTGCTGGTGAGCCCGCAGGCCACGCGCGGCGGCACCGAGATCTTCATCTGGAGCCCGGATCGCCCGTACCTGTTTGCCGCCGTAGCCGGAGAGCTCGACCGCCGTAATCTGAGCGTGCACGATGCGCAGATCTTTACCAGCCGCGACGGCATGGCCATGGACACCTTTATTGTGCTGGAGCCGGACGGCAGTCCGCTGGCAGCGGATCGCCATCCGCTGATTATTCAGGCGCTGGAGCAGGCGATCACCCAAACGCAGTGGGTGCCACCGCGTACGCGCCGGCCGTCGTCACGTCTGAAACACTTCAGCGTCGATACCGAAGTCAACTTTTTGCCCACCCATACCGACCGCCGCAGCTATCTGGAGCTGGTGGCGCTGGACCAGCCAGGTTTGCTGGCGCGCGTGGGCGAAGTGTTTGCTGACCTCGGTGTTTCGCTGCACGGCGCCCGCATCAGTACCATCGGCGAACGGGTGGAGGATTTGTTCATCCTTGCCAACAGCGAACGACGTGCGCTGGATGCCGAAATGCGCTCCGTGCTGCAACAACGGTTGACAGAGGTACTTAATCCAAACGATAAAATGTGACCCGGCTTCCATTCTTCACGTTGCCGATGCATTGGCCTGGTGACCCGACCCATCCGTGGATCTCGCTCCGATAGGCGCGCCACCGTTCTGCAGCATGAAGGATGTTTGCCCGATAATTTTACTCTGCACGCCAGCTGGCGTGCATCCGCAATGACAGACTCAGGAATTAAATATGCAACAGTTACAGAGCGTTATCGAATCTGCCTTTGAACGCCGCGCCGACATTACGCCGACCAGCGTGGACAGCGCCACCCGTGAAGCGATCAACCAGGTGATTGGCCTGCTGGACAGCGGTGAACTGCGCGTGTCAGAAAAGATCAACGGCGAATGGGTAACGCATCAGTGGCTGAAAAAAGCGGTACTGCTGTCGTTCCGTATCAACGACAACCAGGTGATCGACGGAGCAGAGACCCGCTTCTACGACAAAGTGCCGATGAAATTTGCCGGCTGGGATGAAGCGCGCTTTAAAAGCGCCGGCTTCCGCGTCGTGCCACCGGCGGCGGTGCGTCAGGGTGCATTCATCGCGCGCAACACCGTGCTGATGCCGTCCTATGTCAACATCGGTGCGTATGTCGATGAAGGCACCATGGTAGATACCTGGGCCACTGTCGGCTCCTGTGCGCAGATTGGTAAAAACGTGCACCTGTCCGGCGGCGTTGGCATCGGCGGCGTGCTGGAACCGCTGCAGGCCAATCCAACTATCATCGAAGATAACTGCTTTATCGGTGCCCGTTCTGAGATCGTTGAAGGCGTGATCGTCGAAGAAGGTTCGGTGATCTCCATGGGCGTTTACATCGGCCAGAGCACCAAAATTTATGACCGTGAAACCGGCGAAGTGCACTACGGCCGCGTACCGGCGGGTTCGGTGGTGGTTTCCGGTAACCTGCCGTCTAAAGATGGCAGCTACAGCCTGTACTGTGCGGTGATCGTGAAGAAAGTCGACGCCAAAACGCTGGCAAAAACCGGCATCAACGAACTGCTGCGCACCATCGATTAAGTTTTTTCTTCCCGCTTATTTTTATGCCCACGGGCCTGTATTCAGGCCCGTCATTTTTTCTTTACACTCCTGCCGCTATTACCTGTTTCGCGCCGCGAATTAACAGGTGCGTTTGTTTTTCAAACAGGTCATAATCCGCGCCAGTTAACTCCGGTCGCGCACTGTTCATCCCGGTTTTTGTGTCTACAGTTGATTAAGTATGCCGTAAGCGTTCGGTTCGTTGCGCTTATTACGCAGCCGAATGATAATGATAATCCTGCGCGCTCACTCACTCTCAGATGGAATATAAACGCTATGTACGACAACCTGAAAAGCTTAGGTATCAGCAATCCTGAAGACATTGACCGCTACAGCCTGCGTCAGGAAGCCAACAACGACATCCTGAAAATCTACTTCCGCAAAGACAAGGGCGAGTTCTTCGCCAAAAGCGTGAAGTTTAAATACCCGCGTCAGCGCAAAACCGTGGTGGCCGATCACACCACCCAGGGTTATAAAGAGATTCAGGAAATCAGCCCTAACCTGCGTTACGTGATCGACGAACTGGATCAGATCTGCCAGCGCGATCAGGTAGAAGTGGATCTGAAGCGCAAAATCCTCGCCGATCTGCGCCATCTGGAGAACGTGGTGTCGAACAAAATCGCCGAAATCGAATCCGATCTCGATCAGCTGACCCGCAACGGTCGCTAATTCCCGCCGCTTCTCAGGCCAGCCAGTGCTGGCCTTTTTTATGCCTGCTCATCAAGCTGCAGCGCCACATACAGCAGCAGCCGATCGTCGAAGTTCGCCAGATTAAGGCCGGTCAGTTCCGAGATGCGGTTCAGGCGGTACTCCAGCGTATTGCGATGAATAAACAGCGCGCGCGCTGTGGCGCTCGGCTGCACGTTATGGCTGAACCACGCAACCAGCGTGCGCCGCAGCAAACCGTTATTGTCCATGCTCTTCAGTTTTGCCAGCGGACGTGCCAGCTCGCTGGCCTGCCAGCCGCCGCGCAGGCTATCCAGCAGCACTGGCAGCACCAGATCCTGATAGAAGAAGCTCCGCTGCTGCGGCATGCGCTGTTTGCCCACCATCATGGTGGTGCGGGCGGTGCGGTAAGAGCGCGCAATGCTGCCGGGCCCGGTAAAGAAATTGCCGAGCGCGATGCGCATCCGCACCTGACCGCTCTCTTTCATACGCTGCAGCAGTTGATCGACGCGGCGGCGATGATCGTCCTGATCGTAACGGCCATGGGCATTCAGCGCTGGCTTCAGCACCACCATTTCGGTGAGCGAAACAATGGCGATCAGGTTGTCGCGATCGGGCGTGGTCAGCAGCGTCTGTAATTGCTGCAGCTCCGACATCGCGCTATCGACCCCCAGCTGTCCGCTGTCCACTTCCACCACCGCCACCACGCGAGGCTGATTGAGATCGATGCCCAGTCGCTGCGCCCATTCGTTCAGCGCTGGCGACAGCGTATCGCTGCGGATCAGGTTCAGCACCAGCTCCTCACGCAGGCGGCTGTCCTGCGCCAGCATATGCAGCAGGCGCGCCTGTTCCAGCATCATCTCTGCCGTCATGCACACCAGCTCGCCGTAATGGCGTAACGTGCTGGGCTGGCCGGTGAGGCCAATCACGCCGACGATGTCGCCGTCAATGCGCAGCGGCAAATTGATGCCCGGCCGCACGCCGTGCAGGTGTTTAGCTACCGCTTCGTCAATATCAACCACCCTGCCCTGAGACAGCACCAGCAGCGCGCCCTCGTGCAATTCGCCAATACGCTCGCGATCGCCACTGCCAATAATGCGGCCGCGCGCATCCATCACATTGACATTGCTGTCGATAATTTTCATGGTGCGGGCAACGATATCCTGAGCCAGTCGCGCATCAAGATGATAGGTGGCCATCAAACACTCCAGAATTCGGGACGAACCGACAGAATACGCATCCCGATTGCCCCTGGCATTGTGCAACTGCACATAGCCGCAGGGCGATTACCGGAATTGCGGCAGCGGTCACACTGGAAAGGCACAGATGACTGGGGGCGCAGCAGCATACAGGCAATAAAAAAGGCGAGCCGAAGCTCGCCTGAGAGACCAATAAAAGGATTACTGCATCAGCAGATAGAGGCTGCTGTCGCCGCGCTTGACGTTGAGCGCCAGCACCGACGGTTTGGTGTCGAGGATTTTACGCAGCTCGCCAAGGTTGCTTACCGCCTGCTGGTTCACACCGAGGATCACATCGCCTTTCTTCAGGCCGATACGTGCCGCTGCGCTGCCGGCTTTCACGCTGTCCACGCGCACGCCCTTCTGGCCGTTGCTGTCGACGTTGCTGAGATCGGCGCCTTCAATGCCGGTGTAAATCGTCGCGGACTGCACTTTATCCTGTGAGCTCTGCTGCAGCTCAACCGTCACGTTCAGCGGTTTGCCGTCGCGCAGCAGGCCCAGCTGCAGTTTGGTGCCGACCGGCAGCGAGCCGACTTCCGCACGCAGCGCCGCAAAGCTGGTCAGCGCTTTACCGTTCATGGAAACCACCACATCGCCCGCTTTCACGCCGGCTTTCGCCGCCGCGGAGTTTGGCAGCACCTGGCTGACAAAGGCGCCGCGCTGCGCATCCACTTTCATCGCTTTAGCCAGCTCGGAGTTGAGCTCGGTGCCCATAATGCCCAGCTCGCCGCGTTTCACCTGGCCATACTCCACCATCTGCGCGGTCAGGTTTTTCACCATGGAACTCGGGATGGCAAAGCCGATACCGATATTGCCGCCGTCCGGTGCGAGGATCGCGGTGTTAATACCGATCAGCTCGCCGTTCAGGTTAACCAGCGCACCGCCGGAGTTGCCGCGGTTGATGGCGGCATCGGTCTGGATAAAGTTTTCGTAATTTTCGACGTTAAGGCCGCTGCGCCCCAGCGCCGAGACGATGCCAGACGTGACCGTTTCGCCCAGGCCGTACGGGTTACCGATGGCCACGGTGTAATCACCGACGCGCAGATTGTCGGAGTCTGCGATCTTAATTGCCGTCAGGTTTTTCGCATCCTGCAGCTGGATCAGCGCGATGTCAGACTGCGGATCTTTGCCGATGACCTTAGCATCGTAGCGACGGCCATCGCTCAGCTGTACCTGAATTTTGGTGGCGTTATCTACCACGTGGTTGTTGGTAACCACATAGCCTTTGTCGGCGTTGATGATTACGCCGGAACCCAGCGCGCGGAACTGCTGCTTCTGCGCGTTGGCGCCATCGTCGCTACCGTCACCGCCGCCGCCCTGGCACATGGGTGAACCCTGGAACGGCGATCCGTCCTGACAGAACGGGGAATTATCGCCAAAGAATTGCTGGAACTGCTGCGGCATGCGCGGGGTTTTCACCGTGGTGCTGCCTTCCACGCTGATACTGACCACGGAAGGCATCACTTTTTCCAGCATGGGTGCCAGGCTGGGCAGTTGCTGACTGGAGGAAGACGCTGTCTCCGCCGCGAAAACACTGACAGGGCTTAACGCCATGCCCAGACTAAGCGCCAGCGCACTTAACATTAATGTGCTTTTTTTCATTCGTCTGTGTCTCTCTGAAATTAACGTGCAGACCATTGCTGTGGTCGTGATGATGAGATTAAGTTTTTAGCGCGAAGTTCCTGATAAAGTATTGGGTAAAGGTAAAAATTTATTCTTCGTCTTTACAAAACTGCGCTTATTCCACCGCCATCAACCGACGATACTCATCCCAGGCGTAATTGTCCGTCATCCCGCTGATATAGTCCTGAATCAGCCGCGAGCGATAATAACGTTCCCATAACAATCGCTGATATTTATGCTGCACCACCAGGTTACGCATCTGTTGCTGATAAGCTTTGCGATGTTTACCGGAAAGTTTATGAAACAGTCGGGTTTCGATCGGATGTTTCGCGAGAAAATCCTCATTCATTAACGTGGTAAACTGTTCATAATCGAGCTGCATCAGCGACTGATAAATTTCCAGTAATCCTTTAATGACCCGATAACCCTGTAATTCCAGCTGCTCAACTTCAGGGTGATTAAACACCTGCTGGCGCGCCACGGTTTTAAATAATTTTAACAGGCGCCCTTCATCACCGTCGTCTTCCAGCAGCGCATGGTTAAAGTTGCCGGCAAAAATGGCAGGTAAATTATCAACAAAGCGGCGCACCGCATGGCTGACCAGCACGCTCTGGACGTTAACCCGCAGCGACATGAAAAATTGATCGCTAATACTGCGGCGCTTTTTCTGATTCGCCTCTTTCCACGCTTCATTAATGGTGCGGCTAAACGCGTCGCCAGGTTTCACCGGGCCCCAGGCGTTGAGCAAAGAATGATAGAGCGTATCGACGGTGAAGATGTCTTTTTCTACGGCGTCATCGAGGTCGGCAATACAATAGGAGATATCGTCAGCCGCTTCCATTATCCAGGTCAGCGGATAACGGTGGTGCTCAGGTATATCCGTTGCCGCGCGGAGATCGGCCACATATTCACGTTCGGATAAATAGAAACCCGGCTTTTTCATTAATACGCTGAACTCCGCCGGCTTATCGCCCTGCCACCACGCCGGCGCGGTGTATTTTAAAATACACGCTACCTGCGCATAGCTAAGATTTAGCTGCAGCAGGGTATGCACCAGCCGAATGGCCTGCGCATTCCCTTCGAAATGGCACAAATCCTGACGAATCATTGCATTTAACCGGTCGAAATCGGCACGCTGCGCGTCATCCGCCACGCCCGCCACCAGCGGATCCACCAGTTCGGCCGGCAGGTTGTCATCAAACCAGTCATTGATCGCCGCTTCACCAAAATGGCCAAACGGCGGGTTGCCGACGTCGTGCAGCAGGCAGGCCATCTCCACCAGGCTCTCGACCGCGCCCTCAAAGCCATCGAGGCCGTAAGCTGCCAGCCCGCCGCCCTGGGTTTTCAGCGTATGCAGAATCTCTTTGGTGATGTAACGCCCGGTTTGCTGCACCTCAAGCGAATGGGTCAGGCGCGAGCGCACGGCCGCATTCCGCTCCAGCGGAAACACCTGGGTTTTTTGTTGCAAACGGCGAATCGCGGCAGAATTAATAATGCGTCCACGATCGCTTTCAAAGTGGCGGGTAATAAAGTATTCGCCTTCGGGATCTTTGCGGCTGGTATAAGGGCGGGTGAAACTGATCTTCTTCCTGAAATTGATCGTCGCCATTGTTACCCCTTATTTTTTCCTGAATTGATCCCCATTGAGCCATGTTAGACTATGCCTCACTTTAGCCTTATACATCCATAACTACAGCGAGATTCTTTATGAAAGCAGGCATTATTGGCGCGATGGAGCAGGAAGTCACACTGCTGCGTGACAAAATTGAAAACCGTCAGACGCTGACGCTGGCCGGCTGCGAAATTTACACCGGTACGCTCAACGGCGTTGAGGTGGCTCTGCTGAAATCGGGCATCGGCAAAACCGCGGCGGCGCTGGGTACCACGCTGCTGCTGGAGCTGTGCAAACCGGATCTGGTGATCAACACCGGTTCCGCAGGCGGTCTGGCACCAACCCTGCAGGTGGGCGATATCGTGGTGTCCGATGAAGTGCGTTATCACGATGCCGATGTCACCGCTTTTGGCTATGAGCCTGGTCAGATGGCGGGCTGCCCGGCGGCGTTTGTCGCGGACAGCGCGCTGATTGCCGCCGCAGAGCAGGTGATCAAACAGCTGGATCTCAACGCGGTGCGCGGTCTGGTGGTCAGCGGTGACGCCTTTATTAATGGCGCCGCACCGCTGGAGCGTATCCGCAGCACCTTCCCGCAGGCGATTGCGGTAGAGATGGAAGCCACGGCGATTGGTCACGTTTGCCATCAGTTTAAGGTGCCGTTCGTGGTGGTACGCGCTATTTCTGACGTGGCCGATAAAGCGTCGCATCTGAGTTTCGAAGAGTTCCTCAGCGTGGCGGCTAAACAGTCGTCGCTGATGGTGGAAAACCTGCTGGCTCAGCTGGCGCGTGGCTAAATATCTGCTGCTCGGGCTGTGGCTGCTGTGCCACAGCCTGCTGGCCGCACCGCGCGTCATTACCCTGTCGCCGCATCTCACTGAACTGGCGTTTGCCGCCGGCATCACGCCAGTGGCGGTGAGCGCCTGGTCAGACTATCCCGCCGCTGCTCGCCAGCTGGAGCAGGTGGCGAACTGGCAGGGCATTCGCGTTGAACGCATTGTGCAGCTCAGACCGGATGTGGTGCTGGCCTGGCGCGGCGGCAATCCACTGCGCCAGGTGGAGCAGCTGCAGCGTCTGGGCATCCATGTGGAATGGATCGATCCGCAATCACTCGACCAGATGATTGACGCGCTGGCGGCGCTGCAGCGCTGGAGCCCACAGCCCCAGCGGGCCACCGCGGCCGCACAGGCGTTACACCAGCAGCTGCAGACGCTGCGTCAGCGCTATCAGCAGCAAACGCCGGTGCCGCTGTTTCTGCAGTTTGGCCAGCAGCCGCTGTTTACCGCCGCGCGCAGCACGCTGCAGAATGAGGTCATCACCCTGTGCGGCGGTCGCAATATCTTTGCTGACAGCAGTGTGAGCTGGCCTCAGGTGAGCCGGGAGCAGGTGCTGACGCGGCACCCGCAGGCGATTGTCACGGGCGGTGATGCCAGCCGCGCCGCCAGCGTCGCGCGCTTCTGGCAGCCGCAGCTTAACGTGCCGGTGATTGCGCTTAACGATGACTGGCTGAGCCGGCCGGGTCCGCGCCTGCTGCTGGCGGCAAAACAATTGTGCGAAGCTTTACATCCGACGAAAAATAAAGCATTACCAGACTAAAGATTCGACGATTTATGTCGAAAATCAAATAACAAGGCACAGCGGCCACGTATGCTCTGTGCCCTTTTAGCGCGTAGCGCACTTTTGACATCACCAGGATTTCACCATGACCAGAGCGCTGCTGCTGGCCATAGGGCTGATCGTGGCTGCACCGATCGGTGCGGCAACCACCACGGGCTCTATCGCCGTCTCGCTAACGATTTTCTCCCGCTGCGATATCTCACGCCCGAGTGAGCAGACGCTGCCGTCTGTTGACTGTGGCCGGCATTTCAGCGCGCAGCCGCGCGTGACACAAAGCGTACTGAACCGCGATGCGATGCGCCGTGAAACGGCTCGCTTAGTGACAATTGAGTGGTAAATCATGGCTGCCAGAACGGCAGCCAGCCCAGCATCAGATGCTGAAAGAGGAGCCGCAGCCGCAGGTGGTTTTGGCGTTGGGATTGGTCACGATAAAGCGGGAACCTTCCAGACCTTCGGTGTAGTCAACCGATCCACCCACCAGATACTGCAAGCTCATCGGGTCAACTACCAGCGCCACACCCTGCTTCTCGATGGTCATGTCGCCGTCATTCATTTGATCGTCAAAAGTAAAACCATACTGGAAGCCACTGCAGCCCCCGCCGGTGATGTATACGCGCAGTTTCAGCGCCGGATTCTCTTCATCCGCAATCAGGTTTTTTACTTTTTTCGCTGCTGCATCGGTGAACTGCAGAGGCAGCGCGGCTACGTCGTCACTCATCTTTTACTCCGGGTAAACGTCCAGGTCAGAAAACGACCTCAATTTCGCTATTATCTGCCAGCCGTCCAGTGCAATCAAGTAGCGCCCTTGACACTGTGTGCCGCCAGTTATGGCATAAAGTATAGCAATGTCGCAGGCGCAAGCGGCCGCGCGCCTTTCTTCACCGGCCGCTCTTCCGTAGAATGGCGCCAGATTTTTTCCAGAACAGCAGGAGCCGAACCATGAGTAAGTCAGAAAACCTGTATGCCGAAGCACAACGCCTGATCCCGGGCGGCGTGAACTCCCCGGTGCGTGCCTTTACCGGCGTGGGCGGCGTGCCGCTGTTCATCGAACGCGCCGACGGTGCCTATCTGTATGATGCCGATGGCAAAGCCTATATCGATTACGTCGGCTCCTGGGGGCCGATGGTGCTGGGCCACAATAACGCCACCATTCGCAATGCGGTGATCGAAGCCGCCGCGCGCGGCCTGAGTTTTGGCGCGCCGACCGAGATGGAAGTGAAGATGGCCGAGCTGGTATGCGAGCTGGTGCCAAGCATGGATATGGTGCGGATGGTTAACTCCGGCACAGAAGCCACCATGAGCGCCATCCGCCTGGCGCGCGGTTTCACCCAGCGTGACAAAATCATCAAATTTGAGGGCTGCTACCACGGCCACGCTGACTGCCTGCTGGTGAAAGCCGGTTCCGGTGCGCTGACGCTCGGCCAGCCCAACTCGCCGGGCGTGCCGGCGGATTTCGCCCGCCACACGCTGACCTGCACCTACAACGATCTCGACTCGGTGCGCGCGGCGTTTGAGCAGTATCCGCAAGAGATCGCCTGTATTATCGTCGAACCGGTGGCAGGCAACATGAACTGCATCCCGCCACAGCCGGAATTCCTGCCGGGCCTGCGTGCGCTGTGCGATGAGTTTGGCGCGCTGCTGATTATCGATGAAGTGATGACCGGCTTCCGCGTGGCGCTGGGCGGTGCCCAGGCGTATTACGACGTCACGCCAGATCTGACCTGCCTCGGCAAGATCATCGGCGGCGGTATGCCGGTTGGTGCCTTTGGCGGCCGCCGCGAAGTGATGGCCGCGCTGGCTCCCACTGGCCCGGTGTATCAGGCGGGCACGCTGTCCGGCAATCCGATTGCCATGGCCGCCGGTTTTGCCTGCCTGTCGCAGATTGCGCAGCCAGGCACCCATGCGACCTTAACCGCACTCACCGACCAGCTGTGTGCTGGCCTGCTGGCGGCGGCAGAGGCGGAAAATATCCCGCTGGTGGTGAACCACGTCGGTGGCATGTTCGGTATTTTCTTCACCGACGCCGACAGCGTGACCTGCTACGCCGACGTGACGAAGTGCGATGTGGAGCGTTTTAAGCGTTTCTTCCATCTGATGCTGCAGGAAGGTGTTTACCTCGCGCCATCGGCCTATGAGGCCGGCTTTATGTCACTGGCGCACAGCCAGGAAGATATTCAGCGCACCGTCGATGCCGCCCGCCGCTGCTTCGCGCAGCTGTAAACCTGCCGGGGCGCCATTCATAGCGCCCCGCTTCACTAAGCGCGCCTTAGCAGCCAGATAAAATACGGCGCGCCGAAGAAGGTCGCCATCAGGCCCGCCGGGATTTGATCCGGGAAGGCCAGCATGCGGCCGCACCAGTCGGCGAACACCAGCAGGCACCCGCCGAGCAGGCCAGCCATCAGCAATTGCGGCAGCGCGCGACGGAAGCCGAGCATGCGCACAATATGTGGTGCCATCAGGCCAATAAAACTCAGCGGACCGATAGTGAGCGTCGCGGTGGCGGTCAGCGCAGCCGCCAGCAACAGCAGGCTGAAGCGCGATCGGTTCAGCGCCATGCCGGCTGAGCGCGCCGTGGCACTGCCGAGCGGCAGCAGCGTCAGCCAGCGGCTGGCCAGCGGTGCCAGCGCCACCAGTATCATGCCCACGACAGCACTCTGCAGCGCCTGCGTCATTGAGATGTTATACGTCGAACCGGAAATCCAGCTCAGCAGCCCGGCCATGCGCGGATCGCCGCTCGCCAGCAACACCATCAGTAACGTGACGAACGCACTGTTCAGCGCCATTCCGGCCAGCAGCATGCGTTCCGGTGCAAAACCGCCGCGGCTGGCCACCAGCATAATCACCAGCAGCGTCAGCGCGGCACCCAGCACGCCCGCAGGCAGCAGCCAGGCGACCGCGTTGCCGGGCACAAAGAACAGCATAACCACCACCCCGCAGGCCGCCCCGGAGCTGATGCCCAGCACTTCCGGACTGGCCATCGGATTACCGGTCAGGCGCTGAATCAGCACCCCGGCGACGCCCAGCATCGTGCCGACCACCAGCGCCGCCAGCACGCGCGGCACGCGCCACGGCAGCAGCTGTTGCAGCATGTCGCCGCTGACCCACGTCCAGCCGTGTGCGTCGCGCCCAAACGCGATGCCCGCCAGACTGCACAGCGCCAGAATCATCACGCCCGCCAGGCACCAGCGCAGCACGGCCTGTCGCTCCTGCGGCACTGTGTCGCCGGCATTCATCGCCGGCGGCAGCGAGCCCGTACGCAGACGCGGCAGCAGCCACAGCAGAATCGGCACGCCAATCAGCGCGGTAGCCGTCCCGGTTGACACTTCACGCCAGTGCGCGGTCAGCCACAGCACGCACTGATCGGCCAGCCACAGCAGCAGTGCGCCAATCAGCGGCGCCAGCAGCAAGCGGCTCAGCAGACGACGCGCCCCCAGCATCTTCGCCAGCAGCGGCGCGAACAGCCCGATAAAGCCGATGATGCCGGCGACGTTAACCAGCTGCGCACTGAGCAGGATCGCCAGCGCCAGCGCGGCAATGCGCGCCGCCGACAGCGCCAGACCAAGGTTTTTCGCCACGCCATCATCCAGCCCCATCAACGTCAGCGGACGCAACAGCGCCAGTGCCAGTGCGAACGCCAGCAGCAGGCGCGGCCACAGCAGCGCCACGTTGTGGCCGTCGAGCTGGTTCAGCGCGCCGGTGCTCCACAGAAACATGTTTTGCAGCTGATCGTGATTGAAGATGGCAAAGATTTGATTAACCGCGCCGGCATACAGGCTCAGTACCAGACCGGCGAGGATCAGCGTCACCGGCGACAGACGCTTGCCCCAGGCGATGCCAAACACCAGCACGCCGACCAGCACCGCCCCGCCCATCGCGGCAAACTGCTGCGTCAGCTCCCCGCCCGGCAGCTGCCACAGAGTGGCGACGGTCAGGCCAAGCTGCGCGCCGGAAGAGACGCCCAGCGTGGTCGGCTCCGCCAGCGGATTGCGCAGCACCTGCTGAAACAGCAGGCCCGCAAGGCCAAGTCCGGCCCCGACCAGCAGCGCCAGCGCCAGCCGCGACAGCAGGCTGTAGTGGAACACCACCTGACGGATGTTATCGATATCCGGCGCGAACATCGCCTGCTGCCACTGCGCCAATGGCAGCGCCTGGCGCAGGTTGATAAACGTGAGCGCCAGCGCCAGTAAACTGAGCACGCTGAGCAGCGCGACGGGAAACAGACGGTTGCGCATCAGTGCGACTCCAGCGCGCGTTCCAGCACGCGAATAAATTTGATGGCTGAGTAAGTGGCGCCGTAGTACCACACCGCCGGCACGCGCCGGAAACGGCCGGAACGGACAAACGGCAGCGCCTGCCACAGTGCGCTTTGCGTCACCTGCTGCATATCGCGTTCGTTATCGTGATCGAAGCAGATCACCTCAACGTCACCGACCTCCGCCAGCCGCTCCAGCCCGACCACCGCACTGCCCCAGAAGTTGGTTTCGCCCTGCCAGGCATTGCGCAGGCCAAGCTGCTCCATCACTTCGAGGAACAGGCTGCCTTTACCGAAGGTAATGGCGTGACGCGGATCCATCAGCGACATCAGCAGCAGCGGACGCTGCGCCCACGGACGTAACCGCTCACGCGCGGCCGCCACTTCACCATCCACCCAGTGCAAATGGGCCTGTGCCTGCGCTTCAAGGCCAAGCCGGGCAGCCAGCGCATGCAGCGATGTGCGCGCGGTGGTGAACGGTTTGCCATCGCCGCTGTTGAGGTCAAAGCCCATCGTCGGCGCAATGCGCTCCAGCTTGTCGACCGCCGGGCCGTAACCGTTGGAGTGCAGGATCAGCGACGGTGCCAGCTGGGTCATCAGTTCCAGATTGGGTTCGGTGCGTAAGCCGAGATCGAGGGTGCCGGCCGGCAAGACCGGGTCACCCACCCAGATGGCGTAGTTGTGCAGATCGGCCACGCCGAGCGGGGCGACGCCGAGCGCCATCAGCAGCTCCACCGGCAGCCACTCCAGCGCCAGGATGCGCTGGCTGTCCGGCGGCGCGGCGCGCAGCGGTGCAAGGTTCATCAGCGGTGAGAGCGCCAGCGCGGTCAGCAGACGGCGACGGGAAATGTCGAACATCACAAGGCCTCAGTAGACAAAGCTGACGGGCGCGCCGCCCTGCGGATGCGGCAGAATGCCCATCGGAATGCCATAAATATCACCCAGCACCCCGGCCTGCATAATCGCTTCCGGTCCGCCTTGCGCGATCACTTCGCCCGCGCGCAGCGCCACCAGCTGGTCACAGTAGCGAGCCGCCATGTTGAGATCGTGCAGTACCGCTATCACCGTCAGGCCGCGTTCGTGGCTGAGGCGCTGAATCAGCGCCAGCACATCCACCTGATGGGCGATATCCAGCGCAGATGTGGGTTCGTCCAGCAGCAGGCAGCGGCTGTTCTGCGCCACCAGCATCGCCAGCCACGCGCGCTGACGCTCGCCGCCGGACAGGCTGTCCACCAGCCGCCCGGCGAAGGGTTTCAGTCCAACCAGCGCAATCGCCTCGTCTACCCGATCGCGATCTTCCTGGCCGTAGCGCCCCAGCGCACCGTGCCACGGATAGCGCCCAATCGCCACCAGCTCGCGTACCGTCATGCCCTCTGCCGCGGGCAGCTGCTGCGGCAGATAGGCTACCTGACGTGCAAAAGCTTTACTGCTCCAGGTATCAACCGCTTCACCGTTGAGCATCACGCGCCCTTCGCTGGCGGCATGGTGACGGCCGAGCATCTTCAGCAGCGTGGATTTACCGGAACCGTTATGCCCGATCAGCGCGGTGACTTTGCCCGGGGCGAAAGTCAGCGACAGCGGATGCAGCAGCGTGCGGCCGGGTACACGGAAGCTGACGTTTTCCAGTGAAAAGGTGGTTTCTGCGTGGTGCGGATGCTGCATGATAATCCCTGGTTAACGGGCGCCGCAGCGCCCTGTGTTCAGTATCAGAAGCGGAAGGTGGCGGTACCGACGATCTGGCGCTCTGCGCCCCAGTAGCAGGCGTAGTCGCGGTAGCAGCTGGCAACGTATTCGCGATCGAACAGGTTGTTGATGTTGACGCCGACGGTTGAGCCCGGCAAGCCGAAGCGGCCCAGATCGTACTTCAGTGCGGCATCTACAGTGGTGTACGCGGCGACGTCAAAGTTCTGGTTGGCATTTGCGCCGCTGGCGTACAGACCTTTGCTTTCACCCACGTAGCGCACCCCGGCACCCACGGTGAAGCCCGACAGGGCGGTTTCGTGGAAGGTGTAATCACCCCACAGCGAAGCCATATGCTTCGGCACCTGCACCGGCGTACGGCCTTTCAGCAAGGTGTCTTCGGTGTATTCCGCATCGGTATAAGAGTAAGCCGCCGTCAGGTTAATGTTGGCGTTAAGCGCCGCTTTGGCTTCCAGCTCGACGCCGCGTGAGCGGATTTCACCGCTTTGCACGCTGGCAAACTGATGGCTTGCATCGGGATCGGCCGTCAGGTTCTTCGTTTTGGTCAGCTGATAGACCGCCGCCGTCATGACAATCGGACGATCTTTGGGAACATATTTTACGCCCGCTTCATATTGTTTAGCGCGTGACGGATCAAACGCTTCGCCGCCCCATGTTGCGCCAGCATTAGGAATAAACGCTTCGCTGTAACTGAAATAAGGTGCAATGCCATTATCGAACACATAGTTAACACCACCACGCCAGGTAAAGGCCTGATCGTTCTGGCGATCAACGCTCTGCGCTACGCGGTCGGTAACGGAATTCATCGCGTAGTCGTAGCGGCCACCGAGCGTCAGTACCCAGCGGTTCCACTCCATTTGATCCTGCGCGTACAGACCGGTCTGGCGTTGCTGGTTCAAACGCTGATAAGGATCGTCATAAGGGGTGTAGCTGTCGTTGCCATATTGCGGATTGAATGGACTCAGGCCGGTAGCGGTGCCGAACTGACCATCAATATCGTTACGGGTGCGCTGAAAATCGACGCCCAGCAGTAACGTATGGGCTAAATCACCGGTTGCGAATTTAGCCTGCGCTTGCGTATCCACGGCAAACTGGTTGAGTTTTTCTTTTGAGAATGCGGCATTGCGGGTAATCAGTTGATTCTCAGGGTTATAACCGAAGCCATAAATACTGCGATAATCGGTCTGCATTTCGGCATAGCGCAGATTCTGGCGCACCGTCCAGGTATCGTTAAAGCTGTGCTCAAAGTTGTAGCCAACCATTTTGGTGTTGCGCGAGATCTTATTGCTGTCTTCGCCTTCATCAAAATTGGTGGGCAGCTTATAGCTGCTGCCGTCCGGCCGGGTGATGCCCACCACGGTGCCTTCACGCGGCAGCCAGCCGTAATAGCCGGTTTCCGGTTCGTTCTGGAAGTAGGTCAGCAGGTCAAAGCGGGTATTGGCATCGGGACGCCAGCTGAACGAAGGCGCAAGGGTATAGCGCTTCTCTTTGTTCATCTCCTGTTGCGCATCGGCGCTGCGCGCCAGGCCGGTCAGGCGATAGCTGTAAACACCGTCATCATCCAGTGAGCCGCCAAAATCGAAGCCGGTGGAGAACAGGTTGTCGGTGCCCATCTGGAACTGGACTTCACGCAGCGTCTCCTGGGTCGGCCGCTTGCTCACCAGTGACACCACACCGCCCGGGTTGCTCTTACCGTACAGCACCGACACCGGACCGCGCAGCAGCTCCGCACGCTCAAGGAAGTAAGGATCGATAGCGAATTCGGAATAGTTGTCACCCTGCAGCTTCAGGCCATCCAGATACTGGTTGGTGTTGGTTTCGCTGAAGCCGCGAATCGACAGCGCATCGATAACGTCCGAGCTGCCGCGGTTACCGGTCAGCACGCCTGGCGTGTAATTGAACGCACCTTTGACGCTGGTCACCGCATGCATTGACATCTCTTCCTGCGTCACCACCGACACCGACTGCGGATTCTTCTCGATTGGCGTATCGGTTTTGGTGCCAGTCGCGCTGTGTTTAGCGGCGATGGTCGGCGACGGTCCCCATGCGCTCTCCTGCGCGACGCCGCTGCCGCCATCCGCCGTCACCACCACGGTATCTTCGGCCAGCGCCTGCATGCTGAGTGTGCCCAGAGTCAGGGAAATCAATAACGCGAGCGGTCGACGGGTGGTCACCGCGCGCAGAGAACAAGGAAAAGTGTTTCGCGCATTCATAGTGGGATCTCATGAAAATAGAACAATGCAGGCGAATGGAAACGAGAATGATTATTAGACGCACGGATTTTAGGCGAAACCCGGCAAGCACCGCAAGATGTAATGCCTGATGGCGGTGAGTTTGCCAGCGGATCGCACAAATCCATGATCGCGGCTAAAAAAATGGCGGGCAAAGAAAAAGGCGCCGCAGCGCCAGAGGGAGTTAAATTCAGCTTTTATGCAAGACTCAGGCTGGAGCGCCGCCATGTATCGGGCACCGCCACGTGGTGGTAAAACGCCGGCACTGCACAGGCTCTGAAGGTATAAAGCCGGTGCAGTGCCGGATGGCTTATTTACTGCCAAACATATCTTTAATCCAGCCCGCGACGCCGTCAGAGTCCTTCTGCTCGCCCTGCGGCTGTTGCTGTTGCTGCTGTTGCTGCTCTTGCTGTTGCTGCTGCTGAATCTGCTGCTGTTGCTGCTGGCACAGCGCGTTCGGATCCAGCGCCCACACCGGCAGCGAACGCCAGGTGCTGCTGCCGCTGCCGCAGACAAAGTTACCGGCCGAATCGATATTCATCTGAGTGATATTTTCCGGTGGCGTCAGGACCAGTGGCATCGGCGCCTGGTTGTCGAGGTAGCGACGATAGATCTGCATCGCACCGCTGGCACCGTACAGCTTCGAGGTCTGGTTATTGTCGCGGCCAACCCAGGTGATCGCCACTTCTTTGCCGTCGATACCGGCAAACCAGCTGTCGATCAGGTCATTGGTGGTACCGGTTTTCGCCGCCAGATGCGCACCCGGGAAGCGTGCGCCCAGCGCCCGCGCCGTACCGTGATCGGCCACCTGCTGCATGGTATACAGCGTCAGATACGCCGCCTGCGCCGGCTCAACGCGCTGCGCCTGCGGGAAGCTCTGATACAGCACCGTGCCATCTTCCGCGATCACCGAGCGCACCGCCGACAGCGCAGCGCGGTTACCGCCGCTGGCAATTGACTGGAACGCCTGCGCCACTTCAATCGGCGTCAGGTTAAGCGCCCCCAGCAGCATGGCCGGTACCGGATGCAGCTGATCTTTTGGCACGCCCAGTTTGGTCCAGGTATCCACTACCGCATCGAGTCCCAGCGTCATACCGAGGTTAACGGTTGGCACGTTCATCGAGTTAGTCAGCGCATCCACCAGCATCACTTTACCGCTGAAGCGACGATCGTCGTTCATCGGCTTCCACACCGAGCCGTTTGGCTGTTTCAGCGCGATCGGCTCGTCGGCGATCCAGCTGTTCAGGCGATAGCTGTTTGGCTGGCTGAGGGCGGTCAGATAGGTCGCCGGTTTTGCCAGTGAGCCAATCGAGCGACGCGCCTGTAGCGCGCGGTTATAGCCGGCAAACTGTGGATCGGCACCGCCGACCATGGCGCGCACTTCACCACTGAAGCGGTCGACCACCACCATCGCGGTTTCCAGATCTTTCAGCCCGCGCTGTTTCTTCAGCGTGGGAATGCCGTCTTCAACCGCTTTTTCTGCCGCATCCTGCGAAATCGGATCGAGCGTGGTGAAGATCTTCACGCCGGAGAGGTCTTTGACCTTATCGCCCAGCTTCGCCTGCAGCTCATTACGCACCATCTGCATAAATGCCGGCTGCGGCGTGATCACCCCACCTTTCGGCTGAACGCCAAGCGGCCGCGCCGACAGCATGTCGTACAGCTCCTGGTCGATCACTTTCTGCTGTTGCAGCAGACGCAGCACCAGGTTACGACGCTCCAGCGCCAGCTGCGGATTACGCCACGGATTGTACAGCGACGCACCTTTGACCATGCCGACCAGCATCGCCTGCTGATCAAGGCTCAGTTCGTCCACCGGGCGGCCAAAGTAGTACAGGCTGGCCAGCGGGAAACCGCGGATTTGGTCGTTGCCCGCCTGGCCGAGATACACCTCGTTCAGGTAGAGCTCAAGAATGCGATCTTTGCTGTAGCGCGCATCCATGATCACCGCCATATAGGCTTCACGCGCTTTACGCCACAGCGAGCGTTCGTTGGTGAGGAACAGGTTTTTCACCAGCTGCTGCGTCAGCGTGCTGCCGCCCTGCACCGCTTTACCGGCGGTGATATTGGCGAGGAAGGCGCGACCAATCGAGTACGGGCTGATGCCGTCATGCTCGTAGAAGTGGCGGTCTTCGGTGGCGATCAGTGTATCGACCAGCAGATCCGGGAACCCGGCGCGCGGCACAAACAGACGCTGCTCGCCGTTTGGCGACTGCAACATGGTGATCAGCCGCGGATCGAGGCGGAAGAAGCCAAAGTCGCGTCCGGTATCGAGGTTTTTAATCTCGCTCAGCTCGTTGTTGCTGAAGGTGAGACGCGCGTTAATCTGGCCCTCTTTGCTGTCCGGAAAATCAAACGGACGGCGCAGCAGGTCGATGGTGTTGCCTTTCACGCTGAACTCACCCGGACGGGTAATGCGCGACACTTCGCGATACTGCGTGCCTTCCAGCAGCGCAATCATCTCTTTCTTGTCGTAAGCCATGCCCGGTTCGAGGCTGACCATGCGCCCGTACACGGCCGCTGGCAGCTGCCACACTTTACCGTCAATGCGGCTGCGGATTTCCGAATCGAGATAGACGCCCCAGGCGGCCATCACCACGACAAACACCAGGAAGAGTTTAATCAACCAGCCTAACCAGCGGCGTTTGCCACGCGCGGGTCGTTTTCCTTTACCTTTGGGTGGCACCGGCGCACTCTCCTCATCATCTTCGTCAAAATCGTCCTGATCGATATCATCTTCAGGCTCCCTGCGGCGACCCCGGCGCGTAACGTTACGCGGCGGCTTTGGCGCTTTTCCTTTGCGCCCAATAGGTTCGCGATCGTTCCCAGACATGCTTTGTTTTCTCCAGGCATAGCTACGGCAGCGCCGCTACTCTAACTGCTTTCTCGTGCCGCGCATGGCAGAACCCTCTGAATTCGATCCACTGCGGGCTACGAGGAATATTTTTTGGTGCGCCTCGTCGGCAAGGCGCTGGCCGGATCGTCCGGCCACGGATGTTTGGGATAGCGCCCTTTCATCTCTTTCTGCACTTCAGGATACGCACCGCGCCAGAACGCCGCGAGGTCACGGGTGATCTGCAGCGGACGGTGCGCCGGCGAAAGCAGCTCCAGCACTAGCGGAACGCGCCCATCGGCAACCGCCGGGTTCTGCGCCTCGCCAAACATCTCCTGCATACGCACCGCCAGCGCGGGGGGCTTTTCCGCGTCGTAGCGAATCGGCAGGCGACTTCCGGTCGGCACAGTGTAATGAGTTGGCAGCACAGTATCCAGCCGCTGCCGCTGTGACCATGTCAGCAAATGTAATAAAGCGCTGACAAGATTAACGCTCTGCAGCCCTTTTAAATCGCGTACTTTGCCCATCTCCGGCAGCAGCCAGTGCTCCAGCGAGGCCAGCAGCGTGTCATCATCCAGCGTCGGCCACGCCTCTTCCGGCAGCCACTGCGCGGCGCACTGCAGGCGCACACGCAACTGCTCTGCCTCTGGCGTCCAGCCGAGCACCGCCAGCCCTTTTTCGCGGATCCAGCGCAGCATCGCCGCATGCAGGATCTCCGGCTCGGGCCGCGCCTGCGGCTGGGCCCGCAGGATCAGCGCGCCAATCGCTTCCCGCTTCCACACGCGCAGCGTGCCTTTGTCCTCATCCCAGTCCACATCGGTGCGCTGCTCCACCAGTTGCGGGCACTGCTGGCGCAGCGCATCCATCTCTACCGGCAGCGCCAGCAGCATGCGTGCATCGGCGCTGCTGGCCCCCTGCAGCAGGCTCGGGGCAATCAGCCACTCATAGCGGCTCAGGCCGTCGTGCTCATCCAGCATTGCGCCGATACCATTGGCGAGCTGATAGCGCGCGCTGTGACCGCGACGCTGCGCCAGCCGGTCAGCAAACCCGGCGGCCAGCAGCGCCGGGAAGCGATCGGCGTCAACGCGCCCCTGACCTGCATTCAGGCGCTGCTGCCAGTGGCGCGCGCGCCGCAGCCACTGCGGCTGTGGCTGGTTGAGCGCATCGCGCAGATCGACACTGCCGCTGCGCGGCGGATCCTCCAGAATCGCCACCAGCAGCGCCGCGCTGGCGATGGCGTGCACATCATCGCCGGCGGCGCACAGCATCGCCGTGAGACGCGGATCGCTGCCGAGCTGCGCCATTTTACGGCCGCGCGCGCTGAGCCGTCCTTCGCTATCCAGCGCGCCGAGCCACTGCAGCTGTTGACGTGCCGCCTGCAGGCTGCGCGCCGGTGGACTATCCAGCCATTGCAGCTGAGCCGCGTCCTGACAGCCCCACTGCAGTAAATCCAGCTGCAGCGAGGCCAGATCGCTGGTGAGTATCTCCGGCTCACTCTGCGCCGCCGCACGCAGCGCCTGCTCCTGCGGCAGCAGATGCAGACAGATCCCCGGCGCCAGGCGACCGGCGCGGCCAGCGCGCTGCGTCATTGATGCCTGGCTGATGCGCTGGGTCAGCAAACGCGTCACGCCGCTGCGCACGTCAAACTGCGCCGCGCGCTCCAGCGCGCTGTCCACCACCAGGCGGATGCCTTCAATCGTCAGGCTGGTCTCGGCGATATTGGTGGCGAGCACCACTTTACGCCGGCCCGGCGCGGCCGGCAGGATGGCCCGCCGCTGCGCCTCCAGCGACAGCGCACCATATAAAGGAGATAAATCCACCTCATCACTGACGCGCGACGCCAGTTCACGCTTCACCCGTTCAATCTCCGCCACGCCGGGCAGAAACAGCAGCAGCGAACCGGGCTCGTCACGCAGCAGCTGTGCCACCTCGCGCGCCACTGCCTCTTCAAACCGCTGCTGCGGATTGAGCGAAGCGTAACGTCGCATCACCGGAAAGCTGCGCCCCTGTGACGCAATAAACGGCGCGTCGGGCAGTAGCGTGCGTAGCTGCTGATTATCCAGCGTTGCCGACATCAGCAGAATTTTCAGGTCGTCGCGCAATCCCTGCTGCACATCAAGCAGCAGCGCCAGCGCTAAGTCAGCCTGCAGGCTGCGCTCATGGAATTCGTCGAGGATCACCAGCGATACGCCCTCCAGCAGCGGATCGCGTTGCAGCATGCGCGTCAGAATGCCTTCGGTGACTACCAGCAGACGCGTCGCTGCGCTGCTGCAGTTTTCCCCGCGCAGCCGATAGCCTACCGTCCCGCCCGGCTGTTCGCCCAGCTGTTCCGCCAGCCGCTGTGCCACGTTGCGTGCCGCCAGCCGGCGCGGCTCCAGCATGATGATTTGCCCTGGCAGCTGCGCCTGTTGCAGCAGCTGTAGCGGCAGCCAGGTGGATTTCCCGGCGCCGGTCGGGGCCGCCAGCAGCACCTGTGGCGACTGCGCCAGCGCGGCCAGCAATGCAGGCAGTACCTCGCTTACCGGTAACTCACTCACACTCAACTCCCACTCTGCCTGTGCTAAGATGGCGCGCATTGTACACCACCCGGCGCCAATTACCGGAGTTCAGCATGGCCACGCAACGACTGTTTTTTGCCCTCGAATTGCCTGATGCCCTCCAGCAACAGCTGGTGCAATGGCGGGCCGATTGCTTCGCCGCAGACGCGGGTAAACCGGTGGCGGCGGCGAATCTGCACCTGACGCTGGCGTTTCTCGGTGAGGTCAGCACGGAAACGGCGGAGCAGCTGCAGCAGCTGGCGGCACGCATCCGCCAGCCGGGCTTTACGCTGGATCTCGATGACGCCGGTCACTGGCCGCGTCCCGGCGTGGTGTGGCTTGGCTGCCAGCGCGCGCCGCGCGGTTTACTGCAGCTGGCCAACCTGCTGCGCGCCCAGGCCGCGCGCCATGGTTGTGCGCAGAGTACGCAGCCGTTCCATCCGCACATCACCCTGCTGCGCCACGCGGCGCAGGCCGTGGCGCTGCCGCCGCGCGGTTTTCACTGGCGCGTTGAGGTGAGTCATTTCGCGCTGTTTGCGTCCAGTTTCACGCAGGGACGCACGCGCTATCGCCGGCTGGCGCGCTGGCCACTGTTATCTGCCGCAGGAGCATAAATGCAGTTCGATCCGCCGTTACAATCAGCCCGCTTAATCACCCGCTATAAACGTTTTTTAGCCGATGTCATTACGCCGCAAGGTGACACCTTTACCCTGCACTGCGCCAATACCGGCGCGATGACCGGCTGCGCCACGCCAGGCGACACGGTGTGGTACTCCACCTCGGCCAGCGCGACGCGCAAATATCCGCACAGCTGGGAAATAACGCAAACCGCGCAGGGCCACTGGATTTGCGTCAACACCCTGCGCGCCAACCAACTGGTGCGCGAGGCGCTGCTGCGCGACGCAATTCCGGAATTATCCGCTTATAGCTACTGCCAGGCTGAGGTGAAATACGGCACGGAAAAAAGCCGAATTGACTTCCTGTTGCAAGCGGAGGGCAAAGCCAACTGCTATATTGAAGTCAAGTCCGTCACCCTTTTACAAAATGGTAAAGGCTATTTTCCGGATGCGGTGACGGCTCGTGGACAGAAACATCTGCGCGAATTAAGCACTATCGCGGCAGAAGGCCACCGGGCCGTTTTGTTGTTTGCTGTTCTGCACACGGGGATTGAGGACGTTTCCCCGGCGCACCATATCGATGCGCAATACGCAGAACTACTGGTACAGGCGCAGCGCTGCGGTGTGGAAGTGTTGGCGTATCAGGCTCAGATTTCACCGGCAAAAATGTTACTTACCCGGCCGTTAACGGTAACGATTAACGCACAGTTGTAATATTTAACGTTATTTGCTGTGATAAGAATGTTCTGAGCGGTGCGCTAAATACGCTGTTCCTCACAGGCTTGTCAAGGTGCGTTCATGAATAATTGCCAACCTTGATTGCTTCTGCTATTTATAGCGGCCTGTTTTTTTCCCTGATGGGAATCGATATGCCCCGCATGCGTCGGGTTGCAGGCAAAGGCTTTCGCAATCTGAAACAGAACGGGTAGTGCGTGTTATCCAGGAGAAACAACATGCAAGAAGGGCAAAACCGTAAAACATCGTCCCTGAGTATCCTCGCCATCGCTGGGGTGGAGCCGTATCAGGAGAAACCGGGCGAAGAGTATATGAATGACGCCCAGCTGAGCCATTTCCGCAAGATTCTGGAAGCCTGGCGCAACCAACTCAGGGATGAAGTAGACCGTACTGTGTCGCATATGCAGGACGAAGCTGCCAACTTCCCGGATCCGGTTGACCGTGCCGCCCAGGAAGAGGAGTTCAGCCTGGAGCTGCGTAACCGCGATCGTGAGCGCAAACTCATTAAAAAGATTGAGAAAACGCTCAAGAAAGTGGAAGACGACGACTTTGGCTACTGCGAATCCTGTGGGGTCGAAATTGGTATCCGCCGTCTCGAAGCGCGTCCGACCGCCGATCTCTGCATTGACTGCAAAACGCTGGCAGAAATCCGCGAGAAGCAGATGGCAGGCTAATGGCCGTTAACAGACTGTCGCCGCACAGCCGGGAAAACCACTGTTTTCCCGCCGTGCGGTGTACCACAGCATGATGTCCGCCACGCTTCCCTGCATCGGGCGTTTCGCCCCCTCTCCTTCCGGTGATCTTCATTTCGGTTCGCTGATAGCCGCATTAGGCAGCTACCTGAGCGCGCGCGCGCAGCAGGGCCGCTGGTTGGTGCGCATTGAAGATATCGATCCGCCGCGTGAAGTCGCCGGTGCCGCAACGCGCATCCTGCGTCAGCTGACGCATTATGGGCTGCACTGGGACGGCGACGTGCTGTGGCAGTCGCAGCGCCACGAGGCCTATCGCGCGGCGCTGAGCTGGCTGCGCGAACACCGTCAAAGCTACTTCTGTACCTGCCCGCGCAGCCGCATTCAGCAGCTGGGCGGCTTTTACGACGGTCACTGCCGCGATTTACATCTGCCGCCGGAGGGCGCCGCGCTGCGGCTGCGTCAGCATGGGCCTGTATACGGTTTTGACGATCGCCTGCGCGGCCACTTGCAGGCGGAGCCGCGTCTGGCGCAGGAAGACTTTATTATTCACCGTCGTGACGGCCTGTTCGCCTATAACCTTGCGGTGGTGGTCGATGACCATTTTCAGGGCGTGACGGAGATTGTGCGCGGTGCGGATTTGATTGAGCCAACGGTGCGCCAGATTGCGCTGTATCAGCAGTTTGGCTGGCCGGAGCCGGCTTATCTACATCTGCCGCTGGCAATTAACCCGGACGGTAATAAATTGTCGAAGCAGAACCACGCGCCGGCCTTACCGGACGGCGATCCGCGACCGGTGCTGGTGCAGGCGCTGAGCTTCCTGGGGCAGTCGGTTTTGCCAGGCTGGCAGGACCATGGGCTGGAGGCGCTGCTGGACCATGCCGTTACACACTGGGATAGCGCATCGATTCCGCGGCATGATGCGCAACAACCGGATGAGTCGACAACGCCATTCCTAAATGGTTCGCAACAGGCTATGATTAGCCGCTGATTTTATTCACACCCATTTTCTCACTGTCGAGGTGTCCCATTTTTACCCGAGTCGCTAATTTTTGCCGGAGAGTCCTCAAGCGTGATGAGGAGGCCCCTGAAGAGGTGGAAACCGTAAGTCTAATGACCGTTATCCCCCGGGAAAGCCACAATATCTCACGCAAAGATATCAGCGAAAACGCTCTCAAAGTGCTGTATCGCCTGAACAAAGCCGGATACGAAGCCTATTTGGTTGGCGGCGGCGTGCGCGATTTGCTGCTGGGTAAAAAGCCGAAGGACTTTGACGTGACCACCAACGCCACGCCGGAGCAGATGCGTAAGCTATTCCGCAACTGCCGCCTGGTCGGGCGTCGCTTCCGTCTGGCGCATGTGATGTTCGGTCCGGAAGTGATTGAAGTCGCCACATTCCGCGGCCACCATCAGGAAGAGAGCGTCGACGATCGCAACGGTTCGCAGCGCGGTCAGAACGGCATGCTGCTGCGCGACAACATTTTTGGCAACATCGAAGATGATGCGCAGCGCCGCGATTTAACCATCAACAGCCTCTATTACAGCGTGGCTGATTTCACCGTGCGCGATTACGTCGGTGGCCTGCAGGATCTGCAGGAAGGCATCATCCGCATGATTGGCGATCCGGAAACGCGCTACCGCGAAGATCCGGTGCGTATGCTGCGCGTGGTGCGCTTCGCCGCCAAGCTGGACATGAGCATTGCGGCGGAAACCGCCGAGCCAATTCCCCGCCTCGCCACGCTGCTGAATGACATTCCGCCGGCGCGCCTGTTTGAGGAGTCGCTGAAGCTGCTGCAGGCCGGTTACGGTTATCGCACCTATCTGATGATGCGCGAATACCAGCTGTTCCAGCCGCTGTTCCCGACGCTGGCGCGCAACTTCACCGAACAGGGCGACAGCCCGATGGAGCGCATGCTGGCGCAGGTGCTGAAAAACACCGATACCCGCCTGCACAACGATATGCGCGTGAATCCGGCGTTCCTGTTTGCAGCGATGTTCTGGTATCCGCAGCTGGAGTCAGCCGAGCAGATTGCGCAGGAGAGCGGCCTGACCTATTTCGATGCCTTTGCGCTGTCCATGAACGAAACGCTGGATGAAGCCTGCCGTGCGCTGGCGATTCCGAAACGTATCACCACGCTGATTCGCGATATCTGGCAGCTGCAGCTGCGCATGTCACGCCGTCACGGTAAGCGCGCATGGAAGCTGATGGAGCATCCTAAATTCCGCGCCGCCTACGACCTGCTGGCGCTGCGTGCGGAAGTCGAGAACAACGCCGAGCTGCTGCGCCTCAGCCAGTGGTGGGGCGAGTTCCAGTCGGCGGTGCCGACACAGCAGAAAACCATGCTCAACACCCTGGGTGACGATCCGGCTCCGCGCCGTAAACCGCGCCGTCCACGCCGTCGTCCTGCTGGCCCGCGCCGCGACAGCAACCACAGCGCGTCATGACGCGGGTCTATCTCGCCTTAGGCAGTAATCTCGCCGAGCCGCTGCATCAGGTTGATGCAGCGCTGGCCGCGCTGGATGCCATTCCCGATACTCACCGCGTAGCCACCTCCGCGTTTTATCGCACGCCACCGTACGGCCCGCCGGATCAGCCGGATTACCTCAACGCTGTGGTGGCGCTGGAGACCACACTGGCCGCGGAAACGCTGCTCGATCACACCCAGCGCATTGAGCTGGAGCATGGCCGGGTGCGCAAAGCCGAACGCTGGGGCCCGCGCACGCTGGACCTCGATATTATGCTGTTCGGCAATGCAGTGATCCACACGCCGCGCCTGACGGTGCCGCACTACGATATGCACAACCGCGCCTTCATGCTGGTGCCGCTGCTGGAGATCGCGCCAGCGCTGCGCCTGCCAAACGGCCAGCCGCTGGCCGGTATTCTGGCGACGCTGGACCGCAGCAGCATTCGCTTGTGGTCCGCCTGACGCGGCAGAATCGCACGCCCGTCGTATCGCCTTTGCAATCAATCCAGTACACTGCGCGCATCAGAAAATGCTGGAGATTGCGATGAAACCCACCACCCTCTCTCACTTACGCCAGCTGAAAGCCAGCGGCCGCAAGTTCGCCACGCTGACCGCCTACGATTTCAGCTTCGCGCGCCTGTTTGCCGACCAGGGCATTCCGCTGCTGCTGATTGGCGATTCGCTCGGCATGACCGTGCAGGGCCATGATTCCACGCTGCCGGTGACAGTCGACGATATTGCTTATCACACCGCCGCCGTACGGCGCGGTGCGCCCAACGCGCTGGTGATGGCCGACCTGCCATTTATGAGTTACGCCACGCCGCAGCAAACCTTTGACAGTGCCGCGCAGCTGATGCGCGCCGGTGCCAACCTGGTAAAACTGGAAGGCGGCGCCTGGCTGGCAGAGACCGTGCACATGCTGACCGAGCGCGCCGTGCCGGTGTGTGGTCATCTGGGATTGACGCCGCAGTCGGTTAATATCTTCGGTGGCTACAAGGTGCAGGGGCGCGATGAAGCAGCAGCCGAGCGCCTGCTGGCGGATGCGCTGGCGCTGGAAGCGGCCGGCATGCAGCTGCTGGTGCTGGAGTGCGTGCCGGTCGCGCTGGCTGAGCGCGTCACAAAAGCGTTGTCGGTACCGGTGATCGGCATCGGTGCCGGTAACGTCACCGACGGCCAGATTCTGGTGATGCACGACGCGTTTGGTATTACCGGCGGCCACATTCCAAAATTTGCCAAAAATTTCCTTGCGGAAACCGGCGACATTCGTGCGGCAATTCGCCAGTATATGGCCGACGTTGAGGCAGGCACCTACCCTGCTGCCGAACACAGTTTCCAGTAAATCAGGAGATTTGCAGTGCTGATCATTGAAACGCTGCCGCTGCTGCGCCGTGAGATTCGACGCTGGCGCCAGGCAGGTAAACGCATCGCGCTGGTGCCCACTATGGGCAACCTGCATGAGGGGCATCTGACGCTGGTGGATGAAGCACGCCAGCGCGCAGATATCGTGGTGGTATCGATCTTCGTTAACCCGATGCAGTTTGATCGCGCCGACGACCTGGCGCGCTATCCGCGCACGCTGCAGGACGATTGTGAAAAACTCAATCGCCACAGCGTCGACCAGGTCTTTGCCCCGGCGCCGGCCGATGTCTATCCGCAGGGTCTCGACAGCCAGACGTTTGTTGAAGTCCCGGGCCTCTCCTCGCTGCTGGAGGGTGCCAGCCGTCCCGGTCATTTCCGCGGCGTGGCCACCATCGTCAGCAAGCTGTTTAATCTGGTACAGCCGGATATCGCCTGTTTTGGCGAGAAGGATTTTCAGCAGCTGGCGATCATCCGCAAGATGGTAGCGGACATGGGCTTTGACATTGACATCGTTGGCGTGCCGACGGTGCGCGCCAAAGACGGTCTCGCGCTCAGCTCACGTAACGGCTATCTTACTGCCGATGAACGCAAGCTGGCGCCGGTGCTCAGCCAGGTGATGAACAGCATGGCGCAGCGCCTCAGCAACGGCGAGCGGCACGTGGATGAGATTATTGAGCACGCCGAACAGACGCTGCGCGATCAGGGCCTGCGCCCGGACGGCCTGGCCATCTGCGATGCCGATACGCTGCAGCCGCTGACGGTCGACAGCCAGCGCGCAGTGATTCTGATGGCCGCCTGGCTCGGCAATGCGCGTTTGATTGATAATCAGCAAGTGGATCTGACGGTTTAACGCCGTCGTTTATGGGCAGCATGTACCCGCTACACACTGCGCGGTGGAAACCGGCCGCACACGGGTATAACAAAGGTATCACGCTATGATTCGTACCGTATTACAAGGCAAACTGCACCGCGTAAAAGTGACGCAGGCGGATTTGCATTATGAAGGCTCCTGCGCCATCGATCAGGATTTTCTTGATGCCTCCGGCATTCTGCAATACGAAGCCATCGACATCTATAACGTCACCAACGGCCAGCGCTTCTCTACCTATGCCATTGCCGCCGAGCGTGGCTCGAAAATCATTTCGGTCAACGGTGCGGCCGCGCGCTGCGCCTGTCAGGGCGATCTGCTGATCATCTGTTCTTATGTGCAGGTGGAAGATGAAGTGGCGCGCAGCTGGCAGCCAAAAGTGGCCTACTTCGACGGCGATAACGAGATGAAACGTATCGCTAAAGCGCTACCGGTGCAGGTGGCCTGATCATCCCGCGCGCTGTACTGACAGCGCGCCTTTTCCTTATACGCCCGCCAGCTGCGGCTGCCCTTTGCGCTTCAGCGTAAACAACCAGTCAAACCACCCTTTTGCCCGCAGTACGCACAGCGCCGTTGGCAACGCCAGCGCGACGCTGAACGCCAGCACAAAATGCAGGTCAGCCAGCCACGCAGAGTGGCCGTCGTGGCGCAGCAATTTACTGCACACCTGAATCGCCAGATAGTGCGACAGATAAAACACAATCGAATGGCGGCCAACGTAGTTAACCGCCCGCAGATTGATACGGCAGGCCAGCGCAACGAACAGCGGGATTGAGGGCAGCGCCAGCGGCAGCAGCCACGGCGAATGCTGACGCAGCCCGCCCCACAGGCTGAACGCCGCGAGCAGCATAAAGGCGATCAGCGACAGCAGCAGCGGCGTACGACGCTGCGCGAACGCGGCAATATCAATATCCTGGCGCACCAGCCAGTCGGCGCTGTAGAAGAAGGCAAACAGCACCAGCGACTTGTTCAGATGCAGGTTGTCGAAACTGGCAAACAGCGAGTCAGGCGGCACCGGCGGCAGCAGCACTGCACCGGTAACGCAAAGTGTCAGCACCAGCGCCGCAGGCAGGCGGCGCGCCGGGATAATCAGCACAAAAAACAGAAACAGCGAGTGCAGAAACCAGGTGATATCGCCGCCGCTCAGATGGCCGAGCGCGATGGCCAGCGGCGACTGTGGGTGATTGGCCATCGCGCTGAAGGTCCACTTCAGCCCGCCGTAGATCAGCGCCCAGACGGCAAACGGATAGAGAATGCTGCTGACTTTGTTTCGCAGATAGCACGCCTGCCCGTGACGTAAACCGCTGGCGACGAACAGTCCGGAGACAAAGCACATCAGCCCCATACGCACCGGCGCCAGCAGCTGATTCACCAGCTCGTTAAAGGCAGTGAAGTGCCCGGCCTGCTGGTTCACTGCAATCATGCAGTGCAAAAAAATCACCGCCAGAATGCTCATACCGCGTAAATTATCAATCCATGATACCCGATTCACTCTTCGCTTCCCCGCTGCTTTTTTGGTCAGCGGCCACTATGGGGAAAGCCACAGACTGAAAGCACAAGACGCGTCTGGAATTGCGAAGAGTGGGTAAAAAAAAGCCGCCGCCGGACGACGCCGGCAGCGGCTTCTTATTCGGAGCTGCGCCTCAGGTGCGCAAGCCACGTCCGCGCTGAATCAGCGCATACACCAGCACGTAAAACACCACGATAAACGCCACCAGCACTGACAGCGTCAACACCAGCGGAACATCATTGATACCAAGGAAGCCATAGCGGAACCCGCTGATCATGTACACCACCGGATTGAGCTTCGACACCGCCTGCCAGAACGGCGGCAGCAGCGCCAGCGAGTAGAATACGCCACCGAGGTAAGTTAACGGCGTCAGCACGAAGGTCGGGATCAGGCTGATATCGTCAAAGGTGCGCGCAAACACCGCATTCAGCAGGCCCGCCAGCGAGAACAGAATCGCTGTCAGCAGCAGCGTGATCGCCACCATCGGCCACGAGAATACATGGAACGGCACGAAAAACAGCGACACCGCCGTCACCAGCACGCCCACGCACACGCCACGCGCTACGCCGCCGCCGACATAACCGGCGATAATGATGTGCGTCGGCACCGGCGCCACCAGCAGCTCTTCAATGTTGCGCTGGAACTTGGCGCTGAAGAATGACGAGGCGACGTTGGCGTAAGCGTTGGTGATCACCGCCATCATAATCAGGCCCGGCACGATAAACTGCATATAGCTGAAGCCGTGCATATCGCCGATGCGTGAGCCGATCAGATTGCCAAAGATAATGAAGTACAGCGTCATGGTGATCACCGGCGGCACCAGCGTCTGAATCCAGATGCGGGCAAAACGGTTGATCTCTTTGCTCCAGATACTCTTGAGCGCCACCCAGTACAGATGCGTCATGCGGTTACTCCTGTTTTTCCCTGCGTCAGGCTGACGAACAGCTCTTCCAGACGATTCGCTTTATTGCGCATGCTGAGCACCTGCACGCCCTGCGCGCTCAGCTGGCTGAATACGCTATTCAGCCCCTGTTCACGCATCACGTCCACTTCCAGCGTTGAGGTATCAACCAGACGATACTGGAAGCCCTCCAGCTGCGGCAGCGGGCTGCGCGGCGCCAGGTCGAGGATAAAGGTTTCTGACTGCAGCTTAGACAGCAGCCCTTTCATTGAGGTGTTCTCCACCAGCTCGCCGCTCTGGATGATGCCGATGTTACGGCACAGCATTTCCGCCTCTTCCAGATAGTGGGTGGTCAGGATGATGGTGGTGCCTTTGGCGTTCAGCTCTTTCAGGAACACCCACATCGAGCGGCGCAGTTCGATATCCACGCCAGCCGTCGGCTCATCAAGAATCAGCAGTTTCGGTTCATGCATTAGCGCCCGGGCAATCATCAGCCGGCGCTTCATCCCGCCGGACAACATGCGCGCCCGTTCGTTACGCTTGCCCCACAGGTCGAGCTGATTAAGGTATTTTTCCGCGCGCTTGTTCGCTTCGGCGCGTTCTACGCCGTAATAACCGGCCTGATTAACCACAATCTGCATCACGGTTTCAAACGGGTTAAAGTTGAATTCCTGTGGCACCAGCCCAAGCTGCCGCTTGGCGTTGACCACATCTTTTTGCAGGTCGTAGCCAAACACGCGCACGCTGCCGCTGGATTTGTTCACCAGCGAGCTGATAATGCCAATGGTGGTGGACTTACCGGCACCGTTAGGGCCCAGTAAGGCATAAAAGTCGCCTGCTTCCACGTTGAGATCGAGGCCTTTCAGCGCCTGTACGCCGCCGGGATAGGTCTTGGTCAGCCCGGAAAGTTCCAGTGCATAAGTCATTGCGAGTCCGTACCCTGTTGTAGTGACATCATAGCCATATGAAATGATAGTGCGCTCGCGTCGAGCGTGCGGGGTTATTCAGCGATAACGGTTGTGAAATCAAAGGAATTGCGCAGAGTGATAACCCACCACACTCTACCACTCTGCGTGCCGCAGGAAAACGCGTGCCGAGCCCGTAAGTCATTGAGTTACGGGCTGCGCATCTTATCGCAGGCGGAGGGAATCAGCCTTGGAAGATTGTGCGGTTATTCGTCCAGCAGCGTAACTTTGCCGATATACGGCAAATGACGGTAGCGCTGTGCGTAGTCGATACCGAAGCCGACCACGAACTCATCCGGAATGGTAAAGCCGACAAACTCGACCGGCACCTCAACTTCACGACGCTCCGGCTTATCCAGCAGCGTGCAGATCGCCAGCGATTTTGGCTCACGCAGCTGCAGAATTTCACGCACTTTGCTCAGGGTGTTGCCGGAGTCGATGATGTCCTCGACGATCAGCACGTCTTTGCCGCGAATGTCTTCATCGAGATCTTTAAGGATTTTCACGTCGCGCGTAGAGGACATGCCGCTGCCGTAGCTGGAGGCGGTCATGAAGTCGACTTCGTGCGCGACATCAATAGCGCGGCACAGGTCAGCCATAAACATGAAGGAGCCGCGCAGCAGGCCGACCAGCACCATTTCGCTGCCGCTGTTGCGGTAGTGTTCGCTGATCTGCTTGCCCAGTTCGGCAATACGGGTTGCGATCTCCTGCTCAGAGATCATCACGTCGACGGTGTGTTTCATTGCATTCGCCTAAGAAGGTTTTCAGAAAGCCGCGCATTCTATCATAGTCGACGCACAGGCTAACGCCGCGCACAGAACGCAAACGTTATCGTGGCGAAATTTATTGCGCTGGCGTTAACTGTAAGCATCCTGCCCTCTCTCTCTGGAGATCCCTATGGCCGCTTCATCAGGTAAAAAAACGCAGATCGGCACGCGTGAACTGCATCCGGAAACGCAGATGCTCAACTACGGTTACGATCCGCGCCTGTCAGAAGGTGCGGTGAAGCCGCCGGTGTTTCTGACGTCAACCTTTGTGTTTAACAGCGCCGAAGAGGGCAAAGAATTTTTCGATTTCGTTGCCGGCCGCCAGCAACCGCCGGCGGGCAAAAGCGGCGGGCTGGTCTATTCCCGCTTCAACCACCCTAACAGCGAGATCGTCGAAGATCGGCTGGCCATTTATGAGGGTGCCGAAAGCGCCGCGCTGTTCTCATCCGGCATGTCGGCGATTGCCACCACGCTGCTGACCTTTGCCCGTCCCGGCGAAGTGATCCTGCACTCGCAGCCGCTGTACGGCGGCACCGAAACGCTGCTGAGCAAAACGCTGCACGATCTGGAGATCAAAGCGGTGGGATTCAGCGACGGCACCGACGAAGATAAAGTGTATGAAGCCGCGAAGCTGGCGTGGCAGCGCGGGCGCGTCGCGATGATTCTGATTGAAACACCGGCCAACCCCACCAACAGTCTGGTGGACATCCAACTGATGCGTCAGGTGGCGGAGGTGATCACCCAGCAGCAGGGCTCCCGGCCGATTCTCGCCTGCGACAACACCCTGCTCGGCCCGCTGTTTCAGCGTCCGCTGCAGCACGGTGCGGATATCTCGCTCTATTCGCTGACCAAATATGTCGGCGGTCATTCCGATTTGATTGCCGGCGCCGCGCTGGGCAGCCGGGCGTTAATTAACAAGGTGCGTTCGCTGCGCAGCGCGATTGGCACCCAGCTCGATCCGCACTCCAGCTGGATGATTGGCCGCTCGCTGGAAACGCTGTCGCTGCGCATGGAGAAAGCCGCCAGCAATGCGGAACAGGTCGCGGCATTTTTACGCGATCACGCGCAGGTGGCGAAACTGCACTGGCTGCCCTATCTCGACGCCAGCAGTCCGGCAGGAGAAACCTGGCAGCGCCAGTGCAGCGGTGCCGGTTCCACCTTCTCCTTTGATATCGAGGGCGGCCAGGCTGCGGCATTCCGCTTTCTCAACGCGCTGGCGCTATTCAAACTGGCGGTGAGCCTCGGCGGCACCGAGTCGCTCGCCAGCCATCCCGCCAGCACCACCCATTCCGGCGTGCCGCAGGAGGTGCGGGAGCGCATCGGCATCACCGACGCGACGGTGCGCCTGTCGATCGGCATCGAACATGCCGATGATTTGATTGAGGATATCCGCCTGGCGCTGGAAGCGGCCGTCAGCTCACCGTAAAGCCCAGCATCATGCCGGTATCTTCATGCTCCAGCAGATGGCAGTGCGCCATATAGGCATTTTCGCTATCGGCGACGTAGTTGAAGCGCACCAGCACTTCACTGCGCCAGCCGTTGACGCTGACCATATCTTTCCAGCCGGCGCGATGCGCCGCAGGCGGCTTGCCGTTCTCGGACAGAATGCGGAACTGCGTGCCGTGAATATGGAACGGATGCAGCATGGCGTCGCCTTCGCCGGAGATGGTCCATTTTTCATATTTGCCCAGCGGCACGGCAAACATGGGCTTTTCCATGTTGAAGGCCTGGCCGTTGATTTTGTTGCCGTTGTGGAAATCATATGCGGCGCTGCTGGCGTGGTTACCCTGATCCATCGCCATATCGCCGTGATCCATGTTGCCATGATCCATCGCGCCATGGTCCATGTTCATGCTGCCGTGATCCATCGGTTTGCCCGCGCCGTGCTGGCTGCCCATCGCTTTGGCACCGTAGCGCTGCTGCAGCGCCTGCATGCCCTGCTGATCCAGCTGCGGATCCATCATCAGCTGCAGCCAGCGGCTCTGCAGCCCTTCCGTTGCCGGCAGCGGCGGCACATCCACCAGCTGGTCTGGCAGCGTACCGCTGGCCATCACGCGCAGCGGCAGAATCTGCACCAGCGGCAGCGGCTGATCGAACGGCGCCAGCGTCATGCCCATCTGCGTGACCGGCAGCGTTACGATATCGAAGGTTTTGCCGTCTGAAGTATCCACCAGCACTTCAAAGCGCTCGCCCGGCAGTAGCGGCAGGCTCTCCACCTTCACCGGTTCAGCCAGCAGGCCACCGTCGCTCGCCACCACGTACAGCGGACGTTTATCGCTGGCGGCGATGTGCAGCGAGCGCGCGTTGCAGCCGTTGAGCAGGCGCAGGCGCAGCCAGCCGCGCGGCACCGCGTGCTGCGGATACGGCACGCCGTTGGTCAGCATTAAATCGCCAAACCAGCCCACGGCGGCGCGCATGATATCCAGCTGATAATCGATACGCGTGCCGTCCTGAGTGAGCTGCTTATCCTGGAAAATCAGCGGCACATCATCTTCGCCCCACTGCATCGGCAGCCGCAGCTTGCCGGACGCCTCATCTTCCAGCAGTACCAGCCCTGCCAGCCCCTGCGCCACCTGATAGCCGGTTTTGCCATGCTGATGCGGATGGAACCAGCAGGTCGCCGCCGGTTGATCGGGGGTAAAACTCACCTGACGCGTAGCGCCAGGCGCAATCAGCGCCTGCGGACCGCCATCCACCGCGCCGGGAATTTCCAGCCCGTGCCAGTGCAGCGTGGTGGCTTCCGGCAGGCGATTGTGAATATTGACGGTGACGCTTTTCTCACGCTGCAGGCGCAGCGCCGGGCCGAGCAGGCTACCGTTGTAACCCCAGGTTGGGACGGATTTGCCGTTCCACTGGCTGTTGCCGGTCATGGCGGTCAGCGTGTACTGGCCGTGTGCATCGGGCTCCAGCAGCGACGGGATGGGCAACAGCGGGCGCGTAGCAGCCATCAGCGAGCGGCTCCAGAAGGGCAGCGCGCCGGCTGCACTGAGGGCGGCGGTCAGCTTGAGAAAATGACGACGTTGCATATTCATATCCTTATCGTGAATAGGGGCACAGCGTAAACCTTTCCCCTGCGGGAGGGTCAAGCGATGAAAGCGCCCGCCGGGATAAAAAGCGCGCCAGTGGCCCATTTAGCCAAATTTAGCGGAATCCCGGCAATAACTGTGCTAACGTCATTAAATTGTCCCTTGTTGAGAACGATTATGACGAAAAGCATCAAGATCCTGCTGCTGGCGGGACTCCTTGGCTTCTCCTCCACCAGTTTTGCCCTGAGCGAATCCGAAGCAGAAGATCTGGCTGACCTCACCGCGGTGTTTGTCTATCTGAAAAATGATTGCGGCTATCAGGATCTGCCCGACGCGCAGATTCGTAAAGCACTGGTGTTTTTTGCCCAGCAAAACCGCTGGGATCTGAGCAATTACAGCGCTTACAACATGAAATCCCTCGGTGAAGAGAGCTACAAAGATTTGAGCGGTATCGCCATCACCAACGACAAAAAGTGTAAGTCGCTGGCGCGCGATTCCCTCAGCCTGCTTGCCTACGTGAAATAATCCTCCGCCCTGCGCTGCTGTTAACGCCCTGACCGTGCAAGCACGGTCATAATTCGTTATGCTTTTTTCTGGCATTATTGCGCGTTAACAGCATAAGGAGCGCTCCGGCATGGCCGACAAAGAGACCTGGCATGAGACGCTGCATAGCGGCTTTGGCCAATATTTCAGCGTAGACAATCTGCTTTACCGCGATAAAACCGCGCATCAGGATCTGGTGATCTTTGAGAACGCCGCGTTTGGCCGCGTGATGGCGCTGGACGGCGTGGTGCAAACCACCGAGCGCGATGAGTTTATCTATCACGAAATGATGACGCACGTGCCGATTCTGGCGCACGGCAATGCCCGGCGCGTATTGATTATCGGCGGCGGTGACGGCGCGATGCTGCGCGAGGTCGCCCGGCATCAGCGCGTTGAGCACATCACCATGGTGGAAATTGATGCCGGCGTGGTGAATTTCTGTCAAACCCATCTGCCTAACCACAGCGCTGGCGCCTATGACGATCCGCGTCTGCAACTGGTAATCGACGATGGCGTTAACTTCGTCAGCCAGACGCAGGAACGGTTTGATGTGATCATCTCCGACTGTACCGATCCAATCGGTCCCGGCGAGAGCCTGTTTACCTCGGCGTTTTATGCCGGCTGCAAACAGGCACTCAATCCCGGTGGCGTGTTTGTCGCGCAGAACGGCGTCTGCTTCCTGCAGCAGGATGAAGCGGTCAACAGCCACCGCAAACTCAGCCACTATTTCGCTGACGTCAGCTTTTACCAGGCGGCGATTCCGACCTACTACGGCGGCATCATGACCTTCGCCTGGGCGAGCGATAATCCGGCGCTGCGCCAGCCGGACCTTGCGACGCTGCAGTCACGTTTTGCCGCGGCCGGACTGCCCTGCCGTTACTACACGCCACAGCTGCACATCGGCAGCTTTGCCCTGCCGCAATACCTTTTAAACGCGCTCAGCTGACCTCAGGAGGTGAACCCAATTGCAAAAGCTAAAACTACATGGCTTCAATAATCTGACCAAAAGCCTGAGTTTTTGTATCTACGACATTTGCTATGCCAATAGCGAAGCCGAACGTGATGGCTATATCGCCTATATTGATGAGCAATATAACGCCAACCGCCTGACGGAAATCCTCACCGAGACCTGCTCAATCATCGGCGCTAACGTGCTGAATATTGCGCGCCAGGATTATGAGCCGCAGGGTGCCAGCGTGACGATTCTGGTCAGTGAAGAGCCGATCAATCCGCAGGATATCGATAATTCCGAGCATCCCGGCCCGCTGCCCAGTTCGGTGGTGGCGCACCTCGACAAGAGTCACATCTGCGTGCACACCTATCCGGAGAGTCACCCGGAAGGCGGTTTATGTACCTTCCGCGCCGACATAGAAGTCTCGACCTGCGGCGTGATTTCGCCCCTGAAGGCGCTGAATTATCTCATCCACCAGCTGGAGTCGGATATCGTGACCGTGGATTACCGCGTGCGCGGCTTCACCCGCGACGTCAATGGCGTGAAGCATTTCATCGACCATGAGATCAATTCCATTCAGAACTTCATGTCCGAGGATATGAAAGCGATGTACGACATGGTGGACGTTAACGTTTATCAGGAAAACATCTTTCATACCAAGATGTTGTTGAAGGAATTTGATCTGAAGTATTACCTGTTCAACACCAAACCTGAAGAGCTGAGCCCGCAGGAGCACAAGCGCATTACCAATCTGCTGTGGAAGGAGATGCGCGAGATTTACTACGGGCGCAATATCCCGGCGACGGGATTGAAGTTGTTATAACTCAGCGCCAGCAGTGGGTGAAGGCTGCGCCGCGGTAGCGCAGCGCACGTCATTCACCCGCTGATGCAGGCGGCACATTTACGCGGTCAGCTGCAGGCCAATGCCGCGCTCGCGCAAATCACGGCATACCGCTTCATCAAGGCGGGAATCGGTCACCACATCGGTCAGGCTATCAATCGGTGCCGCGCAGTACAGCGACCATGAGCCATATTTACTGCTGTCGGCCAGCAGAATGCGCCGGCGCGCGTTGGCCAGCAGATCCATCTTCAGCCCGGCTTTGTCTTCCGTCGGCGTGGTAATACCGCGCTCAATACTCCATGAGTTACAGCTGACAAACGCAATGTCCGGATTGATACTGCGCAGCAGGCGCCGGCCGTGCTCACCAATGCACGACTGGCTGGAGTCGTCGATGCGGCCGCCGATGATGGTGGTCTCAATCTGTTTAAACTCCGACAAAAACAGCGCAATGTGCAGATCGGCGGTGATCACCCGCAGCTGCAAATGGGTCAGCTGTCGTGCCAGTTCCAGCATGGTGGTGCCGGCATCCAGCACCACCGCATCGCCGGACTGTACATAGCTGGCGGCGAACTGCGCGATGGCCTGCTTCTCCGCCAGGTTACGCTGCATCTTCTCCAGCGTGGTCGGCTGCGTCGGGATAAAGCGGTTCAGCGTGACGCCGCCGTGGCTGCGGCTAATCACCCCTTCCTTGTCCAGCTTAATCAGATCGCGGCGAATGGTGGCTGGCGAAGCAGAAATGGCGCTCACCAGCTGTTCAACAGTGACCAGATTATGACTTTTGAGATAGTCCATAATCTGGTCGAGACGGCTTTGTCCCTTCATATTTCCCTATGCAAGCTGCATCGCGAGTTTTATCGAGATCGCCATGCTCGCAGAGTTCGCTTTACCTGTCCAGGCGATATCAAATGCCGTGCCGTGGTCGGCGGAAGTGCGGATAAACGGCAGTCCCGCCGTGATGTTGACGCCATCGTAAAAGCCAAGCAGTTTCAACGGGATATGCCCCTGATCGTGGTACATCGCCACCACCATATCGTACTGGCCCTGCTGGCACTGTAAAAACACCGTATCCGGCGGGCACGGCCCATAGACATCAATGCCCTGCTGCTTCATTGCCTGGATCGCTGGCGTCACCGTAGTGATCTCTTCATCACCAAACAGGCCATTCTCGCCCGCATGCGGATTGACCCCGGCGACGGCGATGCGCGGTTGGTCATAGCCCACGCGGCGCAGGAAGCGGTCAGCCATGCCGATCACCGTCTGAATACGTTCGCCGTTCAGCGTGTCGAGGAACTTACGCAGCGCGATGTGCGTGGTCACGTGGATCACTTTCAGATGGTCGGTATACAGCACCATGGCGTAATTTTTGGTCTGGGTCAGCTGTGCCAGCAGTTCAGTGTGACCGGGATAAAGGTGGCCCGCCGCGTGCAGCGCCTCTTTGTTCAGCGGTGCGGTGGCAATCGCCTGTACGTCGCCCGCCAGCGCCAGTTCGGTGGCGCGCTTCACGCAGCGCCAGGCCAGATCGCCGGCCTGCTTCTGTACCTTGCCCGGCTGCAGCGCGTCAGGATCGGCCAGCGGCTCATCGATGACGTTAATGATGCCCGGTGCGAAATGCGCATCCTGCACGCTGTCCAGCACGCGCAGCTCGGCCTGCGGCGTAATGTTCAGCGCCAGCACCCGACGCAGCGTCGCGGCACAGCCGACCACCACCGCCGGAATGCCCGCCAGCTCCCCTTCTGCCAGCGCTTTAATGATGATTTCCGGGCTGATGCCCGCCGGATCGCCCATGGTCACCGCAATAGTGTTATTCACTCGACTTCTCCTCAATAAAACGAATGGCTTCTGCCAGGGTGTTTTCATCACCAAAGCCACCCGCTTTGGTCATCACCGGCAGGTGTAATTCACTGTTAAGCAGAACCCCGTGCGGTACACAGCCCGCCACCTGGCCCTGAATCTGAAAGCCGCTGGCCCCGAATGCCTGCGCCACTGCGATGGCCACGTCACCGCCGGAAAGAAACAGGCCGGCAGGCTGAATGTGCGCGCAGACGGCGCGCGTCAGCTGCGCCAGAAACTGGCAGATGCGCTCGCCGAGCTGCTGGCGCGTAATCTGCTGCTGCTGACACAGCTGCGCAATCGCGTGGCGCTGGTCAGCCTGTTGCGTAGTGCGCACCACACAGTGCACGCCCTCGCGCAGCGCCTGGACCATCGCCTGCTGCCAGGCCGCCGCCTGCGGCCATGCCGGTGTGGCAAACAGCTGGCAAATATCAATATCAATCAAGCGGATGTCACGCTGGCTGGCGAGCCTGGCGATTTGCTGCTGCGCCATGGCGCTCATCGAACCGACTATCGCCAGCACCGGGCGAGAGGGCCGCGCAGCAAGATGCGCACCCAGCGCATCGCTTAACCCGGACGCGCCGACCAGCAGCGGACGTTCCGGCAGCGTCGCGGCAGCCGCGATAATGGCGTCGATATCCGCCTGCTGTTCCGCGTCCAGTACCAGCAGGCCCTGACTGGTCGCCAGCCGTGCGGCCAGCGTGCCGCTGCGTACCGTGGCAAGATCGATCTGCTCGCCCGGCAGGTCGCATTGCATCTGCAGGCGCGTCAGCACGTTACTGCTGGTCACCGGGGTTTTAGGATCGCTGGCAAATTCGGTGTCAGTCAGGCGCTGTTGATGGATCCACACTTCCCCGCCGCGCGTGATGCGGCCCAGCTTAGGCACCGCCGGCACCACCAGCGCCAGCCGTTTCGCGCTGACCTGCAGCGCGGCCGCCACCTCAGCGCCTGGATTGCCGCGCAGCGTTGAGTCAATCTTCTTAAACAGCCAGCCGTGCTGCGCTATCTGCTGATGCGGTTGCATGGTGGCATGCGTGCGGCTGGCGGCTTCCGCTGCGCTGACCGCACGGCTATCGGTGCTGATTACCAGCACATCCGCAACGCCGGCCTCCGGGGGCGTCAGGTTATTGAACAGCACGTGGACGCGCGCGCCAGCCAGCGCGAAGCCGCTGCCTGCGTCGTTGGCACCGGTAAAATCGTCGGCAATCACCAGAACGGGCGTTTTCCATGGCGATGAAGTCATTCTCTCTCCTGTCACGGCCCCTTGCCGTGCTGCATTTGATTATATTCAATCATGATTGATTATATGTGAGCAAGATCAAATTAATTGAAATCGATATCGCCTATAAATTTAGCCTCAGAAAGGGATACACCCCGCACAGCATTGAGCAAACCTAATCATAATGTGCAAAACCGTTATAAGGGCATGACATGAATATCAACAGCACCGTGATCAGTGGCTATCAGGCTCTGAACGATCTCAGCTATTTACTGCAGGATAAGCAGAAGGCGTTGCTGGTCACGGATAAAAACATTCTGGGTATTCCGGCGGTGCAGGCGCTTATCGCCCGGCTGCAGCAGCAGATCGCCAGCCTGAGCCTGGTTGATACGGTGCCGCCCGAGCCGAGCCAGCATGATGTGGCGGCGATTGTTGCGGCGCTGCCGCACGGCGACGTCGATCTGGTGATCGGCATTGGCGGCGGCAGCGTGCTGGATGTGGCGAAGCTGCTGTCCGTGTTGTGCGTAGCCGATGCGCCAACCCTGACGGCGCTGCTGGCCGGTGAGAAGCCGCACACGCGTACCGCTTCTTTACTGATCCCGACCACGGCCGGCACCGGCTCGGAAGCCACGCCCAACGCCATCCTTGCCATTCCAGAGAAAGAGACCAAAGTCGGTATTATTTCGCCGGTGATGCTGCCGGACTACGTAGCGCTGATTCCGGAACTGACCACCAGCATGCCGGCGCACATCGCCTCGTCGACCGGGATTGATGCGCTGTGCCACCTGATTGAGTGCTTCACCGCCACCGTGGCCAATCCGGTGAGTGATAACTATGCGCTGATCGGCATGAAAAAGCTGTTCGCCAGCCTCGAAAAGACCCTTGCCGAGCCGGACAACCTGGAAGCACGGCTGAATATGTTGTGGGCGTCCTACTACGGTGGAGCGGCGATCGCCCATGCCGGGACGCACCTGGTGCACGCCATGTCGTATCCGCTAGGCGGCAAGTACCATCTGCCGCACGGCGTGGCCAACGCCATTCTGCTGGCGCCGTGCATGCAGTTTGTGCGTCCGGCGGCGGTGAGCAAGTTCGCGCAGGCCTACGATCTGCTGCCGGATGCCGATAGCGCACTGGATGAAGAGGCCAAATCGCACGCGCTGGTGGCCTATTTCGCCGCGCTGGTGCAGCGCCTTAAACTGCCGGCCAGCCTGGAAGCACTGGGCATCGGGCCGGATCATCTGCCGTATCTGGTCGAAGCCGCGCTGGACGTGCAGCGCCTGATGAAGAATGTACCGATGAAAGTCAGCGCCGACGATGTGCGCAACGTCTACCTGACGCTGTTTCCGGCGTTAAATCACTCAGCATGAGCGGGGAAATCATGAGCAACACCATTCAGGGCGTACTGACCGCCATCGTCACCACTTTTGATCGCGACGGAGCCTACAATCCTGCCGCGCAGCGTGAACAGATTCAGCGTCAGCTGAGCGCCGGCAACGGTATTTTCTGCGGCGGCACCAACGGGGAGTTTTTCGTGCTGAACGAGCAGGAGAAGCTGGCGGTGACCGAGACCTGCGTCGACGAAGTAAACGGCAGCGCACCGGTGGTGGCGCACATTGGCGAGATCTCGACGCGTGACACTATACGGCTGGGCAGGCAGGTGGCAAAGCTGGGCGTGGATGCCGTCTCGGTGATCACCCCTTACTTTGTGCCGCTCAAACAGGAAGAGCTGATTGATCACTACCGTGCCGTGGCCGACGCTATCGACGTCCCGCTGTTTCTCTACAACATTCCGGCGCGCACCGGTAATACGCTGCTGCCGGAAACCGTGCGCACGCTGGCAGCGCATCCCAACATCATTGGCATCAAAGACAGCGCCGGCAGCTACGAAAGCCTGAGCGGCTTTCTGCAGGCAGCGGCAGGTATTGCGCATTTCAACGTGCTGAACGGGCCGGATTCACTGATTCATCAGGGCTTCGTCGATGGCTGTTCCGCCTGTATTTCCGGGCTGGCTAACGTGGCGCCGAAAGAGATTAACGCCATCTGGGCGCGCTTCCATGCCGGTGACATCGCCGGATCGCGCGCCGCTCAGGAGAACGTCACCGGCCTGCGTACCGATCTCTACAGCATTGGTTTTTCCCCGGCGGCGGTGAAAAAAGCCGTGGCGCTGCTCGGCTATGAGGTCGGCGACAGCCGCTATGCGGTGCGCTTCTCTGCCGCAGAGGAGCAGAAAATCCGCCAGATCGTGAATCAGTATTTGCAGTAAAGCCAGTAAATTCAAAGCACTTACCGCACGTAGCTGTGGTAGCGGCGCGATTCATCGCGCAACATAGGCGCCGCTTCCCCCTGCCGCCATCAGGGTTAGGGTTAATCTGACGGTGGCGGGTCGGATTCAGGCAGCGATGGCTGCTGTTATTAACACCGGGACGCATTTGCTATGAAAGTCATCTGTACTTCACCTTCGTTCGCCCGCTACGACGCCGCGCCGATCGACACACTGCGCCGGCAGGGCTTTGAGCTGATTACGCTGCCCGCCGACGCGCCGCTCAGCGCGCTGGCGCCGCATCTCGCCGACACCGTCGCCCTGATCGTGGCCTTTACCGAGGTCAACGATGCGCTGCTGTCGCTGGCACCGCAGCTGAAAATTGTCTGCAAGCACGGCGTGGGCGTCGATAACATCGACCTCGACGCAACCCGTGCGCGCGGTATTTACGTGACGAACGTGCCGGACGCGAACAAACACGCGGTTGCCGATTTCGCCTTTGCGCTGATTCTCAATAGCGCGCGCCAGATCACCACCGCCGCAATAGAGACCCGCGCCGGCCACTGGCCGCGCATTTTTGCCACCGACGTCTACGGCAAAACGCTCGGCATCATCGGCCTGGGCAATATCGGTAAGCAGGTGGCACTGCGCGCTAAAGGCTTCAATATGCGCATCCTCGCCTTCGATTTTTATCCCGATGACGCCTTCGCCGCCGAACACGGCGTGACGTTTGTCAGCCTCGATCAGCTGACGGAGCACAGCGACTTCATCACCTTACATATGCCGCTCACCGACCAGACGCAAAACCTGTTCGACGCCGCGCGCCTGAAGCGCATGAAGAAGAGCGCGTTTCTCATCAACGCGTCACGCGGTGGCGTAGTGAATGAGCAGGATCTCTACCAGGCATTGCAGGATAACGTGATTGCTGGTGCGGCTGCGGATGTCTTTGTGCAGGAGCCGCTGGCGCAGCATCCGCTGTTCACCCTGAGCAACTTTATCCCCACGGCGCACCTTGCCGGTTATACCGACGGTGCTATCAGCGCCATCGGCGAACGCTGCGTGACGCAGATTGTGCAGTGTATCAAACAGGGCGAACGCCCGATGAATGTCATGAACGGGCTGGCCTGACGCCGCCCTCCTCTGTCACCCTTTTCGCGTGGATAATGATTATGACCAACACCGCACGCTCAACACGCATCAGATGGTGGATCGCCGGCCTGATGTGGCTGGCCATTGCCATTAACTATATTGATCGTACCGTACTCTCTGCCGCCGCACCGCACCTGATCACCGAGCTCGACATCAATCCGGAAATGATGGGCTTTATCATGGCGGCGTTTTTCTGGTCCTATGCGCTGTTGCAGATCCCGGCAGGCTGGTTTGCCGACCGCTTCGGCCAGAAAAAAGGCCTCGGTATCGCTGTCGGCTGGTGGTCGATTGCCACCATGGCGATGGGGCTCGCCACCGGCTTTAAATCGCTGCTGGCGCTGCGTCTGGCGCTCGGCGTGGGTGAAGCAGCGGCTTATCCCAGCAACGCCGGTATTACCGCGCGCTGGTTCCCGGATCGCGAGCGCGCCACCGTCTCCGGCCTGTTCGACAGCGCATCAAAATTTGGCGGGGCCGTCGCCATGCCGCTGATCGTCTTTATGATCGCGCTGTTTGACTGGCGTCTGACCTTTCTGGCGATTGGTGCCGTCGGGCTGATTTGGGTCATCGCCTGGTACTTCATTTATGCCGAGAACCCGGAAGACCACAAAGCGATCAGCGCCGATGAAGTGCGCCTGATCCGCGATGGCCAGGCGCAGAAGCACGGCGATAAGAACGTGCGGCCGATGAAGTGGTACAAGCTGCTGCGCTACCGCAACATCTGGGCGATGTGTATTGGCTTCTTCACCATCAATTATACTTCCTACTTCTTTATCACCTGGCTGCCAACCTACCTGGTGAAAGACAAAGGAATGGATTTCCTGAAAATGGGCATGGTGGCGGCGCTGCCGCTGATCTGCGGCATGGTGATTGAGGTGCTGGCGGGCTGGGCGTCGGACCGTATGGTGCACAAAAAAGTGCTGTCGCTGACCGCCACGCGCAAGCTGTTTCTGACGATTGGCCTGCTGATGGCGCTGTGCATCGGGTTCGCGCCGTTCACCGACTCCGTGTTCATGACGGTACTGCTGCTATGTATTGCTAAGTCCGGCACCACCGTCGCGGCCTCTCAGGTGTGGGCGCTGCCGGGCGATGTTGCGCCCACCAACAGCGTGTCAATTGTTGCCGGGTTGCAGAATACCGTCTCCAATATGGGCGGCGCGGTCGGGCCAATCATTACCGGCGCTATCGTCGGTGCCACCGGCCACTTTACCTGGGCGCTGGTGTTCTCGGCGGTGCTGGTGGTGATCGGAATCCTTAACTACCTGTTCCTGCTCGGTAAGGTCGAACCGATTGTGGATGAGGAACCTTTATCCCACGCCCGTTCCGCCATTAACGGCGTGTAACCAGCGCAACGGCAGTGGCGCCCCGGCTGCGGGCGCCCGTTAGCGGCCGGCCATAAACCGGCGATAAGCAGCAATCACCGCGAGAAAATCCTCCACGCCGCAGAACGACAGGCTCTCTTCATCGTAATAAGTCATGCCCTCTTCCAGGCCGTCATCCTCTAACGCCAGCTGATTGGCGCGGATCATCACCTCTTCCTCATCCAGCCACAGCGTATATTCGTGCCCGACGCGCTGCCACTGCTGCTGCGTGCCTTTGACTGCACGAACCGCGGCTTCGACTTCATCCAGCAGCGCAAAGTTCTCTTTCACCTCTTCATTGAACCAGTGCCCCACCGCTTCGTGGTCCATCGACATGCGCACCCGGACCTGACCGGTCACGTCACGCAGAAATTCATATTCCATGTTGGCCTCATACCAGTGGCGCGCCAGACGGCACGCTTTCGTGCATTTTGTGCGCAGCGCGCGCAAGAAAGTGGGATCGCGCTCGCATTATGCCTGGAGACGGCGAGGGAAAAAAGCGCATAAAAAAAGGGACGATGCGCTCGTCCCTTTTTCACTGGCAGGCGTATTTTACACCGCGGTCTGGAAAATCACTCCGTCCGCTTTTTCGGTGTACTGGCCCAGCTGATCGAAGTTCAGGTAGCGGTAGGTGTCGGCAGCGGTTTTATCCACCTGCACCATAAACTGCTGATACTCGTCCGGCGTAGGCAGTTTACCCAGCAGGGAAGCGACCGCAGCCAGCTCGGCTGACGCCAGGAACACGTTGGCACCGGTACCCAGACGGTTCGGGAAGTTACGGGTCGAGGTGGAAACCACCGTCGCGCCGTCTTTCACGCGCGCCTGGTTACCCATGCACAGTGAACAGCCCGGAATCTCGATACGCGCACCGCTCTTACCAAAGACGCTGTAGTAGCCCTCTTCCGTCAGCTGCGCGGCATCCATCTTGGTTGGCGGCGCCACCCACAGGCGGGTCGGCAGCTGGCCTTTGTGCGCGTCCAGCAGTTTACCTGCCGCACGGAAGTGACCGATGTTGGTCATGCACGAACCGATGAACACTTCGTCGATCTTCTCGCCCTGCACGTCAGACAGCCAGCGCGCGTCGTCCGGATCGTTCGGCGCACACAGGATTGGCTCTTTGATTTCCGCCAGATCGATTTCGATCACCGCTGCGTATTCCGCATCGGCATCGGCTTCCAGCAGTTGCGGATCGGCCAGCCATTTTTCCATGCCCTGAATACGGCGCTCCAGCGTACGACGGTCGCCATAGCCTTCGGAGATCATCCACTTCAGCAGTACGATGTTGGAGTTCAGATACTCGATGATCGGCTCTTTATCCAGCTTGATGGTACAACCCGCCGCAGAACGCTCGGCCGAGGCATCGGTCAGCTCAAACGCCTGCTCAACTTTCAGCTTCGGCAGACCTTCGATTTCCAGCACGCGACCGGAGAAGATGTTTTTCTTGCCTTTCTTCTCAACGGTCAGCAGGCCCTGCTTGATGGCGTACAGCGGAATCGCATGCACCAGATCGCGCAGCGTGATGCCCGGCTGCATTTCGCCTTTAAAGCGCACCAGCACTGACTCCGGCATATCCAGAGGCATTACGCCCGTCGCCGCGGCAAACGCCACCAGACCAGAACCGGCCGGGAACGAGATGCCAATCGGGAAGCGGGTGTGTGAGTCACCGCCGGTGCCGACGGTATCCGGCAGCAGCATACGGTTCAGCCAGCTGTGAATCACGCCATCGCCCGGACGCAGCGAAACACCGCCACGGTTCATGATGAAGTCCGGCAGCGTGTGGTGTGTGGTGACATCGACCGGCTTCGGATAAGCGGCGGTGTGACAGAACGACTGCATCACCAGATCGGAGGAGAAGCCCAGACACGCCAGATCTTTCAGTTCATCACGGGTCATCGGACCGGTGGTGTCCTGAGAGCCGACCGAGGTCATTTTCGGTTCACAGTAGGCGCCAGGACGAATCCCTGCCACGCCGCAGGCGCGGCCCACCATTTTCTGCGCCAGCGAGTAACCCCGGCTGCTTTCAGCCACATCTTTGGCTTTGGTGAACACATCGCTGTGCGGCAGACCCAGCGACTCACGCGCTTTGGTGGTCAGGCCGCGACCGATAATCAGCGGAATACGGCCACCGGCGCGCACTTCATCCAGCAGCACGTCAGTTTTCAGCGCAAAGGTCGCCAGCAGTTCATTGGTCTCGTGATTGCGTACTTCACCCTTGTAAGGGTAAACGTCAATCACATCGCCCATGTTCAGGCGCTCAACGTCGAGTTCGATTGGCAGCGCGCCGGCATCTTCCATGGTGTTGAAGAAGATCGGCGCGATTTTACCGCCGAGGCACAGACCGCCGCCTTTTTTGTTCGGCACATACGGAATGTCGTCACCCATGAACCACAGCACTGAGTTGGTCGCGGACTTACGTGAAGAACCGGTACCAACCACGTCACCGACGTAGGTCAGCGGGAAGCCTTTCTGCTGCAGAGCTTCAATCTGTTTGATCGGGCCAACGTTGCCAGCATCGTCGGGTTCGATGCCGTCACGTGGGTTTTTGAGCATCGCCAGCGCGTGCAGTGGAATATCCGGGCGTGACCATGCATCCGGCGCCGGAGAGAGGTCGTCGGTGTTGGTTTCGCCGGTCACTTTGAACACGGTGGTGGTGATTTTTTCTGCCAGCTTAGGACGCTTAAGGAACCATTCCGCATCAGCCCAGGACTGGAGGATTTTCTTCGCGTGGGGATTACCCGCTTTGGCTTTCTCTTCGACGTCGTAGAAGTTATCGAACATCAGCAGCGTGTGGGACAGTGCTTCAGCGGCAATCGGTGCCAGAGCTTCATCGTCAAGCGCCTCGATCAGCGCATGGATGTTGTAGCCGCCCTGCATGGTGCCCAGCAGTTCGACTGCTTTTTCACGAGTGACCAGAGGAGAGTGGGCTTCGCCCTTTGCGATAGCTGCCAGGAATCCGGCTTTTACATACGCCGCTTCATCAACACCCGGCGGGACACGGTTGACCAGCAGGTCAGTCAGGAATTCTTCTTCACCCGCTGGCGGGTTTTTCAGCAGTTCAACCAGCGCGGCCATCTGGGAAGCATCTAACGGCTTAGGTACGATTCCCTGGGCAGCACGCTCGGCAACGTGCTTACGGTATTCTTCTAGCACGACGTTCTCCTCGCTCTCATTGTATAGCTTTCCGGTGCACCTGTTGATGCTGTCAAACAGTAGGGTGAGGTGCCCGGTTCTGCGTCGGCCAGCATAGCAGGATTTCGGCTGATTGTTAATCCGTTTACAAAAAAGCAACATCCGCGCGTTATTTAGCAGATTTGTCTGCGCTTTGCGCCAGGAGAGACGCCAGAATGGCCGTGACAGCGGCTGTTCGCGCCTGTGCCGATAGCCAGCGGAGCCAGGTTGTAGCGCGTAATTTGTTGCATCCGGCCTTCACGCAGCGAATCCATAACCTGCAATCCCCTTTCAGGCCGGTTCATTCACTTTTGGTTATGTGCTGATGCGCTTGCACTAAACGGCTACTGTTCAGCTTCCCACACACGTTTTTCCTGAGGAAAAATTAATACCACATCACCTGATAAATATTGAACGTGATGCCTTGCGCGTATTTAATTAATTATCAACGCAGTGCCGGCTTAAATTAACCTTTAAACTTAGTCACTCAATTAAAATACACCCTTAAAAAACAACCGAGATTAAAAAAAGAGATAAAAAATAAAAGAGGAAATGATAAATAAATAGCGTAGACTGCCTGCGGGCGCTTGAGGCTATCTGCCTTAAGATCTGCAAAAGAAATTGGGGTGGATGGTGGAAGGTGAACCGTGCGATTAATTTTCATTAACCGCACGGGTGAGCCACTACCCAAAACACCCAGACAGTGTCAGGGTAGTGGCTTGCTCGTGCTAATGCAAGGAGTAAGTGACTATGAAGGTGAAATTCAGCACGCTGATTATCAGCGGGCTCATCCTGTTAGGTTTATGCCTGGCAAATCGCAGTTCACTGTGTGAATTACGATTGCGGATATTCGCGGCTGAATTATCGGCTGTCATGGCTTACGAAGCACAACAGTAAACTTCAATAGCGGAGGGTCTCCTCCGCTATTCCGGCATCGTTTAAGGTGATGCTCCTGCGCCCGCTTTTATCTATTCAACTTACGTTTTCAATTAATAAAAAAACGGCTCCTTACAGGAGCCGTTAATTAACCTAAGCCTCAGGCGAAATTATTTCTTTTTCGCTTTCGGATTTGGCAGGTCAGTAATGCTACCTTCAAACACTTCCGCCGCCAGGCCAACCGATTCGTGCAGGGTTGGGTGCGCGTGGATGGTCAGCGCGATATCTTCGGCATCACAACCCATCTCGATAGCCAGACCGATTTCACCCAGCAGCTCGCCGCCGTTGGTACCGACAATCGCGCCACCAATAACACGGTGCGTCTCTTTGTCGAAAATCAGTTTGGTCATACCGTCTGCACAGTCAGACGCGATAGCACGGCCCGATGCCGCCCACGGGAAGGTGGACACTTCGTAGCTGATGCCTTTCTCTTTGGCTTCTTTCTCGGTCAGACCCACCCAGGCCACTTCTGGCTCGGTATAAGCGATAGAAGGGATCACTTTCGGGTCGAAGTAGTGCTTCAGACCGGAAATCACTTCTGCCGCCACGTGACCTTCGTGTACGCCTTTGTGCGCCAGCATTGGCTGACCGACGATGTCACCGATAGCATAGATGTGTGGCACGTTGGTGCGCATCTGTTTGTCGACGCGGATAAAGCCGCGATCGTCCACTTCCACGCCTGCTTTGCCAGCATCCAGACCTTTACCGTTCGGTACACGGCCAATCGCCACCAGCACTGCGTCGTAACGCTGTGGTTCAGCCGGCGCTTTTTTACCTTCCATTGATACGTAGATACCGTCGTCTTTCGCTTCTACCGCGGTGACTTTGGTTTCCAGCATCAGGTTGAATTTCTTGCTGATACGCTTGGTGAACACTTTCACCACGTCTTTATCGGCGGCCGGGATCACCTGGTCAAACATCTCGACCACGTCGATCTCTGAACCCAGCGCATGGTAGACGGTACCCATCTCCAGACCGATGATGCCACCGCCCATAACCAGCAGACGCTTCGGAACTTCTTTCAGCTCCAGCGCATCGGTAGAGTCCCACACGCGCGGATCGTTATGTGGAATGAAAGGCAGTTCGATTGGACGCGAGCCTGCAGCGATGATGGCGTTGTCAAAGTTGATGGTGGTTGCGCCACCTTCCCCTTCTACCACCAGCGTGTTAGCACCGGTGAATTTACCCAGACCGTTGACCACTTTCACTTTGCGGCCTTTCGCCATGCCAGCCAGACCGCCGGTCAGCTGAGTGATGACTTTCTCTTTCCAGGTACGGATTTTGTTGATGTCAGTCTGCGGCTGGCCAAACACGATACCGTGCTCTTCCAGAGCCTTAGCTTCTTCGATGACTTTCGCCACGTGCAGCAGCGCTTTTGACGGGATACAGCCGACGTTCAGACAGACACCGCCGAGGGTGCTGTAGCGCTCTACCAGTACGGTTTCCAGACCTAAATCAGCGCAACGGAAGGCTGCAGAGTAACCTGCAGGACCTGCCCCAAGTACCACGACTTGAGTTTTAATCTCTGTACTCATCATGACCTCTTGTTAGATTGCCGGCGGTCAAAAGCGACCCTTTCCCAGGCTCTTGATGCCCTATCTCCACCGGGACATTTCACCGCGAGAGTTTACAGAATTGTTAACAAACTGCCAACCGCGGCAACTCCGAATGCTTACAACAAGGCCGGCATTTGCCGGCCTTGATTAACGTCACATCACCAGACGGCGAATATCAGACAGCATATTGTTAATAATGGTGATGAAGCGCGCACCATCCGCACCGTCGATGACGCGATGGTCGAACGACAGCGAAATCGGCATCATCAGGCGCGGAGCGAACTCTTTGCCGTTCCACACCGGCTCCATCGCCGACTTAGACACCCCGAGGATAGCCACTTCCGGCGCGTTAACAATTGGCGCGAAGTGCGTGGTGCCGAGGCCGCCAAGGCTGGAGATGGTGAAGCAGCCGCCCTGCATATCGCTGGCGGTCAGTTTGCCATCACGCGCTTTCTTCGACGTCGCCATCAGCTCACGCGACAGCTCAGTGATGCCTTTCTTGTTCACGTCTTTGAACACCGGAACCACCAGACCGTTTGGCGTATCGACCGCCACACCGATGTTGATGTACTTTTTCAGCGTCAGCTTCTGACCATCTTCCGACAGCGAGCTGTTGAAACGTGGCATCTGCTCCAGTGCCGCCGCGACCGCTTTCATGATGAACACCACCGGGGTGAACTTCACATCCAGCTTGCGCTTCTCGGCTTCCGCATTCTGCTGCTTACGGAACGCTTCCAGATCGGTGATGTCGGTTTTGTCGAAGTGAGTCACATGCGGAATCATTACCCAGTTACGGCTCAGGTTAGCGCCCGAGATTTTCTGGATACGCCCCAGTTCCACTTCTTCGATTTCGCCGAACTTGCTGAAGTCCACTTTCGGCCATGGCAGCATGCCCGGAATACCGCCGCCTGCGGCCGCAGCCGGGGCCGCTTCAGCGCGTTTCACTGCGTCTTTCACGTAGGCCTGCACGTCCTCTTTGAGGATGCGACCTTTACGGCCGGTGCCTTTGACTTTCGCCAGGTTAACACCGAACTCGCGCGCCAGGCGACGAATCACCGGCGTGGCGTGCACGTAAGCATCGTTTTCAGCAAATTCGCTCTTCGCATCGGCTTTCGCCGCTGCTGGCGCAGGTGCAGCAGCCGGTTTGGCTTCTGCAGCGGGTGCGGCTTCCTGTTTCGCTGCCGGTGCCGCAGCAGCCGGCGCAGCGCCTTCTACTTCGAACACCATGATAAGCGAACCGGTGCTGACTTTATCGCCGGTAGCCACTTTCAGCGCTTTAACCGTACCGGCAAACGGCGCCGGAACTTCCATTGACGCTTTATCGCCTTCCACCACGATCAGTGACTGCTCAGCCTCAACTTTATCGCCTACTTTGACCAGCACTTCGGTGACTTCCACTTCGTCGCCGCCGATATCCGGGACGTTAACGTCTTTGGCACCCGCAGCCGCGGCTGGCGCGGAGGCTGCCGCTTCTTTCACGGCAGGTTTGGCAGCCGCTGCTGGCGCCGCGCCTTCGGCTTCAAAGATCATGATCAGTGAACCGGTGTTCACCTTGTCGCCCGTAGCGATTTTGATCTCTTTCACCACACCGGCAAACGGTGCAGGCACTTCCATGGACGCTTTGTCGCCTTCGACGGTGATCAGCGATTGCTCAGCCGCCACTTTGTCGCCCACTTTAACCAGAATTTCGGTGACTTCAACTTCGTCGCCGCCAATATCCGGTACGTTAACGTCTTTCGCTTCGCTGGTGGCGGCCGGTGCCGCTTCCGCTGGTTTCTCTTCGGCGGCCGGTGCCGCAGCAGCTGCACCTTCGGCGTCGAAAATCATGATCAGTGAACCGGTATTCACTTTGTCACCGGTCGCGATTTTGATCTCTTTGACCACGCCGGCCTGCGGCGAAGGCACTTCCATCGAGGCTTTATCGCCTTCCACGGTGATCAGCGACTGTTCGGCTTCAACCTTGTCGCCCACCTTGACCAGAATCTCGGTGACTTCAACTTCGTCTGACCCGATATCCGGTACGTTAATTTCGATAGCCATTACTCTCTTACCTCTTAAGCCAGACGCGGGTTAACTTTATCGGCATCGATGTTGAATTTCGCGATCGCATCCGCCACCACTTTCTTCTCGATTTCGCCGCGTTTAGCCAGTTCACCCAGGGCTGCAACCACTACGTATGACGCATCCACTTCGAAGTGGTGACGCAGGTTTTCGCGGCTGTCTGAACGGCCGAAACCATCGGTACCCAGCACGCGATAATCGCTGGCTGGCACGTAGCTGCGAACCTGCTCTGCGAACAGCTTCATGTAGTCGGTCGATGCCACCGCCGGCGCGTCGTTCATCACCTGAGCGATGTACGGTACGCGTGGAGTCTCCGTTGGGTGCAGCATGTTCCAGCGCTCACAATCCTGACCGTCGCGTGCCAGCTCGGTGAACGAGGTTACGCTGTAGACGTCAGAACCGATGCCGTAATCCTTCGCCAGGATCTGTGCCGCTTCGCGCACGTGACGCAGGATAGAACCTGAGCCCAGCAGCTGCACTTTGCCTTTGCTGCCTTCTACCGTCTCCAGCTTGTAGATACCCTTACGGATACCCTCTTCCGCACCCTGCGGCATCGCAGGCATGTGGTAGTTTTCGTTCAGCGTGGTGATGTAGTAGTAAATATTTTCCTGCGCTTCGCCGTACATACGTACCAGACCGTCATGCATGATGACTGCCACTTCGTACGCGTAAGACGGATCGTAAGAGATACAGTTCGGGATAGTCAGCGACTGAATGTGGCTGTGACCATCTTCGTGCTGCAGACCTTCGCCGTTCAGCGTGGTACGACCGGACGTGCCGCCCACCAGGAAGCCGCGCGCCTGCTGGTCGCCTGCCAGCCACATCAGATCGCCGATGCGCTGGAAACCAAACATCGAATAGTAGATGTAGAACGGAATCATCGGCAAGTTGTTGGTGCTGTAAGAGGTCGCCGCCGCCAGCCAGGAAGACCCTGCGCCCAGCTCGTTGATCCCTTCCTGCAGAATCTGGCCTTTCTCGTCTTCTTTATAGTAAGCAACCTGCTCACGGTCCTGCGGCGTATACTGCTGGCCGTTCGGGCTGTAGATACCAATCTGACGGAACAGACCTTCCATACCAAAGGTACGCGCTTCGTCCGCGAGGATCGGCACCAGACGATCTTTGATCGACTTGTTCTTCAGCATCACATTCAGCGCACGCACGAAGGCGATGGTGGTAGAGATCTCTTTGCTCTGCTCTTCCAGCAGCGCACTGAACTCTTCCAGCGCCGGCATTTCCAGCTTTTCGCTGAACTCAGCCTGACGGGTTGGCAGGTAGCCGCCCAGCTTCTCGCGCTGGCCGTGCAGGTAGTTGTACTCTTCTGAGCCTTTTTCGAAGGTCACATACGGCAGCTGTTCGATCTTGTCGTCAGCCACTGGCACGTTGAAGCGATCGCGGATGTAGCGAACGCCATCCATGTTCATCTTCTTAACCTGGTGCGCGATGTTCTTACCTTCCGCGGTGTCACCCATACCATAGCCTTTGATGGTATGCGCCAGGATCAGCGTTGGCTGACCTTTGGTCTCCTGCGCTTTCTTCAGGGCCGCGTAGATTTTCTTCGGATCGTGACCACCACGGTTCAGGGCGAAGATCTCTTCGTCTGACCAGTCTTTCACCAGCGCTGCGGTCTCCGGGTATTTACCGAAGAAGTGCTCGCGCACGTACGCACCGTCGCGTGATTTGAAGGTCTGATAGTCGCCGTCAACGGTTTCGTTCATCAGCTGAATCAGCTTGCCGCTGGTGTCTTTCTTCAGCAGCTCGTCCCAGCGTCCGCCCCAGATCACTTTGATCACGTTCCAGCCAGCACCGGCAAAGATGCCTTCCAGCTCGTTGATGATCTTACCGTTACCGGTGACCGGACCGTCGAGGCGCTGCAGGTTACAGTTGATGATGAACACCAGGTTATCCAGCTTCTCACGGGTAGCGATGGTGATCGCCCCTTTGGATTCTGGTTCGTCCATCTCGCCATCGCCAAGGAAGGCGTAAACGGTCTGCTTAGAGGTATCTTTCAGGCCGCGGTGTTCCAGATATTTCAGGAACTTCGCCTGATAGATGGCGTTCAGTGGGCCGAGACCCATCGACACGGTCGGGAACTGCCAGAAGTCCGGCATCAGTTTTGGATGCGGATAGGAAGAGAGACCGTTGCCGTGGACTTCCTGACGGAAGTTGTTCATCTGCTCTTCAGTCAGGCGTCCTTCAAGGAACGCACGCGAGTAGATGCCCGGAGAAATGTGGCCCTGGAAATAGACCAGATCGCCGCCATCCTGCTCGCTACGCGCGCGGAAGAAGTGGTTGAAGCACACTTCATAAATGGTGGCAGAAGACTGGAAAGACGACAGGTGACCACCCAGCTCCAGATCTTTCTTCGACGCACGCAGAACCGACATAATGGCGTTCCAGCGGATTGCGGAACGGATACGACGTTCAAGAGAGGTGTTCCCCGGATATTCCGGCTCATCTTCGACCGCAATGGAGTTGATGTAGTTGCTGACGGCGTTGCCGCCCGCTGCCACTTTCACACCACCTTTGCGTGCAGCACTCAATACCTGATCAATCAGATACTGCGCGCGCTCAACACCTTCTTCACGGATGACCGATTCGATCGCCTGTAGCCAGTCACGAGTTTCGATCGGATCCACGTCATTCTGTAAACGTTCTGACATGGGGTGTATTCCTTATCTGTGTCTAATACGTTGAATTATCAGGAGCCTGTCTGCTTGTGCTTTGCTTCTGATTCACAGCACAAGAAGACAGGCCCGTCGTTTATGTCGCACGTTCATTGCCGTGCGTTATTCCTTACGTTGCTGTAAACGACGCAGGGAGCGTTCACGACGGCTCTGCTCCCGACTTCTGTCCAGCAAGATTTCCTCAATGAACGCCAGGTGACGATGGGATGCCTCGCGTGCTTGTTCTGGCTCACGAGCCACAATCGCCTCAAAGATACTGGCGCGGTGACCGCTCACTTTCGCCAGCATTTCGCGGCGAGCGTAGAGCAATTCGAAATTCTGACGGACGTTCTGTTCCAGCATAGGGCCCATCGAACGCAGCAAATGCAGCAGCACCACATTATGGGCGGCTTCTGTGACAGCGATCTGATACTTCATGACCGCATCGGCCTCAGCATCTAAATCGCCGCTGTCCTGCGCCTGCTGGATGTTGACGTGACAGTCGCGAATACGCTGCAGGTCTTCATCGGTGCCGCGCAGCGCAGCGTAGTAGGCCGCAACGCCTTCCAGCGCATGGCGGGTTTCCAGCAGGTCAAACTGGGATTCAGGATGTTCAGCAAGCAGGCCGACCAGCGGGTCGCTCAGGCTTTGCCAGAGATTCTGCTGTACGAAGGTGCCACCACCCTGACGGCGCAGCAGCAGGCCTTTGGCTTCCAGACTCTGGATCGCTTCGCGCAGCGATGGACGTGAGACATCAAACTGTTTGGCCAGTTCACGCTCGGGAAGCAGTTTTTCACCCGGCTGGAGCGTCCCTTCCATAATCAGGGATTCCAGCTGCTGTTCGATTGCATCGGAGAGCTTGGGTTGGCGAATTTTACTGTAGGCCATCATCCCTTCTTATGAGCCAAACGTCCGGAGTAAATTGGTAATACCAATTGAAAAATGGTGCCCGTAAAGTAACAAAGTATTCACCTTGTGTCTATATGGCCCCCCGCACACTTTCACCGCAGACACCGGTTACCGTGCGCTAACTTACCGGGATCTGGCAGAAAAGCGTCTCAGCCCGGCAAATGTTAACAGATTTCACTTTTACCAAACCTTACACTGCATTAGCGCACACCAGGCTGCGTAGCCATAAGCGAATGCTATTCGTGTTTAAGCCTTATTCATGGCAGAAATAGCGCAAGGGAAGCGCAGAGGATGCTGCTGCTTTTTCAGCCATCTCTCAGCACAAAAAGCAAAAGCAGGTGCAAAGCGGCGCGCTTATCACTATTCTGGTCGCCAGGGTAGCTCAGGCTTGCACACAGCCCGCCGGATACCGTAAAGAAAAACGTACACAGATAGAACAGCCTTACAGTGCGCGCACTGCAGGTGCACAATAACAACATCATGAGGTTTGTATGGAACAACAGCATGGCGAAACGCTGCATCGCGGCCTGAAAAATCGCCATATTCAGCTGATTGCGTTGGGCGGTGCCGTCGGTACCGGTCTGTTTCTGGGTAGCGCATCAGTGATTAAATCGGCCGGTCCGGCCGTGATTCTCGGCTATGCCATCGCCGGTTTTATTGCCTTCCTGATCATGCGCCAGCTCGGCGAAATGGTGGTGGAAGAGCCGGTGGCCGGCAGCTTTAGCCACTTCGCCTATAAATACTGGGGCAACTTTGCCGGCTTTGCCTCCGGCTGGAACTACTGGGTGCTGTATGTGCTGGTGGCGATGGCTGAACTCACCGCCGTCGGCAAATATATTCAATTCTGGTGGCCGGAATTCCCCACCTGGGCCACTGCGGCTATCTTCTTTGTGGTGATCAACGCCATCAACCTGACCAACGTCAAAGTGTTCGGTGAGATGGAGTTCTGGTTCGCGATTATCAAAGTGGTGGCGGTCATCGGTATGATCCTGTTTGGCGGCTGGCTGCTGTTTAGCGGCAACGGCGGCCCACAGGCCAGCGTCAGCAACCTGTGGAACCAGGGCGGTTTCCTGCCACACGGCGTCAGCGGGCTGGTAATGATGATGGCGATCATCATGTTCTCCTTCGGTGGCCTTGAACTGGTGGGTATCACCGCCGCAGAAGCCGACAATCCACAAGAGAGCATCCCTAAAGCCACCAACCAGGTGCTGTGGCGTATCCTGATTTTCTACATCGGCTCGCTGGCGGTGTTGCTCTCCCTGCTGCCATGGACGCGCGTCACCGAAGAGACCAGCCCGTTTGTACTGATCTTCCACGAACTGGGCGATGCGCTGGTGGCGAATGCGCTCAACGTGGTGATCCTGACCGCCGCGCTGTCGGTGTATAACAGCTGCGTTTACTGTAATAGCCGCATGCTGTTCGGCCTCGCTCAGCAGGGCAACGCGCCAAAAGCGCTGCTGAAAGTGGACCGTCGTGGCGTGCCGGTGGCGACCATTCTGGTCTCGGCGGTCGCCACTGCGCTGTGCGTGTTGATTAACTATCTGATGCCGGGCGAAGCCTTCGGCCTGCTGATGTCGCTGGTGGTCTCCGCGCTGGTCATCAACTGGGCGATGATCAGTCTCGCGCACCTGAAATTCCGCAAGAAAAAAGACCAGCAGGGCGTGACCACCCGTTTCAGGGCGGTGCTGTATCCGCTGGGTAACTGGATCTGCCTGCTGTTCCTGGCGGCCATTCTGGTGATCATGCTGATGACGCCAGGTATGGCGATTTCAGTGTGGCTGATTCCGGTGTGGCTGCTGGTGCTGGCCGTGGGTTATACCGTTAAAAATCGGGTACAGAAAGCCTGATGCTTCACCGGGCCCGGCACGCTGCTGCCGGGCCGATCCGCTTCACACTTTTCCCCGCCCGCGTATTTTGTCCATCATCCTGACCGATTGTTCCCCACCAGGTTACTGATTTAACGCTGATAATTTTTGCTCCACTTGTCGCAGGAGACGACTGATGAAAGGAGCAGCCCTCTCGTTCAGAGAAAAACTGGGATACGGCATGGGTGACGCCGGATGCAACATGATCGGCGGTGCCATCATGCTGTTCCTCAACTACTTCTACACCGACGTATTTGGCCTTGCTCCGGCGCTGGTCGGCACGCTGTTGCTGTCGGTACGGGTGCTGGATGCAGTGACCGACCCGATAATGGGCGCGATTGCCGACCGCACGCAGAGCCGCTGGGGACGCTTTCGCCCGTGGCTGCTGTGGATATCGCTGCCCTACGTGCTGTTCAGCGTGCTGATGTTTACCACCCCGGACTGGAGCTACGACAACAAGGTGATCTGGGCATTTGTCACCTATTTCCTGATGTCGCTGACCTACACCGCCATCAATATTCCTTACTGCTCGCTGGGCGGCGTCATCACCAATGATCCCGGTGAACGCGTCTCCTGCCAGTCATACCGCTTTGTCATGGTGGGCATCGCCACGCTGATCCTCTCGCTGTCGCTGCTGCCGATGGCCGAGTGGTTTGGCGGCGACAACAAAGCGCGCGGCTATCAGCTGGCGATGAGCGTGCTGGCGCTGATTGGCCTGGTGATGTTTCTGTTCTGTTTTGCCACGGTGCGCGAGCGTATTCGTCCGGCGGTACCGAGCAACGATGATCTGAAGAAAGATTTGCGCGATGTATGGAAGAACGATCAGTGGGTGCGCATTCTGCTGCTGACGTTCTGTAATGTCTGTCCCGGTTTTATTCGCATGGCCGCCACCATGTATTACGTCACCTGGGTGATGGGCCAGTCGACGCACTTTGCGACGCTGTTTATCAGCCTGGGCGTCATCGGCATGATGCTTGGCAGCACACTGGCGAAAGTTCTCACCGATCGCTGGTGCAAGCTGAAGGTGTTTTTCTGGACCAACATTGCGCTGGCGCTGTTCTCCAGCGGCTTTTACTGGATCGATCCGCACGCCACCGTCACCGTGGTGATCGCTTATTTCCTGCTGAACATCCTGCACCAAATTCCGTCGCCGCTGCACTGGTCGCTGATGGCTGATGTCGATGACTACGGCGAATGGAAAACCGGTAAACGCATCACCGGGATCAGCTTCTCCGGCAACCTGTTTTTCCTCAAGGTCGGACTGGCGGTAGCGGGTGCCATGGTCGGGTTTTTATTGTCGATGTATGGCTATGACGCAGCGGCGAAACAGCAGTCTGCCAGCGCGCTCAACGGCATTGTGCTGCTGTTTACCCTGATCCCCGGCGTCGGCTATCTGATCACCGCCGGCGTGGTGCGCCTGCTGAAAGTGGACCGCGCGCTGATGCGCACCATCCAGCAGGATCTCGCGCTGCGTCGCGCCAACTTCCATGACCTGTCCGCCCCTGTTTGCCGCGCAACCTCACAACCAGGAGAAATTAAATGAGCTGGCCTAACCCGTTTATTACGCAACGTGCCGATCCGTTTATATTGCGCCACGGCGATGGCTACTACTTTATCGCTTCGGTGCCCGAGTATGATCGGCTGGAGCTGCGCTATGCCAGCACGCTTAACGGCCTGATTACCGCCCCGGCCACAACCGTGTGGCATAAACCGGACAGTGGTCCCTGCAGCGCCCTGATCTGGGCACCGGAACTGCACCTGATTAATGGCCAGTGGGTGATTTACTTTGCCGCCGCGCCGTCCCGCGAAATCAAAGAGGGGCTGTTTCAGCACCGTATGTACGCGCTGGTATGTGATGATGCCGATCCGCTCAGCGGTCACTGGCAGCCGTGCCGCCGCGTGCAAACCCACCTCGATACCTTCGCCCTTGACGCCACCCACTTCGTGCATCAGGGCAAAAACTGGTATCTGTGGGCGCAAAAAGATCCGGCCATTCCCGGTAACTCCAACCTGTATCTGGCGGAATTACTGAATCCGTGGACGCTGAAAACCCAGCCGCTGATGCTCAGCCGGCCGGAGTATGAGTGGGAGTGTGCCGGCTTTAGCGTTAATGAGGGACCGGCGGTGATTCGTCATGGCGAGCGGCTGTTTGTCACCTACTCAGCCAGCGCCACGGATGAAAATTACTGCCTCGGCATACTGAGTATTGACGCGCAGGCCGATCCGCTCGACATCAGCGCATGGCATAAATCGGCGCGGCCGGTATTTGCCACCAGCTGGGATAATCACCAGTACGGTCCGGGGCATAACAGTTTTACCGTGGATGAAGCAGGACGGGATGTACTGGTGTATCACGCACGGAATTACACCGAAATTGAGGGCGATCCGCTGTGGGATCCCAACCGCCATACGCGGCTTAAATATTTTGCCTGGCGCGAAGACGGCACACCGGATTTCGGCGTGCCGCCTGCCGATCACACTAACGTGCCGTAGATAGTCAGCAGCGCCACGACCACGACCAGCACCAGCGAAACGCGTTTGGCCAGCGCCACGGCAACCCGTGGCGTTTCCACTTTATCCAGATGCGGATCGCGCGCCAGCGAGAACTGCGCCAGGCTGGTCAGCACCTGATACTGTGGACGATGCACATCGCTAAGCGCGGCAAACCATGCCGGCAGCGCACGCTCGCCGTGGCCCAGCAGCGCATAAGCCACACCGGCCAGCCGCACCGGAATCCAGTCCAGCACGTGCAGAATGCGATCGATGCCGGACTGTGCGCGTTCCAGCGGGGAACGGTGTTTTGCCAGCCAGCTCTGCCAGGCGCGCAGAAACGCATACCCCACCAGCAGCACCGGCCCATACGGGCCGCCCACGACAAACCAGAACAGCGGCGCAAGATAGAAGCGGAAATTAATCCAGATCAGCGCGTTTTGCAGCGCCTGCAGAAATTCGCGCTCGCTACAGTCAACCGGCACGCCGTGAATCAGCGTCAGCTCTGCCGCCATCGCCTGATGGGCCGCTTCATCATCGTGGCTCGCCGCTTTAAGATACTGGTGGTAATGCAGCCGCACCGAGCCGGCACCAATGCACAGCAAACCGACCACAATCCAGAACAGCAGCTGCGCCACGCCAAACAGAATGCCCTTCAGGCTCCACACCACCAGCCAGACCAGCAGCATGGCGATCACGGTCATCAGCAGCGTACGCAGCAACGAGAAGCGCTGGCGACCGCGAAACAGCGGCTCAAGCCGATGATCCAGCTGCCAGTGTTCACCTAATTTAAAAAGACGTTCCCAACCCAAAACTAACAACAAACTAAACAACGTCATACCTGCTCCTGCGGTGTCAGGGGTGCTCCTGCCCGATAGCCTGTTTATAGCGTATCCAGTCAAATGCCGGACCGGGATCGGTCTTGCGTTCCGGCGCAACATCGCTGTGACCGGTGATACGTTGCGGCGTCAGCGGATAATGCTGCATCAGCAGGCGGGTAACCTGCTGCAGCGTAGCGTACTGGGCATCGGTGTAGGGCAGCGTGTCAGTGCCTTCCAGCTCAATGCCCATAGAAAAATCGTTGCAGTTTTCCCGTCCGGCAAACTGCGAAATGCCGGCATGCCAGGCGCGCTGGTCAAAGGAAACATACTGTACCAGCTCACCGTCACGGCGAATCAGACAGTGCGCCGCCACGCGTAACTGGGAGATATCCGCAAAATAGGGATGCGCATCAGCCGGTAGCGTACCGGTGAACAGCCGGTCAATCCACGGACCGCCAAATTCGCCCGGCGGCAGACTGATGTTATGAATGATCAGCAGCGACGGCGCTTCGTTATCCGGCCGCGCATTAAAGTGCGGCGACGGCACCTTGCGTGCGCTCGTGATCCAGCCGTGTTCCAGTTTCATGCCTGTTATCCTGAACAAAATCTGGCTGAGAATACCATGATTCCACCTCGCTGCTTGTGACTTAATGCGTTATGGCATCAGCAAGTTAAGGATACTAAACATTTCACCTGGCGTGTCTGGCAATAGCTGCAAAATCAGGCTAAGGTGAGCGCACGTAATCCGCAGGGTGGAGCCGCAAAATCATGGTGTCGCGTCGTTATAATCCCGAACATCGTCGTCAGGAATTGCTTAAACGTATTCAGCTGGATATCCCGGAAACCGTGGCACGTGCGCTCCAGGAGGATTTAGGTGGTGACGTTGACGCTGACCGCGACATCACCGCCCAGCTATTGCCGCAGGCGGCGCAGGCTGAAGCGCGCGTTATCACCCGCGAAGCCGGTGTTTTCTGTGGTAAACGCTGGGTGGAAGAGGTGTTTATCCAGCTGGGCAATAACGTTTCCATTACCTGGCACGCAGAGGACGGCCAACCGCTGGTGGCCGATCAGCTACTGTTTGAAATACAGGGACCTGCTCGGTTGCTGCTGACGGCAGAACGCACCGCGTTAAACTTTGTGCAGACGCTCTCCGGCGTAGCGACAGCCGTGAACCGCTATGTGGCGCTCTTGTCTGGCAGCAATACCCAGCTGCTGGATACGCGCAAAACCCTGCCTGGCCTGCGCACCGCGCTCAAGTATGCGGTGCTGTGTGGCGGCGGGCAGAATCATCGCCTGGGCCTGTCCGACGCTTTCCTGATCAAAGAAAACCACATCATTGCCAGCGGTTCGGTCAGTAAAGCGGTGGAGAAAGCCCTGTGGCTGCACCCGGATGTGCCGGTCGAGGTGGAAGTGGAAAATCTCAGCGAACTGCAGCTGGCGCTGGCGGCCGGTGCCGACATCATCATGCTGGATAACTTCACGCTGGCGATGATGCAGCAGGCGGTTACGCTGACGGCGAAGCGCGCGCTGCTGGAGGTGTCCGGCAACGTGACGGAGACGACGCTACCGCAGATTGCCGCCACCGGAGTGGATTATGTCTCGGTAGGCGCGCTGACTAAGCACGTGCAGGCGCTCGATCTGTCGATGCGTTTTCGCGAAGTCTGACGTATAGCTACGCCGCCGGTGCTGGCGGCAAAATGCGAGCCGGCTTCCATCATCATGTGGCTTCGCCTGTAACGCGCTAGATTGTCTGCGCGCCTCTTTCCGCGATTGAAACACGCCCCCTTCCGCTTTTCCCCGCCCTTTCTTACCGTTGCGGCTCCACAACAAGGAGCCTCATTATGGATAAACAACGCGGTTTTACCCTGATCGAGCTGATGATTGTTATCGGTATCGTCGCCATCCTCAGCGCCATTGGCCTGCCCGCTTACCAAAATTATCTGCAACGTGCCGCGCTGACCGACATGCTGCAAACCATGGTGCCCTATAAGACTGCCGTGGAGCTGTGCGCCATTGAGCGCGGCGGACCGGCGCAGTGTCAGGCCGGCGAGCGCGGTATTCCCGCCGCCAAAGGCTCGCGCTATGTGGCGAACCTGAGCGTGGTGAATGGTGCCATTACGCTGACCGGCCAGGAGAGCCTGACGGGGTTAACCGTTGCAATGTTGCCGATATGGAATGCGGCGGAAGGCGCACTCAGCTGGCAACGCAGCTGCACCAGCGACAACGCCAGCCTGCGCGACAGCTGTCTTGAGCAGTTCCGCTTTGCCGACAAGGAAGAAAACAATGGATAAGCCGGATAGCGCCCTGCAGGCGCTGTGTGCCCGCTATCAGGCCGTGATACTGCACCATGACGCCACGCAATTGCGCGTGGCGGTCGCGGACGCGCCAGACCCGCTGTTGTTAGAGGCGCTGCAGTTTGCCAGCCAGTGCGCAGTCGAGGTTGAGTGCTGGCCCGCCGCACGGCTGGAGCAGCTGCTGCACCAGCCAGAAAGCAGTGCGGCACCGCGCGAACAGGCCAGCGCCGAGTCCGCCATTCACGCGGTGGATCAGATTCTGCGCCAGGCCATACAGCGACGCGCCTCCGATGTGCACTTTGAACCGCAGCGTCACGGGCTGCGCGTACGGCTGCGGATTGACGGCGTGCTGCATCCGCTGCCGCAGTTACCGGATGCCCCACCCGCCGCCGTGCTGGCACGGTTGAAAATTCTCGGCGGTCTGGATATCGCGGAGCGTCGGCTGCCGCAGGATGGCCAGTTCAGTCTGGAGATGGATGACAAACCGGCGGCGTTCCGCCTGTCGACCCTGCCGGTCAGCCAGGGGGAAAAAGCGGTGGTGCGCCTGCTGCAAAGCGAAAACAGCGCCATTGCGCTCGATAAGCTGGGCATGCCGGTACCACAGCTGCGTCTGCTGAAAAACGCGCTGGCCAAACCGCAGGGGCTGATTCTGGTCACCGGCCCAACCGGCAGCGGCAAAACCTTTACGCTGTACAGCAGCCTGAGCGCCCTCAACGTGCCGGAGAAAAACGTCTGCAGCGTGGAGGACCCGCTGGAAATTCCGCTACAGGGGATTAACCAGACGCAGGTACAGCCACGGAGCGGTCTCGACTTTAACCGCGTCCTGCGCGCGCTGCTGCGGCAGGATCCGGACGTCATTATGATCGGCGAAATCCGTGATGCTGAAACCGCCAGCATCGCCGTAAAAGCGGCGCAGACCGGACACCTGGTGCTCTCAACCTTGCACACCAACTCGACGGCCGAAACCCTGACCCGCTTACGGCAGATGGACATTCCCGGCTATCTGCTTGGCCCGGCGTTACAGCTGGTGGTGGCGCAGCGGCTGGTGCGCCGTTTGTGCGTGCACTGCCGTCAGCCGGGCCAGGCGATTGCCCATCTGCCCGGCGACATGTGGCCCGGCACGCTGCAAACCTGGCGTGCGCCCGGCTGCGATCACTGCTTCTCCGGTTACTACGGCCGCCTGGCGCTGTTTGAAATCCTGCCGATGAGCAGCAGGTTGCAGAACGCCATCTCGGCTGATATGCCGCTGGAGCACCTGCTGACGCTGGCCGCGGAGCAGGGAATGAAAACGCTGCTGACCGCCGGGCTGGAGGCGGTGAGCCGCGGCGACACCTCTTTCGAGGAGATGCAGCGCGTGGTGGGCCTTGGCAATGGCTAATCGCTACCAGTTTCACTGGCAGGCACTGGACAGCATGGGCCTGCTGCAGGAGGGCGAGTCGCTGCAGCCCACGCAGGATGCCCTGCTCGGCCAGCTGGGCGATCGCGGCATGCTGGTGGTGAGCTGGCAGCGCGGGAAATGCTGGCGCGTACGCGACTGGAAGTGGCAGCAGAAAATTGACCTGATGCGCCAGCTGGCGACGTTGCTGAAAGCCGGGCTGCCGCTGGCGGAGAGTCTGACATTGCTGGCCAGCGGCCATCCTCATGCAGGCTGGCGCGTGCTGCTGAGCCTTCTGCAACAGCGGGTCATGGCCGGAGAGCCGTTTTCTCAGGCGCTGCGTGCCTGGCCGGATATCTTCCCGCCGCTGTTTCCGGCACTGATGCAGGTGGGTGAGTTGACCGGGCAACTGGACGAGTGCTGCCGCCAGCTGGCACTACAGCAGAGCAGGCAACAGTTTCTGCGCCAGAAGGTAGTGAAAGCGTTGCGCTATCCGCTGTTTATCCTGCTGGTGGCGCTGGCGGTCAGCGCCGGGATGCTGCTGTTTGTACTGCCGGAATTTGTTGCGGTGTACGCCAGTTTTGACGCACCGCTGCCAGCCTTTACCGCTGGCGTGATGGCGCTGTCGGCGCTGTTGCAGCAGGCGGCGCTGCCGCTGCTGTTGTGCGGTGTGGCGTCCGGGTGGCTGGCGCGTCTGGCCTACCGGCGCTCCGTCCCGTGGCAAAAGCGCAGCCAGCAGTGGCTGCTGCGGCTTCCGCTGCTGGCCCCGTTGTGGCGCGGCGGTCAGCTGAGCCAGATATACGCGATTCTGCAACTGACGCAGCAGGCCGGGCTGACGCTGCTGCAAAGCCTGCAGGCGGTGGAAGTGACGCTGGCCGCGCGACTGTGGCGCGATGCCATCGTGGCGTTACAGCAGCACATTGCCGCTGGCGCACCGCTGCATCAGGCGCTACAGGGACATCCGCTGTTTACACCGCTGTGCGCTCAGTTGATCCGCGTTGGTGAAGAGGCCGGTGCGCTGGATGTGATGCTGGCGCGACTGGCGGAGTGGCACGAAGCGCAAACGCTGACGCGCGCAGACAGCCTCGCCGCTTCGCTGGAGCCATTAATGATGGTGGTGATTGGCGGCATTGTCGGCATGCTGGTGATTGCCATGTATCTGCCGGTATTTGGTCTGGGAGACGCCATACGTTAAACGGGCGCACGCGGCGCCCGTTACGGCACATCAGCGGTTAAAGACGCGGTTTTCCTGTTCTGCTACACGAATAAAGGTGGTGCGCTTGGTCAGCTCTTTCAGGCGCTCTGCGCCGACGTAAGTACAGGCCGAACGCAGTCCGCCGAGGATATCTTTCACCGTCTCCGCGACCGGTCCACGCAGCGGCAGACGAACGGTTTTACCTTCTGCGGCGCGGTAGCCCGCCACACCGCCCACATGACGTTTCATCGCGGATTCGGAGCTCATGCCGTAGAACAGCATAAACTGCTCGCCCTGCTCTTCAACAAGAGTGCCTTCGCACTCATCGTGTGCCGCCAGCATGCCGCCGAGCATCACGAAATCGGCCCCGCCGCCAAACGCCTTGGCGATATCGCCCGGCACGGCGCAACCGCCGTCACTGACAATCTGCCCACCGAGGCCGTGCGCCGCATCAGCACACTCAATCACCGCGGAGAGTTGCGGGTAGCCAACGCCGGTTTTGACGCGCGTGGTGCAGACCGAACCCGGACCGATTCCCACCTTCACAATGTCGGCACCGGACAGAATCAGCTCTTCGACCATTTCACCGGTCACCACATTCCCTGCACAAATGGTTTTCCCCGGGAAGCTTTCCCGCGCGCGCTGCAGGAAGGCAACAAAGTGCTCGGAGTAGCCGTTTGCCACATCAATACAGATAAAATTGAGCTGGGGTGACAGTGCGAGGATCGCGCTTAACTTTGTGAAATCTGCTTCTGAGGTGCCGGTGGAGACCATCACGTGGCTGAGCACCGTGGCCGGTACACGCTGGATAAAGGTCTGCCACGCTTCAACACTGTAGTGCTTGTGAACGGCAGTCAGCACGTTAAAGCCAGCCAGCGCTTCGGCCATGGTAAAGGTGCCGACGGTATCCATGTTGGCGGCAATCACCGGAACGCCGGACCAGGCGAGGCCTGAATGTTTGAAGGTGAACGTGCGTTCCAGCTCAACCTCAGAACGGCTTTTCAGCGTGGAGCGTTTCGGGCGGATCAATACATCTTTAAAGCCCAGTTTTACATCTTCTTCGATACGCATAGCAGAGTGTCCTGGTTAGTGACGACGAACCGCAGTTCGGGTAGCGCTCACGGCTCCAGTGTCGTTATCATACGCGCCATTCGTTCCGCGACAAGACTGCGAATTTCACTTTATTTAAGCTACAATCCGTTAAATTTAGCTGAGAAAACCGATTGTGATCGGGCTCTCATCACGCTGCGGCAGATGAGAAAATGTTGAGAGAACGCTATGCCTTTTACCGTTGCACTGACCGGCGGCATTGGTAGTGGTAAAAGCACCATTGCTAACGCTTTTGCCGCGCTGAACGTCGACATCATTGATGCCGATGTGATTGCCCGCGAGGTGGTTGAACCGGGCACACCTGCGCTCAATGCGATTGTGAAACGCCACGGAGAATCGATTCTGACCGCAGAAGGCACGCTTTATCGCGCGCGTTTGCGGGAAATTATTTTCCAGCAGCCGCAAGAGAAAAACTGGCTCAATCAACTGCTGCATCCGCTGATTAACGCCCGTACCCAGCAGCTGAAGGCGCAGGCAGCTTCGCCTTACGTCATGTGGGTAGTGCCGCTGCTGGTAGAAAATGGTCTGCAGCATCAGGCTGACCGGGTATTAGTCGTGGATGTCGATGAGGCCACGCAGCTGCAGCGCACCCGCCAGCGTGATGGTATCTCTCTCAGCCAGGCGCAACGGATTCTTGCCGCGCAGGCCAGCCGTCAGCAGCGTTTAGCCTGCGCGGATGACATCATTGATAACAGCGGCACGCCGGAACAGGCTTTGCCGCGCGTTGCTGAACTTCACCAGCGCTATTTACGCCTGGCAGCAACCGGACGGGATTAATATCATGAGCACAGTGGTTCTGTTTGAACACCCATTGAATGAGAAAATGCGCACCTGGCTGCGCGTGGAGTTTTTGATCAACCAGCTGCACGAAACGCTGCCGGTTAACAGCTCGGTTGCCGCACTGGGTGTATTTCGTATTATTGGCGACCTGCTGGATATCTTCGAACGCGGCGATATGCGCACCGAGCTGTTAAAAGAGCTGGAGCGTCAGCAGCAAAAACTGCGTGCCTGGCTGGATGTGCCGGGTGTCGATGAACACACCGTCAGCCAGCTGCGCGAACAACTAAAGCAACAGTCCAGCGAGCTGATGGCCGCGCCGCGCATGGGTCAGCAGCTGCGCGAAGACCGGCTGATTGCCTCCGTACGTCAGCGCCTGAGCATTCCCGGCGGCTGCTGCAGTTTTGATCTGCCGGGTTTACACATCTGGCTGCACCAGCCACAGGCGCTGCGCGATACCCTGGTGAATAGCTGGCTGGCCTCGCTCGATCCGCTGCGCAACAGCCTGACGATGATCCTCAACCTGATTCGTCAGTCGGGCGTGTTTCGCCATCAGACCAGCCTCAACGGCTTTTATCAGGATAACGCCGAAGGGGCCGACCTGCTGCGCCTGCAGCTGACGCTGGAAGATGCGCTCTATCCGCAGGTCTCTGGTCATAAAAGCCGCTATGCCATCCGCTTTTTACCGCTCGATAGCGAACGCGGCGAAGTGCCGGCGCGACTGAATTTTGAATTAGCCTGTTGTTAGAGGATGTTATGCAGGAAGAGATGATTACCGTACCTTGCCCCAACTGCGGTAAAGCCGTGATGTGGGATGAACTCAGCCCGTGGCGCCCGTTTTGCAGCAAACGCTGTCAGTTGATCGACCTGGGCGAGTGGGCCGCTGAGGAGAAACGCATTCCCAGCAGCGGTGACATGACGGAGAGTGACGACTGGAGTGAAGAGCAGTCGTGATCGGCAGGGGCTCGCGGCCCCTGAGTTTAAATCTCGCCCGCCACTAAGCGGGCAATCAGGGCGTGGTTGGCCGGTGGAAATTCATCGGCCAGCAAATCACGCTGCTCGACCCAACGCTGCGGCTGACCTTCGCGTCCCCACGGCTCACCCTGCCAGCCCTCCACCAGGAAGAAATGCAGCGTAACACGCAGGTCATCGTAACTGTGGTCGGCCTGACCAATCGCTTTCGCCGCCGTCACTTCAATACCGGTTTCTTCCATCAGCTCACGTTTTAACGCCTGTTCTGCGCTTTCGTGCTGTTCAATTTTTCCGCCCGGGAACTCCCATTTGTTGGCCATGTGCGAGCTTGCTGCACGCTGGGCAAGAAAGATCTGACGACTGGCATTGCGAATGATGCCCACCGCAACCTGCAGGTGTTTCATAAGCTGGATTCCGCTTGTAGTGAGTGAGCGCTGATTTTAAAGCAGACGCCGGACGATGTTAACTGCTGTCGGCTTCACCGCGATCCTGTCGCACAGATTCCAGTTATTAAGACAGGTCGTAATGATCGCACGGCGCCATGTTGGGAATACTCGCAGCCACTTTACTCTAGCCAGGCCGACTACACATGGAACGCAAACTAACAACGTTTCTGGCGCAAGACGCACAGAAACAGATGAATACCTTACGCCATTTGGTTTTCCACGACATCCTGACGCTCGACAGTGCGCAAAACACCTTAACCTGGTGGCCAGAACAGAAGACCATCCCGCTTAATGAAGCGCAGAAGCGCTTCTTCTCCTGCCTGCTGCTGCGCATCACCTCAAAACGGCAGATCATTGCCACGGTATGGAATGAGAGCTATCCGGGGATCAGCGACAACAACTATCACCAGCTGCTGTTTCAGAGCCGGGCGTTGCTGAAACGCTATGGTTTGCCGGATGGGCTGCTGGTCACGCTGCCCTACCATGGCGTGCGGCTGAATGAGGAGAAGCTGATGGCGATTACCCGCTAATCAGCCAAAGAAAAAGGAGCCCGCGGGCTCCTTTTTGTTATCAGGCCAGACGACCGTGACACTGTTTGTATTTTTTACCTGAGCCGCATGGGCACGGATCGTTACGTCCCACTTTCCGCTCACCGCCCTGTGCCGCCAGCGCAGCGGCCGCTGCGGTGTCGTCATCGACGTGACTGAGCTGCTGCTGCTGTGCCAGACGCTCTGCTTCTTCACGACGCTGCTGCTCCATCGCTTCCACTTCTTCCGGCATCCGCACCTGCACTTTGCTCAGGGTGCTGATCACTTCGTACTTCAGCGACTCCAGCATCGCGGCAAACATGGCGAAAGATTCACGTTTGTACTCCTGCTTCGGATCCTTCTGCGCATAGCCACGCAAATGGATACCCTGACGCAGATAGTCCATCGCCGCCAGATGCTCTTTCCACAGCGAGTCGAGCGTTTGCAGCATCACGCCTTTTTCGAAGTTGCGCATCATTTCTGCGCCGACCACTTCTTCTTTCGCCGCATAGTTTTCGCTGGCGCGGCTCATGATGCGCTCACGCAGCGTCTCTTCATGCAGATCCGGCTCTTTATCCAGCCACTCGGCAATCGGCAGATCCAGGTCGAAATCATTGCGCAGACGCTCTTCCAGCCCCGGGACGTCCCACATCTCTTCCAGCGACTGCGGCGGAATGTAAGTGTCGATAGTGGCTTTGAACACATCTTCGCGGATGCTGTTGATGGTGTCCGACACGTCAGAGACATCCAGCAGTTCGTTACGCTGGCTGTAAATGGCGCGGCGCTGATCGTTAGCCACGTCATCGTATTCCAGCAGCTGTTTACGGATATCGAAGTTGCGGCTTTCCACTTTGCGCTGCGCATTAGCAATCGCTTTGGTTACCCATGGATGCTCAATTGCTTCACCCGGCTTCATACCCAGCTTACGCATCATGTTGGACACACGATCGGAGGCAAAGATACGCATCAGCGCATCTTCCATCGACAGATAGAAGCGCGAAGAACCGGCGTCACCCTGACGGCCCGCACGGCCGCGCAGCTGGTTATCGATACGGCGTGATTCGTGGCGTTCGGTACCAATAATGTGCAAACCACCTGCCGCCAGCACCGCATCATGGCGCAGTTTCCACGCAGCCTTGATAGCTTCAATCTGCTCTTCCGTTGGATTTTCCAGCGCCGCCACTTCCGCCTGCCAGCTACCGCCGAGCATGATGTCCGTACCACGACCGGCCATGTTGGTCGCGATGGTTACCGCGGCTGGCTGACCTGCCTGCGCCACGATATCCGCTTCGCTGGCGTGGAACTTGGCGTTCAGTACGCTGTGCTTGATACCCGCGCGCGTCAGCTCCTGAGATACCACTTCCGATTTTTCAATCGAGATGGTGCCCACCAGTACCGGCTGACCGTTAGCCGTACAGGTGCGAATATCTTCGATAATGGCGTCGATCTTCTCTTTCTCGGTCATGTAGACCAGATCGGCCATATCTTTACGCACCATCGGACGGTTGGTCGGCACCACGATGGTATCGAGCTTGTAGATGGAGCTGAATTCAAACGCTTCAGTATCAGCGGTACCGGTCATACCGGCCAGTTTCTCGTAGATACGGAAGTAGTTCTGGAAGGTGATGGAAGCCAGCGTCTGGTTTTCATTCTGGATCTCCACGCCCTCTTTGGCTTCGACCGCCTGATGCAGGCCATCAGACCAGCGACGTCCCTGCATGGTACGACCGGTGTGTTCATCAACGATGATCACCTCGCCGTCCTTCACGATGTAGTCAACGTCGCGGGTGAACAGTGCATGGGCGCGCAGTGCTGCCGTCACGTGGTGCATCAGCATGATGTTGGTCGGCGAGTAGAGTGATTCGCCCTCATCCATAATGCCCTGGCTGACCAGCAGCTCTTCCACTTTCACCAGACCGCGTTCGGTCATGTGCGCCTGACGGGCTTTTTCATCTACCCAGAAGTCACCTTCGCCCTGGAAGTTATCCGAGTCTTCTTTTTCCTGGCGCACCAGGTGTGGAATGATTTTGTTGACCTTGATGTAGAGATCGGAGCTGTCTTCGGCCGGACCCGAGATAATCAGCGGCGTACGCGCTTCATCAATCAGGATCGAGTCCACCTCATCCACCAGCGCATAGTGCAGTTTACGCTGTACCCGCTCTTCCGGACTGAAGGCCATGTTATCGCGCAGATAATCGAAGCCGTATTCGTTGTTGGTGCCGTAGGTGATATCGGCCGCATAGGCAGCGCGCTTGGCCACCGCCGGCATGCCTGGCAGGTTGATACCGACCGTCAGACCAAGGAACTCAAACAGCGGACGGTTGTTTTCGGCGTCACGCTGCGCCAGATAGTCGTTGACGGTCACAACGTGCACGCCCTTGCCGCTCAGCGCGTTCAGGTAGGCTGGCAGCGTCGCAGTCAGGGTTTTACCCTCACCGGTGCGCATCTCCGCGATGCAGCGTTCGTTGAGCACCATGCCGCCGATCAGCTGCACGTCAAAGTGGCGCATGCCAAACACGCGCTTACTGGCTTCACGCACGGTGGCGAAGGCTTCAGGAATCAGGCTCTCCAGCGTTTCACCTTTTTTCAGGCGCTCGCGGAATTGATCGGTTTTCGCTTTCAGTTCGTCGTCAGACAGTTTGACGAACTCCGGCTCCATCTTGTTGATGACATCGACCACTTTGCGCATGCGGCGCAGAGTACGATCATTGCTGCTACCAAAAACTTTCGTTAACAATTTGATTAACATAATAAATTTATCTCAATTCAGCCGTGACAATACGGGCTGCAAAGGCAAAAAAAAGAAAAAGGAAAATAACGTTAGCTTTGAGCAATGAAAGGTCCGGCGCGGATGCCATGAATAGCAGCCTGCCAGTCAGCAGAAGAGTGAACGCTGGGCGAAACATGGTGCGCTCGCGACGGCGGTGCCATCGTGGCTAAAGGTTGCGCGGGTGAAGTCAGCAGCGCCTGCAGCGAGTCAATCAGCGCCAGCTTTTGCGCCGCCAGCGGCAATGCATGTTCCGCTTCCGCTGTTGCGGGCGGCGTCATGCTAAATGAGAGATGGCGAATAACGGTGCGGATGGCGTGCTGATGCCAGTAGTCAACGTTGAAACTGGGGCGACGCGCGCTTTCCTGCAGGCGAATCAGGTGATCAAACCGCACCACCTTGCCGGTAAACAGGCTGCTGACCGGCGAATCGCTGCTGGTGGGCTCTGCGCTTTGTGCACAGGCAGGCAGGCCGAGACTGGCCGCCACCATTCCCAACAGGAGATGAGGCCAGAAATAGCGTCTGCCGAGTTGTCGCCAGCGTGAGAAAATCCCGATCACCTTTCGTCCATCATGCCAGTCATTAAGCGCTAAGCCAGAGTTGCGTTACGCACCCTGCTTACATGAGCGCCAGATAATAGCACTTATGTGGGGCTTCGACATCAGGGATTAAAGGGCTTACGGCGGATTTCACGTTTTTTTGCGCAGGGTTTGATCACTGACAACAGGGTTTTGCGAGCGGGATTACAGCCTCAGCGGCGGGCAATAAAAAACGGCGGGTTCCACTGACCGGAGAGGGTGTCAGGGAAGCCCGCCGTTTGATGGCTGACTTATTAAGCCAGCACTAAATTTGGCGCTTTGAAGGCCAGTGGCAGTTCAGCTTCGTCTTCGAAGGTCGCCCATTCCCAGGCTTCCTGCTTCGCCAGTACCGCCTGCAACAGTTTGTTGTTCAGCGCATGGCCGGACTTGAACGCAGAGAATGCGCCAATCACGTTATGACCACACATGAACAGGTCGCCGATGGCGTCCAGCATTTTGTGACGCACGAACTCATCTTCAAAGCGCAGGCCATCTTCATTCAATACGCGGAAGTCATCGAGGCCAATCGCACAATCTAAACTACCGCCCAGGCACAGGCCTTTAGACTGCAGATATTCGATTTCACGCATAAAGCCGAAGGTGCGCGCGCGGCTAATCTGACGCACAAAGGATTCAGCCGAGAAATTGAGCTGGTAACGCTGCGAGCTTGAGTCGATCGCCGGATGTTTGAAGTCGATGGTGAAGTCGAGTGAAAAACCGTTGTACGGTTTAATCTCGGCCCACTTATCGCCATCTTCTACCCGTACCGTTTGCTTCACGCGCACGAATTTCTTCGCACTGTTCAGCTCTTCGACACCGGCATCCATCAGCAAATAAACAAAAGGCGCGGCACTGCCATCCATGATCGGAATTTCTGGCGCATCGACTTCAACAATAATGTTGTCGATACCCAGACCTGCCAATGCAGCATTCAGGTGTTCAACCGTCGAAATACGCACGCCTTCATCATTCACCAGGCAGGTACTCAGCATGGTGTCGCGCACGTATTTTGCATCAGCCGGGAAATCAACCGGTGGATTCAAGTCAGTGCGACGATAGATGACCCCGGTATTAGCCGACGCAGGGCGTAAAGTCAGCGTGACTTTTTTGCCGGTATGCAAACCGACGCCAGTCGCCTGAACAATACGTTTTAATGTCCTTTGTTTGATCATCGCATTATCTCGCAATATTACCCATCCGACCGCCAGTATAAATTACCGGCGGGCGAATACTTTAGCACAAAGAGCGGAGAATCCCAATTCTCAGGATATTCTTAGTCTGCCTGTTTACGCAGGAAGGCTGGAATATCAAGATAGTCAGGCTCTTTGCTGGATGACGCTGGCTGGTCATTCACCACTTTCGCGGCCGGTTTCTGCTCCTGCGGCAGCGGCGCCATGCCGTGCTGCTGGTAGCGATGATCCATGACCGGCTGAGTCGCAGGCTTGTTAGTCACCAGGGTGATTTCCGGACGTTTGTCCATGCCGATACCGGTCGCCACCACGGTGACGCGCAGCTCGTCGTTCATCTCTGGATCCAGCGAGGTACCGATAACCACGGTCGCGTTGTCCGAGGCGAAGGCGCGGATGGTGTTACCCACGGTTTCGAACTCATCCAGGCGCAGGTCGAAGCCCGCCGTGATGTTGACCAGCACGCCACGCGCACCCGACAGATCGATATCTTCCAGCAGCGGGCTGGAGATCGCCATTTCGGCCGCTTCTTCAGCACGGTCTTCACCACAGGCAACGCCAGAACCCATCATCGCGTAACCCATTTCTGACATCACGGTACGCACGTCGGCGAAGTCAACGTTCATCAGGCCCGGACGGGTAATCAGTTCTGCGATACCCTGCACCGCACCTTTCAGCACGTCGTTAGCCGCACCGAAGGCATCCAGCAGAGAGATACCACGGCCCAGCACTTTCAGCAGCTTGTCGTTAGGAATGGTGATCAGTGAATCAACATGCTTAGACAGCTCTGCGATACCCTGCTCAGCAAACGCCATGCGTTTTTTCCCTTCGAAGTTGAAGGGCTTCGTCACCACCGCAACCGTCAGGATACCTAAATCTTTGGCTACTTCAGCCACCACAGGAGCTGCACCGGTACCGGTACCGCCACCCATGCCCGCGGCGATAAACACCATGTCTGCCCCTTCCAGCGCAGAACGCAGTGCTTCGCGATCCTCTTCCGCCGAGGTACGGCCGACTTCCGGGTTAGCACCCGCACCGAGACCTTTGGTGATATTGGTCCCGATCTGAATCGTCTGGCCGACCGCCGTTTTACGCAACGCCTGTGCGTCGGTATTCACAGCGAAGAATTCCACACCTTCGATACGCTCGCGTACCATGTGCTCTACGGCGTTGCCACCGCCACCGCCGACGCCGATGACTTTAATCACCGCGTCATTGGTTAATTCCATAGGTTCAAACATGATTTCTCTCCGTTATGTGCCTGTCGCCTGGAGATCATAAACATTGCCTGATGATCTCCTTTTTCAAAAAATTAAAACTCTTTCTTCAGCCAGCTGTTGATGCGTTTAAACCAGTTGCCCACTGAAGCACGTTTTTCCGTTTCTGCATCACCGTTCATGTGTGACTCTTTGCCGTAATGCAGCAGGCCAACCGCCGTCGAGTAGTACGGCTCCTGTGCATAATCCGTCAGGCCGGTGATGTTAAGCGGCTGACCGATGCGCACCTGGGTGTGGAACACCCGCTGTGCACAGGCCGCCAGACCTTCAATCTGCGCCGCACCGCCGGTCAGCACAATACCGGCTGCCAGATGGTGCTTCACGCCCTGCTGGCGCAGTTGCTCCTGCAGTTGCAGAATCTCGTCGTTCACCAGATTCAGCAGTTCGGTGTAACGCGGCTCAATCACTTCTGCCAGCGTCTGGCGCTGCAGGCTGCGCGGTGGACGTCCACCCACGCTCGGCACCTCGACGTTTTCGTCTTTGCCGACAATCGAACCCAGCGCACAACCATGACGCACTTTAATCGCTTCGGCGTCGGTTGGCGGTGTGCCAAAGGCATAGGCGATATCGCTGGTCACCACGTTCCCGGCATAGGGAATCACTTTGGTATGACGCAGCGCGCCGCCGGTGTACACCGCGATATCCATTGTACCGCCACCGATGTCAACAACACAGACTCCCAGCTCACGTTCATCTTCGGTCAGCACCGAAAAACTGGATGCCAGTCCGGCAAAAATCAGTTGGTCAACTTTCAGGCCACAACGTTCAACGGCTTTCACGATATTTTTTGCCATATCGTTGTGGCAGGTGATGAGATGCACCTTGGCCTGCATACGCACGCCGGAAAGGCCAACCGGATTTTTGATGCCTTCCTGATAATCGATGGCGTATTCCTGTGGAATCACATGCAGAATACGATGTTCGTCGCGCACGCGAACGGATTTCGCCGTGTGCACCACGTTTTCCACATCATCCTGAGTGACTTCCTCTTCGGAAATCGGAACCATCCCGATTTCGTTCTGACAACTAATATGTTTGCCCGATAAAGCAAGGTATACCGACGAAATCTGGCAGTCTGCCATCAATTCCGCCTGGTCGATGGCGCGCTGAACGCACTTCACCACCGACTCCAGATCGTTCACGCCGCCTTTGTCCATACCGCGGGACGGGCAGCTGCCGACGCCAATAATGTTGACCATACCATCGGGCAGAATTTCCCCAACCAGGGCGGCGACCTTCGCAGTGCCGATTTCAAGTCCTACTACCAGTTTTCTGTCCGTTGCCTTGATCATTGTGGTTTAGCCTGTGCCTGGTTTTGTTGCTGATTACTGTCCTGTGGCTCAATCGGTGCCGGTGCCCAGCCTACTGCGGCGCCGGAGTCATAGCGTAGATCAACATAGCTGATGCGCTGGTTCTGACTCTGGCCCTGCTGCTGCAACTCCGGATAGAGCTCAATAAAACGGTTCAGACGCTTCATGGTATCGCTGCGCCCCAGTTCGATGCGCACATCGTCGCTGGTCACCAGCTGCCACGAGCGCCGCGCCGTCATCGACGCGACCTTCAGGGTAAACTTACTGGCCCGCAGCACATCACTCATGGTGTGATAGCCGGCCAATACCTCTTTCTCACTGCCTTCCGGACCATACAGCATCGGCAACGTCTCTTTGCCGATGTGGCTGGCCGGGACGCTGAAGGAGACGCCATCGGCGTCCACCATGTGCGAGTCATTCCAGCGTGCCACCGGGACAAACTCCACCAGGTTTATCTTCAGCTCATCAGGCCACTGCTTGCGCACGCTAACCTGTTTAATCCACGGTAACCGCTCGATCTGCTGCTGGATAATATCCACGTTCTGCGACATGAACGTTCCCGGCGCGCCGAGCGATAAAATCGCCTGACGAATATCATCGTGCGTGGTGTAGTGGGTTTCGCCCGTCACTACCAGCTTCGACAGCGGCAGACGCGACGCATCATTCATCCACTTCAGCACCACGAGGCCGCCAGCCACCATGATGCCCATCACCAGCAGCAGGAACACGATGCCAAACAGCCGTGCTCCGTTGCTCCGTCCGGAGCGCGCACGCTCCTGAGGTTCGCGATTTCTAACGCGCAGTGCCGCCTGAGACATATCAGTCAGCCAGCTCCAGAATGCGCGCCACCAGTTGCGGGAAGCTGTATCCCGCCTGCTTTGCCGCCATCGGCACCAGGCTGTGGCTGGTCATGCCAGGCGAGGTGTTCACTTCCAGCAGCTGGAAATTGCCGTCACCGTCGACCATCACATCAACCCGTCCCCAGCCGCTGCAGCCTAACGCGCGCCACGCGGCCAGCACTAATGTCTGCAGTTCCGCCTCTTTCTCCGCACTCAGGCCGCTCGGGCAGAAGTATTGAGTATCGTCAGAAATGTATTTTGCTTCATAGTCATAGAACTCGCTGGCGGTCTGAATTCTGATTGACGGCAGAATTTCGTCGCCGACGATGCCCACGGTGTATTCGGCACCGCTGAGAAAAGCTTCCACCAGCACGTCATCATCATGGCGAAACGCCTCCTGCAGCGCGGCTGGCAGCGCTTCCGCCTGGTTCACGCGGCTGATGCCAACGCTGGAACCTTCACAGCTTGGCTTCACAAACAGCGGCAGTCCGAGCGCGGCGATCGACACCTGCGCTGCAGCATCCAGCCCCTGCTCATACTGCTGGCGCGTCAGCCAGACAAATTTGCCCGCCGGCAATCCCCTGCCCTGCCACAGCAGTTTGCTGCGCAGTTTATCCATGGTGATAGCCGACGCCATAACGCCGCTGCCGGTGTAGGGCAGTTGCAGAAACTCCAGCAGCGCCTGCAGCGTGCCATCTTCGCCACCGCGACCGTGCAGCGCGATAAACGCTTTGGCAAAGCCCTGCTGCGGGAGGTCCAGCACTGAGACGTCACGGGTGTCGACACCGTGCGCATCAATGCCCATCTCGCGCAGTCCTGCCAGCACCGCGCTGCCGGACATCAGTGACACCTCGCGCTCGGCGGAGGTACCGCCCATCAATACCGCGACTTTCTCAGCCATGGCGCGCCTCCGTGTTCAGAGCCGGCTGCAGCTGAATCTCAGCCAGCTTGCGGGCAATTTTGCCGATGTTGCCGGCGCCCTGCACAATCACCAGATCGTCGCCGGACAGCAGCGGTGCCAGCGCATCCGGCAGCGCTTCGTGCTCGGAGACCAGAATCGGATCGACCTTGCCGCGATTGCGGATGGCACGGCACAGTGAACGACTGTCCGCGCCCGGAATAGCGGCTTCGCCCGCCGGGTAGACATCCAGCATCAGTAACACATCCACCTGTGACAGCACATTGGCGAAATCATCGAACAGATCGCGGGTGCGCGTGTAGCGATGCGGCTGAAACACCATCACCAGCTTTTTCTCTGGCCAGCCGGCGCGCGCCGCTTTAATGGTGACATCCACTTCGGTCGGATGATGGCCATAATCGTCGACCAGCATCGCGCTGCCTGGCTTACCGTTAACGGCAGCGGTGTCAAACTCGCCCAGCACGTCGAAACGGCGACCGGTGCCCTGGAAACTCTCCAGCGCCGCCAGAATGGCGTTGTCGTCAATACCCTCTTCGCTGGCAACCGCCACGGCTGCCGCGGCGTTCAGCGCGTTATGGCGACCCGGCGCATTCAGCGTCACGTGCAGCACCGGTTTGTCCTGACGAATCAGGGTGAAGTGGCCCTGCGCGCCGCGCTGTTCGTAGTTTTCGACCCGCACATCCGCATCGTCGCTGAAACCATAGGTGGTGACCTGACGGCCCACGCGCGGAATCAGATCGCGAATCACCACATCGTCCACGCACATCACCGCGCGCCCGTAAAACGGCAGGTTGTGCAGGAAGTTAATAAACGTCTGCTTCAGGTTCTCAAAATCGCCCTGATAGGTATCCATGTGATCCGCTTCGATGTTAGTGACAATCGCCACCATCGGTTGCAGATGCAGGAAAGACGCGTCGCTTTCGTCCGCTTCCGCAATCAGATAACGGCTGCTGCCGAGGCGCGCGTGCGTACCCGCCGCTTTAACCAGACCGCCATTGACGAACGTCGGATCGAGACCGCCTTCCGCATAAATACTGGTCACCATCGCGGTGGTGGTGGTTTTGCCGTGCGTGCCGGCAATCGCGATGCCGTGACGGAAACGCATCAGCTCAGCCAGCATCTCCGCCCGGCGGATCACCGGGATACGCTGCTCACGCGCCGCCACCAGCTCCGGGTTGTCCTGCGCCACGGCGGTGGAAACCACGACGACGCTGGCGTCGGTAACATTTTCCGGGCGATGGTTGAAGTAAATGGTCGCGCCCAGCGAGGCCAGATGCTGCGTAACCGGATTGGGCGCCAGATCGGAGCCGCTAATGTGATAGCCTTCGTTCGCCAACACCTCGGCAATACCGCCCATGCCGGCACCGCCGATGCCGACAAAGTGGATGTGCCGGACGCGACGCATCTCGGGCACAATAGAACGCAGTTTTGCCAATTGTTGTGTATTCATCTGTCTCTGTTACCTGTTTTCCCGTTTGCACCTGCATTCAGATGCGGGCCAGTCAAACTGACCGGTTAACTTACTTCGCGACGCGCGCAACCTCTTGTGCCACCCGTTCGGTCGCATCAGGAATCGCCACCTGGCGGGCTTTTTCCGCCATCGCCAGCAGCGTGGCGCGATCCCAGTGGCGCAGCGTGTCTGCGACGGCCGCAGCAGTAAACTGCGGCTGCTCGAAAATTTTGGCCGCGCCGGCTTTTTCCAGCGGCAGCGCATTCCAGTACTGCTGACGATCTTTGTGCTGGAACGGCACGAAAATCGCCGGTAAACCTGCCGCCGCCACTTCACTGACGGTCAGCGCGCCGGAGCGGCACACCACCACATCGGCCCACGCATAGGCTTGCGCCATGTCATCGATGAACTCGGTGACCTTATGCTGCGGCTGGCCAGCGGCCTGATACGCCTGCTGCACGGTCTCCCGTGCGCCTTTGCCGGTCTGATGCCACAGTGTGATGGCGTCACCCAGTTCGGCGGCGACCTGCGGCACGATCTGATTGAGGATGCGCGCGCCCTGACTGCCGCCAATCACCAGCGCACGGATCGGCCCGCTGCGGTGTGCCAGACGCTGCGCCGGCAGCGGCAGCGCCAGCACATCATTACGCACCGGGTTGCCCACCACCTCGGCAGTGGAGAACGCGCCCGGAAAGGCCTGCATCACTGTAGTGGCGATCTTCGCCAGCCACTTATTGGTCAGCCCGGCAATACCGTTCTGCTCGTGCAGCACCACCGGGATGCCGCAACTCCATGCCGCAAGGCCGCCCGGCCCGGAAACATATCCGCCCATGCCCAGCACCACATCCGGCTGCCAGTTTTTCATGATGCGGCGCGCCTGGCGCCACGCATTGAAAATGCGCACCGGTGCCAGCAGCAGGGCCTTTACGCCTTTACCGCGCAGTCCGCTGATGCGAATGAAGTCGATATCGATGCCATGCTTTGGCACCAGATCGGCTTCCATCCGGTCTGCGGTTCCCAGCCAGCGCACCTGCCAGCCTTGTTCGATCAGATGATGCGCCACGGCCAGTCCGGGGAACACATGTCCGCCGGTACCCCCTGCCATGACCATCAGCCGTTTACCACTCATCGGGCACCTCGGGTAAACGCCTGGGCTTTTGCCAGACGCGTTTCATAATCTATGCGCAATAAAAACACGATGGCGGTCGACATAATGATCAGACTCGATCCACCGTAACTGATCAGCGGCAGCGTCAGGCCCTTGGTCGGCAGCATACCCGCCGCCGCACCAACGTTAACCAGCGCCTGGAAGCTAAACCACACGCCAATGGAACAGGCGAGAAAGCCGGAAAAACGCTGGTCGATCTCCAGCGCGCGACGGCCAATCGACATTGCGCGAAAAGCGACGAAGAATACCATCAACAGCGCCAAAACCACACCGACATAACCCAACTCTTCACCGATAATTGAGAAGATAAAGTCGGTGTGCGCTTCCGGCAGATACTCCAGTTTCTGCACCGAGTTGCCCAGGCCCTGCCCCCAGAACTCACCGCGGCCAAACGCCATCAGCGACTGAGTCAGCTGGTAGCCGCTGCCGAACGGATCTTCCCACGGGTTCCAGAAGGAGGTCACGCGGCGCATACGGTAAGGTTCCGCGATAATCAGCAGCACCACGGCGAAAATGCCGGAGCCGATAATCGCCAGGAACTGCCACAGTTTGGCGCCCGCCAGGAACAGCATCGCCAGCGTGGTAACAAACAGCACCACCACGGTGCCGAGGTCTGGCTGGGCCAGCAGCAGCACCGCCAGCACCACCATCACGCCCATCGGCTTACAGAAGCCCCAGAAGTTGTTCCGCACCTCTTCCACTTTGCGCACCAGATAACTGGCGAGATAGCAGAACAGCGACAGCTTGGATAACTCCGCCGGCTGAATACGCAGCGGCCCGAGCGCGATCCAGCGCGATGCGCCGTTAACCGAGCTACCGACCACCAGCACAATCAGTAGCATCGCCACCGAGGCCATCAGCATCGCGTTGCTGTAGCGCTGCCAGAAATCCATCGGTACGCGCAGCGTCACTAATGCCATACCCAGCGCCAGTGCGATATAAAAGGCATCACGCTTGGCAAAGTAGAACGGATCGTCGTTAAGACGCTGTCCAACCGGCATCGACGCCGAGGTGACCATGACAAAACCGATAATCGCCAGGCCAAACGTCAGCCACAGCAGCGTGCGGTCATACAGCACCACCGGCGCGTCGTCGTTGTCGCGCGCGCCCATCACCCAATCACGCAGGCGCAGCGAAATAAAACTGGCGATACTGGCTCCGGGAATACGCATCAGCTCAGCTCCTTCGCCAGTTGCGCGAAGCGATCGCCACGCTGTTCAAAATTACGGAACTGGTCGAGGCTGGCGCACGCCGGTGACAGCAGCACCAGGTCGCCCGCCAGCACCTGAGCGGCAATCTGCGTCATCGCCTGTTCGAGCGTGTCGGTGCGCGTCGCCACTGCCGGACGCAGCGCGGCCAGCGCATCGCCGTCGCGGCCAAAGCAGAACAGCCGCACGTTGTCGCCCTGCAGATAGCGCGCCAGCGGCGTAAAGTCCGCCCCTTTGCCATCGCCACCCAGCAGCAGCCACAGCGTACCTTTCACCTGCAGGCCGTTAAGCGCGGCTTCGGTGCTGCCCACGTTGGTGGCTTTCGAATCATTAATCCAGCGCACGCCATGCGCTTCGTGCACCAGCTGGAAGCGATGCGGCAGGCCGCTGTAGGTGGTTAACGCTTTCAGGCTGGAGGCGCGCGGGATATTCACCGCATCGGCCAGCGCCAGCGCGGCCAGCGCATTGGTGTAATTGTGCTGCCCGACCAGCTTCATCTCGTCGGTATTAAGGACTTTCTCGCCCTTCACCCGCAGCCAGGTACTGCCCTGCTGCTGGTTGAGGTGATAATCGCCCACGTCGATGCCAAAGCTGACGCAGCGGCGATCGGCGCCGCGCACCGGCATGGTCATGCCATCGTCGGCATTCACCACGCAGATATCCGCGTTTTCATAGATGCGTAATTTAGCGGCGCGGTACTGCTGCATGCCGAGCGGATAGCGATCCATATGATCCTCAGTGACGTTGAGGATGGTTGCCGCCGCCGCTTTCAGGCTGTAGGTGGTTTCCAGCTGGAAGCTGGAGAGCTCCAGCACATACAGCTGCGCCGGCGATTTGAGCAGCGTCAGCGCCGGCAGCCCAATGTTGCCGCCTACGCCCACCTGCCAGCCCGCGGCGCGCGCCATTTCGCCCACCAGCGTGGTGACGGTACTTTTGCCATTGGAACCGGTGATCGCCACAATCGGCGCCTGCGCTTCACGGCAGAACAGCTCGATATCGCCGACAATTTCAATGCCGGCGTCGGCCGCTTCGCTCAGCGCCGGGTGCGCCAGCGCGATGCCGGGGCTGGCGATGATCAGATCGCATGCCAGCAGCCAGTCGCTGTTGATACCGCCAACGTGGCGCTCCACCTGCTCTGGCAGTTTGTCCAGCCCCGGCGGTGACACACGGGTATCCATCACGCGGGGCGTCACACCCTGCGCGAGGAAGAAATCAACACAGGAGAGGCCGGTAATGCCTAATCCAATGATGACGACTTTTCTGCCCCGATAGTCAGCCATGATTAACGTACCTTGAGCGTTGCCAGGCCAATCAGCACCAGCATCAGCGAAATAATCCAGAAGCGCACGATCACGCGCGGCTCCGGCCAGCCTTTCAGTTCATAGTGATGGTGGATCGGCGCCATGCGGAAAATACGCTGACCGCGCAGCTTGAACGAACCCACCTGCAGAATCACCGACAGCGTCTCGACCACAAATACGCCGCCCATGATCACCAGCAAAAATTCCTGACGCAGCAGCACTGCCAGCGTGCCCAGTGCGCCACCCAGCGCCAGCGACCCCACGTCGCCCATGAAGACCTGCGCCGGATAGGTGTTGAACCACAGGAAGCCGAGACCGGCCCCGACAATCGCGGTACAGACAATCACCAGCTCACCGGCGTGGCGCAGATACGGGATGTGCAGATACTCAGCGAATTTCACGTTACCGGTCGCCCAGGCCACCAGTGCAAATCCCGCCGCGACAAACACCGTTGGCATGATGGCCAGACCATCCAGACCGTCTGTCAGGTTGACCGCATTACCGGTTCCGACAATCACAAAGTAGGCCAGCACCACGTAGAACAGGCCGAGCTGCGGCATAACATCTTTGAAGAAGGGCACCACCAGCTGTGTGGCAGGCGTATCTTTACCGGCGATGAACAGCGCGAACGCCACGCCGAGCGAAATCACCGACATCCAGAAATATTTCCAGCGCGCGATCAGGCCTTTAGTGTCTTTACGCACCACTTTGCGATAGTCATCAACAAAGCCAATTACGCCAAAACCGACCAGTACCACCAGCACGCACCAGACGTAAGGATTGGACGGATAAGCCCACATCAGCACCGAAACCGTGATGGAGGTCAGAATCATTATGCCGCCCATGGTCGGCGTGCCGCGCTTGCTGAAGTGCGACTCCGGACCATCGTTACGTACCACCTGGCCAATCTGCAGTTTCTGCAGCCAGGCGATCAGGCGCGGGCCCATCCATAAAGAGATGAACAGAGCGGTCAGCAGGCTGACAATGGCGCGAAACGTCAGATAGGAAAAGACGTTAAAGCCGGAATAAAATGCGACCAGATGTTCGGCCAGCCAGACTAGCATGTTCCTTTCTCCTGTAAGCTCTGTACTACCTGCTCCATGGCGGCACTACGTGAACCTTTAACCAAAATAGTGATGTCCGCATGTTCGGACAGCAGCGTGCGTAAACGTTCAGTCAGTTCAGCTTTACTGGCGAAATGTTCGCCCCGGCCGCTGCTTTCACTAATCAAATGGCTGAACCTGCCGGTGCTCAGCACACAATCAATACCAGCGGCTTTCGCCGCTTCACCCACCTGACGATGACAGGCTTCGGCTTCGTCGCCCAGCTCGCCCATGTCGCCGACCACCATGACGCGGAAGCCCGGCATATCGCCCAGCACCTGCGCAGCGGCGGTCATCGAACCGACGTTGGCGTTGTAGCTGTCATCCAGCAGCAGCTGATTACCGGCGAGGCGAATCGGGAACAGGCGCCCAGGAACGGGCTGTAAGGTTTTAAGGCCAGACTGGATAGCGGTTAACGGCGCGTCAACCGACAGCGCCAGCGCGGCAGCAGCCAGCGCATTAGCGATATTGTGCCGACCCGGCAGCGGCAGCTCGACGGCGATGTCGCCGCGCGGCGTGTGCAGGGTAAACAGCGTGGCGTCAGCGCGCAGTACGATATCGCTGGCGCGGAACTCCGCGTCTGCCATCGGCTGCGGCGAGAAGCGCCACAGGGTTTTGTCAGCGAACTGCGGCTGCCAGTTGGGCAGATCGTTGCTGTCAGCGTTGATGATTGCAGTGCCGTGCACCGGTAAGCCGCCAAAGATTTCGCCTTTGGCTTTTGCCACTCCCGCCAGTGAACCGAAGCCTTCCAGATGCGCCGCCGCCAGATTGTTGACCAGCGCGGTTTCCGGACGCACCAGATTGGTGGTGTAGGCGATTTCACCCTGATGGTTCGCGCCCATTTCAATCACGGCATACGCGTGTTGCGGGGTAAGACGCAGCAGCGTCATCGGCACGCCGTAATCGTTGTTGAGATTGCCGGCGGTATACAGCGTTTCACCGCACTGGCGCAGAATCGCTGCGGTCATCTCTTTCACGGAGGTTTTACCGGAGGAGCCGGTCAGCCCTACCACGCGCGCTTTCGCCTGCTGACGCACCAAGGCGCCGAGCTGACCAAAGGCGATACGCGTGTCAGCGACCACCACCTGCGGCACGTCAACCGCTAAACGACGATTCACCAGCAGCGCCTGTGCGCCACTGGCGATAGCATCGGCGGCAAAATCGTGCGCATCAAAACGTTCGCCCACCAGCGCGACAAACAGGCTGCCTGGGGTGACTTTACGGGTATCCGTGGTGACATCCGCTATAGTGAGATCGCTGCCGTGCAGCTGCCCACCGCTAATCTCTGCCAGGGTTTTCAGCGTAACCGGAATCATGCCATTACCCCCAGCAAACGGGCGACGGTGTCGCGGTCAGAGTAGTCAAGGCGGCGGTTGCCGATGATTTGATAATCTTCATGGCCTTTACCGGCCACCAGCACGATGTCGTCGGCGCTGGCCTGCATCACCGCATGGGTAACCGCCTGCGCTCGTCCTGCAATAACGCGTGCCCGGCCCGGATCGAGCAGACCGGTGAGAATGTCGTTAACAATCGCCGTCGGCTCTTCGCTCCGCGGATTGTCATCGGTGATCACCACGATATCGGCAAACTGTTCGGCAATCGCGCCCATCAGCGGGCGTTTGCCTTTGTCACGGTCGCCACCGCAGCCAAATACGCACCACAGCTGGCCCTTGCAGTGCAGCCGGGCCGCTTCCAGCGCTTTTTCCAGCGCGTCTGGCGTATGCGCGTAATCCACCACCACCGTCGGCTTGTGCGCGGCGGTGAACACTTCCATACGCCCGCACACCGGCTGCAGCTGGCTGGCACTGGCCACCAGCGTGTCGAGCGGATAATCCAGCGTCAGCAGTGTCGCCAGCGCCAGCAGCAGATTGCTGACGTTAAAGGCACCCATCAGGCGGCTGTCAAACTCGCCGTTGCCCCAGCTCGAACTGAACTGCACGTGTGCGCCACCGTCGTGATAATCGATCGCTGTCGCCTGCAGCCAGCGGCCACGACAGCCGGGCTGCAGATTGTTGCTCAGCGTAACGGCCACGGCATCCGGTAATTTTTCCAGCCAGCGGCGGCCCACTTCATCATCAGCGTTGATGATGGCCTCGCCTACCTGATGCTCAGAAAACAGCAGCCACTTGGCCGATTCGTAGCCCTGCATGTCACCGTGATAATCAAGGTGATCGCGACTCAGATTGGTAAATACCGCGGCGGCAAACGGCAGCGCGGCCACGCGATGCTGCACCAGACCGTGCGAAGAAACCTCCATCGCGGCGACGCTAGCCCCCTGTCCGACGAGATCGTGCAGAATATGCTGTACATCCACCGCCGAGCCGGTGGTGTTTTCACTCGGCACCAGCTGACCGTACAGGCCATTGCCCACCGTGCCCATCACCGCGCCGGTTTCGCCTAGCAGGTTGGCCCACTGCGCAATCAGCTGCGTGGTGGTGGTTTTACCGTTAGTGCCGGTCACACCAATCAGCTTTAATTTTTCAGCCGGCTGCTGGTAGAAACGCCCGGCCAGCGCGGAGAGGCGCTGCGGCAGCTGAGCCAGATAGATAACCGGGACGCCGTGCATCTCGCGGATATCACCATCGCTGGCTTCGCCTTCAGCCTCGGCAATGACCGCCGCCACACCCTGGGCGATGGCCTGTGGAATAAATCGACGTCCATCAGCATGATGGCCCGCCACGGCGATAAACAGATCGCCAGCAGCCGCAGCGCGGCTGTCCAGTGTCATGTCACGGAGTGGACGCGCCGGCGCGCCAGGCACCCACGGGGCCAGCAAGTCGCGCAGGTTACGATCTGTCACTTGATTCCTCACTTCTCTTATTCTTCACCAACTCGTTTTTATCCACCGTTGGCAGCGCATCCGGTTCAATGTTCATGGTGCGCAGGACACCGCCCATGATGGCGCCAAATACCGGTGCAGAAACCGCACCACCATAATATTTACCGGCCTGGGGATCGTTGATCACCACCACCAGCGCAAAACGCGGGCGACTGGCAGGCGCAACGCCCGCGGTGTAAGCAATGTATTTATTGACGTAGCGTCCGTCCGGCCCGACTTTTTTCGCGGTACCGGTTTTGATCGCGATGCGATAGCCCTTGATGGCGGCTTTAACACCACCGCCACCCGGCAGCGCCACGCTTTCCATCATGTGCATCACGGTTTTCACCAGGTCTTCCGGGAAAACACGCTCGCCCGCCACCGGCGGGTCAACTTTGGTAATCGACAGCGGGCGATTGATGCCGTAGCTGCCAATGGTTGCGTAGACTCGCGCTAACTGTAACGGCGTTACCATTAGCCCGTAGCCGAAAGAGAAGGTGGCCCTCTCTATGTCAGACCACCGTTGTTTTTGAGGGTATAAGCCACTACTTTCCCCGACCAGCCCCAAATTGGTCGGTTTACCCAGGCCAAAGCGCGCGTAAGTTTCTACCAGCGCTGAGGAGGGCATCGCTAACGCGAGGCGCGAAACCCCGACGTTACTCGACTTCTGCAGAACCCCGGTAAGGGTCAATTCGTTATAGCGCGCCACGTCTTTGATCTCATGACCATTGACGCGATACGGCACGGTGTTCAGAACGCTGTTCTCTTTCACTACGCCGCGCTGCAGTGCGGTCATCACCACCATTGGCTTCACGGTGGAACCTGGCTCGAAGATGTCGGTAATAGCGCGGTTACGCATCACGTCTTTCGGCGTGTTGCTGAGATTATTGGGGTTGTAAGCCGGGCTGTTGGCCATCGCCAGCACTTCGCCAGTGTTCACGTCCACCAGCACCGCAGTGCCCGATTCGGCTTTGTTAAAGGCAACGGCATTGTTCAGTTCGCGGTACACCAGCGCCTGCAGGCGCTCGTCGATGCTCAGCGTCAGGTTGTGCGCGGCGCGACTGTCGACCGAGGAGATATCCTCAATTACCCGTCCGTAACGGTCTTTGCGCACGGTACGTTCGCCCGGCTCGCCGGTCAGCCATTTATCAAAGCTCTTCTCGATGCCTTCAATGCCCTGGCCGTCAATGTTGGTAAAGCCAATCAGGTGGGCAGTGACCTGGCCGGCCGGATAGTAGCGGCGCGACTCCTGACGCAGGTAAATACCGGGCAACTTAAGCTTTTTCACGTATTCGCCAATCGCCGGGTTAACCTGACGGGCGAGGTAAATAAAGCGCCCTTTTGGATTGGCGTTGACGCGCGCCGCCAGCTGATCGAGCGGGATCGACAGCGCATCCGACAGCGCTTTCCAGCGACTATCGACGGTGACGCCGCCGTGCTCGGTCAGCTCTTTGGGATCGGCCCAGATGGCGTTAACCGGCACGCTTACCGCCAGCGGGCGTCCGGCGCGATCGCTGATCATGCCGCGTGCGGTAGGCACTTCCTGCACGCGTAGCGAACGTAAATCGCCTTCCTTCACCAGCTTATCCGGGCTGATGACCTGCAGCCACGCCACGCGCGACAGCAATCCGCCCAGCGCCAGAAGAATACAGCCGCACAGCAACGCAAAACGCCAGCTTACAAAGCTGGCCTTATCTTCCTGTTTTCTTAACTTCAGCGTTTTGCCTGCGCCGCTCATTGAGGTCTGCGATTCCTTATTTCTGCACCACAATATTTTCCTGTGAAGGATCAACATGCTGCAACTGCAGCTTATCGGTTGCTATCCGTTCTACCCGGCTGTGATCGCCCAGCGCATTCTCTTCGAGGATCAGGTTGCGCCATTCGATATCCAGCGCATCACGCTCCAGCACCAGCTGCTCACGCTGCGCCGTCAGCAGACGGGTCTTATGCGTGGTGGTCACCACCAGCACCGAAGAAACCAGCACGGCGATCAGCAGCAGCAGCGGGATCTTGCCAAAACGCAGCAGATCGCCACCAATGACGCCGGGCAGGCTGTGACGCTCATTGCCAATCACGATGCGGTTCTCTCAGCGATACGCAGGACCGAACTGCGCGCGCGCGGGTTGTCTTTGACTTCGGCTTCGCCAGGAATCAGCTTGCCGAGGGTTTTCAGTTCACGTCCGCCCAGCGCTTTCAGCTGGCTCTCGGTCATCGGAATCCCGGCCGGCACCTGCGGACCGCGGCTCTGGTCACGCATGAAGCGCTTCACCAGCCGATCCTCCAGTGAGTGGAAGCTGATGATGGATAAACGCCCGCCCGGTGCCAGCACCGTTAATGCCCCTTTCAGCGCGATATCGATCTCTTCCAGCTCACTGTTGATCCAGATGCGTATCGCCTGGAAGCTGCGCGTCGCCGGATGCTTAAACTTGTCTTTTACCGGCGTTGCCGCCGCAATCAGATCGGCCAGCTCTTTGGTGCGCGTCATCGGCTGTTCCCGGTTGCGCTCGACAATGGCGCGGGCGATGCGTTTCGCGAAGCGCTCTTCGCCGTAGGTTTTCAGCACAAACGCAATATCTGCCTCTTCCGCGCTCTGCAACCACTCGGCTGCCGACTGACCGCGCGTCGGATCCATACGCATATCCAGCGGCCCGTCGCGCATAAAGGAGAAACCGCGCTCGGCGTCATCCAGCTGAGGCGAAGAGACGCCCAAATCCAGCAGTACGCCGTCGATTTTGCCGGTCAGCCCGCGCTCTTCGACATACTCAGCCAGCGCTGAAAACGGCCCGTGCACAATCGAGAAACGTGGATCTTTTATCTCAGCGGCTGCGGCTATGGCTTGCGGATCGCGATCGATCGCCAGTAACTGCCCGTGCGCGCCAAGCTGCGACAGGATCAGGCGTGAGTGACCGCCGCGACCAAAGGTGCCGTCAATATAAATGCCGTCTTCCCTGATATTAAGGCCGTTAACCGCCTCATCGAGCAGCACCGTGGTGTGTTTAAAATTTTCCTGCATAGCTATAGCGACAAGTCCTGCAACCGCTCAGATAAAGGCTCCTGAGCTGACTGTTCTGCGTCAATATCGTCCTTAACTTGTTGATACCAGGTCTGTTCATCCCACAGCTCAAACTTGTTGAACTGTCCAACCAGCATCACTTCTTTGGTTAGGCTCGCATGCTGGCGCAACGTATTCGCCAGCAGTAAACGGCCTGCGTTATCCATCTGGCACTCGCTGGCATGTCCTAACAGCAGACGCTGCACGCGACGCTCGTTCGGATTCATACTGGATAACCGGGCCAGTTTTTTCTCAATAATTTCCCATTCGGGCAGGGTATAAAGCAGCAGGCAGGGCTGATGGAGGTCAATGGTGCAAACCATTTGACCCTGAGACTCTGCGAGCAGCAATTCGCGATAACGCGTCGGCACCGCCAGGCGCCCTTTGCTGTCGAGATTGACTAACGTTGCTCCACGGAACATGCCAGCCCTACCCCTCAGTTACCCGTTTTCACCACTTTATCCCACTTTTTACCACGAAACGAGTTTACGGAGCCGATGAAATCCTTGTCAAGCCGCAACGGCAAGTGAATATCACTCTTTACACCGAATGAAATTAACCGGAGAGAAGAATAAGAGGAGAATGAATGGTCAATTTAAAATTAACCTGATGAATAACAGTATAAAAAAAATTTGCGTTAGATTTATCGGTGAAAATTAGCGCAATTTTACCGCTGCGATTATTCTGCCCCAATCTGCGACGGCGGCGGCATTTTAGGGGATTTCTGAAAGGAAGCCCAGCACCATCGCGTCAGCTCTGCTATGCGCGATTGCTGAAGATGTAAACAAATAAGAAAATCCAGCGCCGATAATTCGTTAGCCGGGGCGATGATAATTTACGCTTTTTTACGCCCGTGTGCGTCTGGTTAAATATGGATGAGAGAAATTAGCGCGGGCGACGTCTCGCCCGACGCTTCATTTAGCGCGACGACTTAATTGTCCGCGGCGGAATAAATTACGGCGGATACGGGTTAAACCTGGCTTCGGTTTGCGTGGCTCATCCAGCGAAGCCAGCACCAGCTCGAGCACACGCTCAGCGACATCGCGATGGCGCTGCCCTACCGCCAGCACCGGGCACTCCAGAAAGTCTAATAATTCGTGGTCGCCGAAAGTCGCAATAGCCAGGTCTGTCGGCAAGCGGCCGTCACGCTTCAGCGTCACGTCCATCACCCCCTGCAGCAGGCCAAACGAGGTGGTAAACAGCGCTTCGGGCATCGCGTGGTCTTCGAGGTATTTTTCAAACAGCGTCGCCGCTGCGGCGCGGTCAAAGCTGTTGCAATAGATGAAATCGATCGGGCGCTCATCACCCTGCCACGCCTCGCGGAACCCCATTTCACGCAGGAAGCTGACCGACAGCTCCGGCAGCGCGCCGAGAAACAACACGTTTTTCACCGGCAGCTGACGCAATTCAGCCGCCAGCGCCTGCGCGTCATCCTGATCGGCACCGACCACGCTGGTGAAGTGTTCACGATCCAGCGCGCGGTCCAGCGCGATAATCGGCAGCGGATCGTTGACCCAGCGCTGATAGAACGGATGTTCCGGCGGCAGCGACGTGGAGACGATGATCGCATCCACCTGACGCTGCAGCAGGTGCTCAATGCAGCGCATTTCGTTATCCGGCTGATCTTCAGAACAGGCAATCAGCAGCTGATAGCCGCGCTGACGCGCCTGGCGTTCAAGATAGTTGGCGATGCGGGTATAACTGGTGTTTTCCAGATCGGGGATCACCAGACCAATCGAACGGGTGCGTCCGGCGCGCAGGCCCGCAGCCACCGCGTTGGGGTGATAGTTGTACTCACGCACCACCGCCATGACTTTCTCAACGGTTTTGTCGCTGACACGATACTGCCGCGCTTTGCCATTGATGACATAGCTCGCCGTGGTGCGCGACACGCCCGCCAGGCGCGCAATTTCATCCAGTTTCACGATGACACCTTAATTCTGATAAGCCAGGGCTGGCGAAAATGTCCGCAGAGTAGCTAAGGGTAAAACATTTGTAACATCTAACCGCAGAACAGTACGCTGAGCAACCGCTTTTCATGCACAAGCGGCCGAAGCGCATAAAATAAAAAAACCCGGCATTCCGCCGGGTTAGCTTGAAAACCGATGATAACTTTGCGGTATTAACGCATTACGCGATCGCCGCGTGATACCCCGACGATGCCGGAACGCGCCACTTCAACGATTTCCGCCACTTCGCGCACGGTGTTGAGGAACGCGTCGAGTTTATCGCTGGTGCCGGCCAGCTGAACCGTGTACAGCGTCGGCGTCACATCGATGATCTGCCCACGGAAAATTTCCGCGCTGCGTTTTACCTCTTCACGACCGTACCCGCTGGCCTGAATCTTCACCAGCATGATTTCACGCTCGACGTAAGCGCCCTGCCCCAGTTCGCTGACGCGCAACACGTCCACCAGCTTGTGCAGCTGCTTTTCGATCTGCTCCAGCACTTTCTGGTCGCCCACGGTCTGAATGGTCATACGCGACAGGGTAGGATCGTCGGTCGGTGCGACGGTCAGGCTCTCAATGTTATAGCCGCGCTGGGAAAACAGCCCCACCACGCGCGACAATGCGCCGGATTCGTTCTCCAGCAGAACTGATAAAATACGACGCATAATTAAGTCCTCTCCGTTTTGCTCAACCACATCTCATCCATCGCGCCACCGCGAATCTGCATCGGGTAGACGTGCTCGCTGCCGTCCACCGTGACATCCACAAACACCAGACGCCCTTTCGCCAGCGTATCGAGCGCCAGCTGCAGCTTCTCTTCCAGCTCAGCCGGATGCTGAATCGCGATGCCCACGTGGCCATAGGCTTCCGCCAGACGCACGAAGTCCGGCAGCGATTCCATATAGGATTGTGAATGGCGGCCGGAGTAAATCATGTCCTGCCACTGTTTCACCATGCCGAGGAAGCGGTTGTTCAGGTTCAGCACCAGCACCGGCAGGTCATACTGTAGCGCGGTCGACAGCTCCTGAATGTTCATCTGGATACTGCCGTCGCCGGTCACGCAAATTACGGTTTCCTGCGGCAGCGCCATCTTCACGCCGAGTGCCGCCGGCAGGCCAAAGCCCATAGTGCCGAGGCCGCCGGAGTTGATCCAGCGGCGCGGTTTATCGAACTGATAGTAAAGCGCGGCGAACATCTGGTGCTGGCCGACGTCCGAGGTCACATACGCCTCACCGTGCGTCAGACGACAAATGGTTTCGATCACCGCCTGCGGTTTGATTTTGTCGCTGGTACGGTCAAACTCCAGGCACTTGCGGCTGCGCCAGCCTTCAATGCTCTGCCACCAGTCACGCAGGCTGTCGAGCTCCTGCTTCGCCTCGCTCTGCGCCAGCAGCTCCAGCATCTGCGTCAGCGTCTGTCTGGCATCGCCGACAATCGGAATATCGGCGCTGACGGTTTTGGAGATCGAGGTCGGATCGACGTCAATGTGCATCACGGTGGCATTCGGGCAATACTTCGCCAGATTGTTGGTGGTGCGGTCGTCGAAGCGTACGCCGATACCAAAGATCAGATCGGCATTGTGCATGGTCATGTTGGCTTCATAGGTGCCGTGCATACCCAGCATGCCCACACACTGACGATGCGTGCCCGGGAACGCGCCCAGCCCCATCAGCGAGGTAGTGACCGGAATATTCAGCTGCTCTGCCAGCTGCAGCAGTTCCGCCTCGCAGCCTGAAGTAATGGCCCCGCCGCCGACGTAAATTACCGGCTTGTGCGCCGCCAGCAGCGTCTGCAGCGCGCGCTTGATCTGGCCTTTGTGGCCCTGCAGCGTCGGATTGTAAGAGCGCATGCTGACGGTTTCCGGCCACACGTAAGGCAGCTTGTTGGCCGGATTCAGAATATCTTTTGGCAGATCGATCACCACCGGCCCCGGACGACCGCTGGCCGCCAGCCAGAAGGCTTTTTTCAGCACCGTCGGAATCTCTTCGGTGCTTTTCACCAGGAAGCTGTGCTTCACCACCGGACGCGAAATCCCCACCATGTCGCACTCCTGGAAGGCGTCATAGCCAATCAGCGAGGACGGCACCTGACCGGAGAGGATCACCAGCGGAATGGAATCCATATAAGCGGTCGCAATACCGGTGATGGCGTTGGTAGCGCCAGGACCTGAGGTGACCAGCACCACGCCGACTTCGCCGGTCGCGCGCGCCAGGCCATCCGCCATATGTACAGCGCCCTGCTCGTGACGCACCAGCACGTGGTCAATACCACCGACCGTTTGCAGCGCATCATAAATATCGAGCACCGCACCGCCCGGATAACCGAATACCTGCTTAACGCCCTGATCGATTAACGAACGGACGACCATTTCGGCTCCTGACAACATCTCCATTTTCTGCCTCCAGGCTTGAGAGCCAGCTGCGCCAGCAAACGCTATCCTGCGTGCCGCTCGCATCTGTCCCTTTATTGCCAATTAAGATCAAAACCTTATGTTTATGCTCAGAAGACGCCATTCATTTCGTCTTCCAGGTACAGGGAATCTACCTGCGTGGATTCTTTTGAGAGTAGGTCGATTACCATAACCGCAGAAAACCCGGCCTGCAAACGTCATAAGGCGGCACGGCGCTGTCAGTGACAAAAAAGGCACTGACGCGTGATTATCGCCCGGGAGGAATAAACTAATGCGATGGCATAAGGACAGAGGAAAATGCTGGTTTGCAGATTATTTACAGCGTGTTGTAAGAAATATGATTTTCATATTGCCAGCGTGTTTAGCCCACAATTTTTTCCGTTACCGCGTTTCTGGCGTGATTAACTCTTAAATCCCTCTTCCACATCACAATCTGCTAAGCAACAAGCTTTATCTTGTTTTTCCACCTGACGAATAAGCCTTACTAAAAACATATAATTCAGCAACTTAAAATTATCCGCCTTTTTTAAAAGATTTTTTAAAGTGGCATAACGCGCTAAGCCACCGTTAATTAATGGCAATGCTCTGTGATGACCGATAATCCCAGCACATCGCCCTTTTCCGGCCAGAGAAATACCCTTTCACTTAGGGTTGACATCGCCAGGCGAATCCAGTACCAATATGTGCAGCACTCATTTTACGAGGTTTGATTCATGTCACGTTCTTTTCGTCTACTCGGTCTACTACTTAACGCATCCAGTTTGCGCGGTAGACTCGTGGGCGAAATCAACAACTGATTCGAACCTGCTGAAAGTTAAAAAACCCGCGCCACTGCGCGGGTTTTTTTATGCTCGTAGCACCGGCGAAGTCAATGCAAAAGGAAGATGACCATGAGCCAGCAAGTAATAATTTTCGATACCACTCTGCGCGACGGCGAACAGGCATTACAGGCCAGCCTGAGTGTTAAAGAAAAACTGCAGATCGCCCTGGCGCTGGAAAGGATGGGCGTGGATGTAATGGAAGTCGGTTTTCCGGTCTCTTCGCCGGGTGATTTCGAATCCGTGCAGACCATTGCCCGGACCATCAAAAACAGCCGCGTGTGTGGTCTGGCGCGCTGTGTCGAGAAAGATATCGACGCGGCTTACGAATCGCTGCGCGTGGCCGACGCCTTCCGTATTCACACCTTTATCGCCACTTCGCCGATGCACATCGCCACTAAACTGCGCAGCACGCTGCCGGAAGTGATCGAACGCGCGGTGCACATGATTAAGCGGGCGCGCAACTATACCGATGACGTTGAGTTCTCCTGCGAAGACGGTGGCCGTACGCCAATTGACGACCTGTGCCGCATGGTAGAAGCCGTGATCAACGCCGGCGCCACCACCATCAATATTCCGGACACCGTGGGCTACACCCTGCCGGGCGAGTACGCCAACATTATTGGTCAGCTGGTACAGCGCGTGCCGAACATCGACAAAGCGATTCTGTCCGTTCACACCCATGACGATCTGGGCATGGCGACCGGTAACGCCATTTCGGCAGTGCTGGCCGGTGCGCGTCAGGTCGAAGGCACGCTGAACGGCCTGGGCGAGCGCGCCGGTAACTGTGCGCTGGAAGAGGTGATCATGGCGATTAAAACCCGTCAGCAGATCATGAACGTGCACACCAATATCAATCATCAGGAAATCTACCGCACCAGCCAGATTGTCAGCCAGATCTGCAACATGCCGATCCCGGCCAACAAAGCGGTGGTCGGTTCCAACGCCTTCGCCCACTCCTCCGGTATTCATCAGGATGGCGTGCTGAAGAACCGTGAAAACTACGAAATCCTGACGCCAGAATCGATTGGCCTGCACAAAATTCAGCTGAACCTGACCTCCCGCTCCGGCCGTGCCGCCGTGAAGCACCGTATGGAAGAGATGGGTTACAAAGAGTCCGATTACAACCTGGATACGCTGTACGATGCCTTCCTGAAGCTGGCGGACAAAAAAGGCCAGGTGTTCGATTACGACCTGGAAGCGCTGGCCTTCATTAATAAGCAGAATGAAGAGCCGGAGTACTTCCAGCTGAACGAATTCAACGTGCAGACCGGCTCCAGCGTCACTGCGACGGCGTCGGTGCAGCTGGGCTGCGGCGAAGAGGCCAAAGCCGACGCCGCCACCGGTAACGGTCCGGTTGATGCCGTCTACCAGGCTATTAACCGTATCACCGGCTTCGATGCTGAGCTGGTGAACTACAAGCTGACCGCGAAAGGCCACGGTGAAAACGCGCTGGGTCAGGTCGATATCGTGGTCAACTACAACGGACGTAAATTCCACGGCGTGGGCCTGGCGACCGATATCGTCGAATCCTCGGCGAAAGCGATGGTGAATGCCCTGAACAATATCTGGCGGGCAAAGCAGGTCGAAAAAGAATTGCAGCGTAAATTTAAAGATCAGAAGGAAACGGTGTAACTATGACTCAGTCTTATCATATTGCGGTAATGCCAGGCGACGGAATCGGTCCGGAAGTGATGGCGCAGGCCATGAAAGTTCTCGACGCGATTCGCGCGCGCTTCGATATGCGCATCACCACCAGCGAATATGATGTCGGCGGTATCGCCATCGATCGTCACGGTGAACCTTTACCCGCCCCCACCGTGGCCGGTGCTGAGCAGGCCGATGCCATTCTGTTCGGCTCGGTCGGCGGTCCAAAATGGGAACACCTGCCGCCGGCTGGCCAGCCTGAGCGCGGTGCGCTGCTGCCGCTGCGTAAACACTTCAAACTGTTCAGCAACCTGCGCCCGGCGGCGCTGTACAAAGGTCTGGAAGCATTTTGCCCGCTGCGCAGCGACATCGCCGCCCGCGGCTTCGATATCCTGTGCGTGCGTGAGCTGACCGGTGGCATCTATTTCGGCCAGCCGAAAGGCCGCGAAGGCAGCGGCGCGCATGAACGCGCTTTTGATACCGAGGTCTATCACCGTTTCGAAATCGAGCGTATTGCCCGCAACGCCTTTGAAGCTGCGCGCAAGCGTCGTAACAAAGTGACTTCCGTTGATAAAGCTAACGTGCTGGCGACCTCAGTGATGTGGCGTGAAATCGTCAACGAAGTGGCAAAAGATTATCCGGATGTGCAGCTGAGCCATATGTACATCGACAACGCCACCATGCAGCTGATTAAGGATCCGTCGCAGTTTGACGTTTTACTCTGCTCGAATTTGTTTGGTGACATTCTGTCGGACGAGTGCGCGATGATTACCGGCTCGATGGGCATGCTGCCTTCGGCCAGCCTGAATGAAGAGGGATTCGGCCTGTTCGAACCGGCGGGCGGTTCCGCACCGGATATCGCCGGCCAGAACATCGCCAACCCGATTGCGCAGATTCTGTCGCTGGCGATGCTGCTGCGTTTCAGCCTGAACGCTGACGCCGCTGCGGATAGCATTGAGCGCGCGGTAAGCCGTGCGCTGGAAGCGGGCCATCGCACCCGTGATTTGGCCGGTGACGGCCCTGCCGTGAGCACCGATGAAATGGGCAGCATCATTGCCGGTTACATCAGCGAGGAAAAATAACAAAATGAAAAGCTTATACCAGAAGTTATTTGATGCACATGTCGTTCACGAAGCGCCAGACGAAACGCCGTTGCTGTATATCGATCGTCACCTGATTCACGAAGTCACCTCGCCGCAGGCGTTTGACGGTCTGCGTGCGCACGGCCGCAAAGTGCGCCAGCCGTCGAAGACCTTTGCCACCATGGACCACAACGTTTCCACCCAGACCAAAGACATCAACGCCTCGGGTGAAATGGCACGTATTCAGATGCAGGAGCTGATGAAGAACTGTGCTGAGTTCGGCATTCAGCTGTATGACCTGAACCACCCGTTCCAGGGCATTGTGCACGTGATCGGTCCTGAGCAGGGCATGACGCTGCCAGGCATGACCATCGTTTGCGGCGACTCGCACACCGCAACGCACGGCGCCTTCGGTTCCCTGGCGTTCGGTATCGGCACCTCCGAAGTGGAGCACGTGTTCGCCACCCAGACCCTGAAACAGGGCCGGGCGAAAACCATGAAGATTGAAGTGCTGGGCGAAGCTGCGCCGGGCATCACCGCCAAAGACATCGTGCTGGCGATCATCGGTAAAACCGGCAGCGCCGGCGGCACCGGTCACGTGGTTGAATTCTGTGGCCCGGCGATTGAAGCGCTGAGCATGGAAGGCCGCATGACGCTGTGCAACATGGCGATTGAGATGGGCGCCAAAGCGGGCCTGGTAGCACCGGATGACACCACGTTTGCCTATCTGAAAGACAAGCAGTTTGCGCCGAAGGGCGAGCAGTGGGAGCAGGCAGTGGCTTACTGGCGCACGCTGAAGTCTGACAGCGACGCGCAGTTTGACGCCGTTGTGACGCTGAATGCTGCCGATATCGCGCCACAGGTCACCTGGGGCACCAATCCGGGCCAGGTGATGGCCGTGGATCAGGCCATCCCGAATCCGGCCTCGTTTGCCGATCCGGTTGAACGTGCTTCCGCCGAGAAAGCGCTGGCCTATATGGATCTGCAGCCGGGCATCAAACTGACTGAGGTAGCGATCGATAAAGTGTTTATCGGTTCCTGCACTAACTCACGTATCGAAGATCTGCGCGCGGCTGCCGCGATCGCCAAAGGCCGCAAAGTCGCGCCGGGCGTGGTTGCGATGGTGGTGCCAGGTTCCGGTCCGGTGAAAGCGCAGGCTGAAGCCGAAGGCCTGGACAAAATCTTCCTCGAAGCCGGTTTTGAATGGCGTCTGCCGGGCTGTTCGATGTGCCTGGCGATGAACAACGACCGTCTGAATCCGGGCGAGCGCTGTGCCTCAACCAGTAACCGTAACTTTGAAGGTCGCCAGGGTCGCGGCGGTCGCACCCATCTGGTGAGCCCGGCGATGGCTGCTGCGGCGGCGGTAACCGGTCGTTTTGCCGACATTCGTGAATTGACTCAGGGAGCTTAAGCCATGGCGAACAAATTTACCCAACACACCGGGATTGTGGCCCCGCTGGATGCCGCAAACGTCGACACCGATGCCATCATCCCGAAGCAGTTTTTACAGAAAGTGACGCGCACCGGCTTTGGCGCACACCTGTTCCACGACTGGCGTTTTGATGATGACGCCGGCACCCAGCCGACCGCCAGCTTCGTGCTGAATAAGCCGGAGTTCAAAGGCACCAGCATCCTGCTGGCGCGTGAGAACTTTGGCTGCGGCTCCTCGCGTGAACACGCGCCGTGGGCGCTGACCGACTTCGGTTTTCACGTGGTGATTGCGCCGAGTTTCGCTGACATCTTCTACGGTAACAGCTTTAACAACCAGCTGCTGCCGGTAAAGCTGAGCGAAGAGCAGGTCGATGAAATGTTCAAACTGGTGGCCGCGCAGCCGGGTATCCGCTTCACCGTGGATCTCGAAGCGCAGACCGTCACCGCCGGCGACAAGGTTTACCACTTTGAAATCGACAGCTTCCGCCGTCACTGCATGATCAACGGCCTCGACAGCATTGGCCTGACGCTGCAGCATGAAGCGTCCATCGCCAGTTACGAATCCAGCCAGCCAGCGTTTCTGCGTTAAGGTTTACCCGGTGCGCAGCAAGGCGCACCCTACAGCAAACGCGCCAGTAATTTGGTCGCCATTGATGGCGACCAAAGATGTGCAAAACATGCCCGAAACGCGCAATGCCCCGCAGGGTCGCCATTGATGGCGACCTTCAATCTCCACACCGCCCTCACCGCGCATCGCGTACACGCGCCGCCAGCACCAGCGCCACCACCGCCATCACTAACGCCAGCCAGTACACCGACTCATGACCAAAGCGCTCACTCAGTATCCCCTGGATCAGGCCGGCGATAATCAACCCGGTTGAAATCGAGGTGGTGAACATGGTGGTCGCCGCACCGGCACGGCCCGGCATCAAATCCTGAAACCACAGCATACCTATGCCGGCGATGATGCCGATAAACGCGGCATTAAACAGCTGCAGCACCATCAGCGCGGTTTGAGAACGGAACAGCACCAGCCCGAGATAAAATACAATCGCCGCCACCAGCGCCAGCAGCATCAGCTTGCGCTTGCCGTAGCGCTTCGCGTAATGGCCGGCCAGCAGCATGATCGGGATCTCCAGCCCGGCGGCGGTGCCCATCAGCAGACCCGCCAGCTTCTCCGGCAGGCCAAGGGTTGCGCTGATATACAGCGGCATATCAATGATATACATGGTATTACACGCCCACATCACCACCGAGGCGATAAACAGCAGCCGCACCTGGCTGTCTTTCCACGGGCTGAGCTGCATCAGCACCTGCTCCGGCGTGGCGGCGATGCGCGGCACCGAGGGCAGCGTGCGCCAGATCAGCAGCATACTCAGCAGAAAAATCACCGCCGCCACGCAGAACAGCGTGACGAAACCGTAGTTGAGCGCCAGCGCGAACGACAGCGGCGGCCCAATCACCCACGCCAGCGACAGCTGCGCGCGCATCACCGAACTGAACATCACTACTTCACGCGCCGACTGATCGGCATATTCACGCGCCAGCGCGAAGATCTGCGGAATCGCCACGCTGGCCAGCGCCGACAGCAGCACACCGAGGGTGATGAGCGTCAGATAGTGACGGTTAAAGGCAAACAGTAGCGCGTTGGCCACCGCCATCAGGCAGCAAAACAGGATCAGATGACGGCGATCGCCACGGTTATCCGAACGCTTCGCCATCAGCAGGCTGATCACGATCCCGGCGACGGCGTTGATGGTAAAGAACAGGCCGACCCAGAACGGCCGCACCTGCACCTCACGCGTCAAAAACAGGCTGAGCGTCGGCGCCTGTAACGCCCCCGCCACGCCGACCATAAATGACACCGCCATAAAGGAGAGGTAAACCGGATTCAGGCGGCGCGGCCGCGGTAACAGCGATTTCATGCAGAAATCCCTTTGAGGAAAAAGACCGGGAAAAAAACAGCGTAGAAGATTCCACAGCAAAACGAAAAAAGCCAGCAGAGAAAAACTCCGCTGGCGGTGAAATTGCACCCTACTCAGAAAAGGTTCCACGTCGGCGGAACCGCTGGCAGAGCGCCATTCATTACTGAATGCCTCCCGCTCTTCCATTACCCGCCAGTATGCCTCTAATATGGGGCAGGAAAAACTGAGCGAAGTCGAGAAGGAGTTCCCCTTTTATGTCCTCTGCGCGTCTGCAACAGCAGTTCATTCGCCTGTGGCAACACTGTCAGGGCCAGGATCAGGAAACCACGCTGAGCGAGCTGGCCGAACTGCTGCACTGCTCACGCCGCCACATGCGTAACCTGCTGAACGCCATGCAGGCGGCGGGCTGGCTGATCTGGCAGGCTGAAGCCGGTCGCGGTAAACGCTCGCTGCTGAGCTTCTGCTACACCGGACTGGCGCTACAGCAGCAGCGCGCCGAAGACCTGCTGGAGCAGGATCGCATCGACCAGCTGGTGCAGCTGGTGGGCGATAAAAACCAGGTGCGACAGATGATTGCCGCGCACCTTGGCCGCAGCTTTCGCCAGGGCAAGCATATTCTGCGCGTGCTCTACTACCGGCCCCTGCCTAACCTGCTGCCCGGCTCGCCGCTGCGCCGTTCAGAAACCCATCTGGCGCGACAGATATTCAGCGGCCTGACGCGTATAAATGAGGAAAAGGGGGAAATCGCCGCCGACATTGCCCATCACTGGCAGCAAACCTCTCCGCTGCACTGGCGCTTCTTCCTGCGGCCGGCAATCCGCTTTCATCATGGTCGCGAGCTGGAGATGGAGGATGTCATCGCTTCACTGGAACGGGTGCGCAGCCAGCCGCTTTTTTCGCACATCGACCAGCTGCACTCGCCGGCGCCGTGGACGCTGGATATCCATCTCAGCCAGCCGGACTGCTGGCTGCCGTGGCTGCTGGCCAGCGTCAGCGCCATGATTCTGCCGCGTGAGTGGCCGACGCTGCGCCACTTCGCCCGTCAGCCCATTGGCACCGGTCCGTACAGCGTGGTGCGCAATCAGCAAACCCAGCTGAAAATCGCCGCGTTTGATGACTACTTCGGCTACCGCGCGCTGATTGATGATGTCTCGATCTGGGTGCTGCCGGAGATCAGCGATGAGCTGGTCTACGCCGGTGTAAAACTGGAAGGCGAAAACGACGACGAAAAATCGGAAGAGAGTCGCCTCGAAGAGGGCTGCTATTTTCTGCTGTTCGATCAGCGATCTGAACGCGGGCGCGATGCCGGTTTCCGCCGCTGGGTGAGCGATCTGCTTAACCCTATCGCGCTGCTCAATCATGCCGGCATCGGCTATCAGCGCTACTGGTTCCCGGCTTATGGCCTGCTGCCGCGCTGGCACCATCGGCGCGATATCACCCCAGCCCACAAGCCCGACGGCGTGACCCAGCTGACGCTCAGCTGGTACAGCCACCACGTCGAACACGAGGGCATCGCCAATGCGCTGCGGCCGCTGCTGGCGCAGCAGGGCGTCGAGCTGATTACCCGCGAAGTGAGCTACGAAAGCTGGTTCGACGGCGCGGGCGAGAGTGACATCTGGCTGGGCAGCGTCAACTTTACCCTGCCGCTCGACTACGCCCTGTTCGCTCAGCTCTACGAGCTACCGCTGATGCATCACTGTATCCCGCTCGACTGGCAGGCCGACGCCGCGCGCTGGCGTGAGAAAGCGCTGCCGCTGGCGGAGTGGAGCAAACAGCTGGTAAACAGCGACTATCTGCATCCGCTGTTTCATCACTGGCTGCTGCTGGAGGGCCAGCGCAGCATGCGTGGCGTGCGGCTGAACACGCTCGGCTGGTTTGACTTCAAGTCCGCCTGGTTCGCCCCGCCGGAGCTGTAAAAAGGGCAGCATCGGACAACACGACCGGCAGGTGAACCTTTCGCGTTGTCCTGTAAATGTCTAGAATATGTCGTTCTCAACGGGGTGCCGGTTAACTGGCTGAGAGAGACCCGTCGAACCTGATCCGGCTCGTACCGGCGTAGGGATTTGAGATGCTCCGCCCTCAGATCCTTTGCGACGCAACCTTACCTTCTCCTTAAGGAACGCAAAGTGTTAAATAAAGTTCTGCCCCTGTTGCTGCTGATCGCTGCGCCGGCTCTGGCGGCCAAACCCGTCCTCACCGTGTATACCTACGACTCGTTCGCCGCCGACTGGGGCCCCGGTCCGGCAGTGAAAAAAGCCTTTGAGGCCCGCTGCGGCTGTGAGCTGAACTATGTGGCGCTGGAGGATGGCGTATCGCTGCTTAATCGCCTGCGTATGGAAGGAAAGAACAGCAAGGCCGACGTGGTACTGGGGCTGGACAATAACCTGATTCAGGCGGCGGAAAAAACCGGCCTGTTCAGCAAAAGCACGGTGGATACCCGTGCATTGCAGCTGCCGGACGGCTGGCACAATGACACTTTTATCCCGTTTGATTACGGCTACTTCGCGTTCGTTTACGACAAAAACAAGCTAAAGAATCCGCCGCACAGCCTGAAGGAGCTGGTCGAAAGCCCGGAAAAATGGCGGGTGATTTATGAAGACCCGCGCACCAGCACGCCGGGGCTCGGTCTGCTGCTGTGGATGCAGAAAGTGTACGGCGATGAAGCGCCGGCTGCCTGGCAGAAGCTGGCCAGCAAAACCGTGACCGTCACCAAAGGCTGGAGCGAAGCTTATGGTCTGTTCCTCAAAGGCGAAAGCGATCTGGTGCTGAGCTACACCACCTCGCCGGCTTACCACATCATTGAAGAGAAAAAGGATAACTACGCCGCCGCGCCGTTCAGCGAAGGTCACTATCTGCAGGTAGAAGTGGGCGCGCAGCTCGCCAGCAGCAAACAGCCGCAGCTGGCGCAGCAATTCATGCAGTTTATGGTGTCGCCAGCGTTTCAGAGCACCATTCCCACCGGCAACTGGATGTATCCGGTGATCAAAAGCGATTTACCCGCCGGTTATCAGGCGTTGCCGGTGCCTGCTAATGCGCTGCAATACACCCCGACAGAGGTGGCTGACCATCGCGCGGCGTGGATTAGCGCGTGGCAGCGCGCCGTCAGCCGCTGATGCCCGGCTGGCTGCTGCCCGGAGCGCTTAGCGCACTGCTATTGTGTGCGGTCGCGCTGCTGGCGCTCGGTGCCCTGCTGCTTGCCGCGCCGGCCACTGACTGGCGCGCGCTGCTCAGCGATAGCTATCTGCACCATGTGCTGGCGTTCTCCTTTGAGCAGGCGCTGCTGTCAGCGCTGCTCTCGGTGCTGCCGGCCATTCTGCTGGCCCGCGCGCTCTATCGCCGCCGCTTTACCGGCCGCACGCTGCTGTTGCGCCTGTGCGCCATGACGCTGGTGCTGCCGGTGCTGGTCGCCGTATTCGGTCTGCTGAGCGTCTATGGGCGCAGCGGCTGGCTGGCGCAGCTGTGCGCTGCCATCGGTATCGACTATCACTTCTCGCCTTACGGCCTGCGGGGCATTTTGCTGGCGCACGTGTTCTTTAATCTGCCGCTGGCGACGCGCATGCTGCTGCAGGCGCTGGAGAGCATTCCCGGCGAGCAGCGCCAGCTGGCGGCGCAGCTCGGTCTGCGCGGCTGGTCGCTGTTTCGCCTGCTGGAGTGGCCGTGGCTGCGCCGTCCGCTGCTGCCAACGGCGGCGCTGATTTTTATGCTGTGCTTCGCCAGTTTTGCCACTGTGCTGGCACTGGGCGGCGGTCCGCAGGCCACCACGCTGGAGCTGGCCATTTATCAGGCGCTTAGCTTTGATTACGATCCCGGCCGCGCCGCGCTGCTGGCACTGTTGCAGCTCGGCTGCTGTCTGCTGCTGGTGCTGCTCAGCCAGCGCTTCAGTAAAGCGATTCCGGCCGGTAGCCAGACGGTGCGCGGCTGGCGCGATCCGCAGGATTCCTGGCGCGCACGCGTCGCGGATACGTTGCTGATTACGCTGGCGCTGCTGTTATTGCTGCCACCGCTGGCGGCGGTGCTGGTCGACGGCTTACGCGGCGGCATTGCCGGCGCGCTGCAACAGCCCGCGCTGTGGCAGGCCACATGGACGTCGCTGCGCATCGCACTTGGTGCCGGTGTGCTGTGCGTGCTGCTGACCATGATGCTGCTGTGGAGCAGTCGCGAACTGCGCCAGCGTCAGCAGCGCTTCGCCGCGCAGGCCATGGAACTCAGCGGAATGCTGATTCTGGCGATGCCGGGCATCGTGCTGGCGAGTGGGTTCTTCCTGCTGTTCAACGCCACCGTTGGCCTGCCGCAGCGTGCCGATGCGCTGGTGATCTTCACCAACGCGCTGATCGCCATCCCCTACGCCATGAAAGTGCTGGAAAATCCGATGCGCGATCTCAGCGCGCGCTACGCTCAGCTGTGCGCCTCGCTGGGCATCAGTGGGTTTACTCGCCTGCGGCTGATTGAACTGCGGGCGCTGAAACGTCCGCTGGCACAGGCGCTGGCATTTGCCTGCGTGCTGTCGATTGGGGATTTCGGCGTGGTGGCGCTGTTCGGCAGCGCCGATTTCCGCACCCTGCCGTTTTATCTATTCCAGCAGATTGGCGCCTATCGCGGTGCCGATGGCGCGGTGACCGCGCTGCTACTGCTGCTGTTATGCCTGCTGCTGTTTACGCTGATGGAAAAATTACCGGGTCGCCATGCTGACACTGAATAACCTTACTTATCTCTACCAGCATCTGCCGATGCGCTTCAGCTTTAGCGCACAGGCCGGTGAACGTCTCGCCATTCTCGGCCCGAGCGGCGCGGGCAAAAGTACCCTGCTGAGCCTGCTCGGCGGCTTTCTGCCGGTGAGTCAGGGCAGCCTGCTGATCGATGGCGTCGACCATACCCGCAGCGTGCCTTCCGCGCGACCGGTATCGATGCTGTTTCAGGAGAACAATCTGTTTCCGCACCTGACGGTGCAGCAAAATCTGGGGCTGGGCCTGCATCCCGGCCTGAAGCTGACGCGCGAACAGCAGCAGCAGGTACAGCAGATTGCGGAGCAGACCGGGCTGGAATCGATGCTGACGCGTCTGCCCGGCCAGCTCTCCGGCGGTCAGCGCCAGCGCGTGGCGCTGGCGCGCTGCCTGCTGCGTAATCAGCCGGTCCTGCTGCTGGATGAACCGTTTTCGGCACTCGATCCGGCGCTGCGCAGCGAGATGCTGCAGCTGGTGCGCGCGGTGTGCGAGGCGCGCACTATCACGCTGCTGATGGTGTCGCACAGTCTGGAAGATGCGCAGCAGATTGCGTCACGCAGCCTGGTGATTGTTGACGGCCGGGTGTACTGGGATGGCAGCACCGCCAGCCTGCTGCGCGGTGAGAGCCCGGCGGCCGCCATCCTTGGCGTCCAGCCGCGTTAAGCGAAGAACACTTTCCACAGCAGCTGCAGGAAAATCGGCATCATCGGGTGGAACAACAGCGCAATAAAGGCACCCACGCCGATGAGCGCCATCAGCGGAGCCAGCCAGCGCAGCCGCGCCAGTGGCAGATAAGGCGTGGCCCAGTCGACGCTTTTGCCGCTGCGCCACCAGCGCCACAGCAGCCAGCCGCCGATCCACAGCAGCAGCGCCACCGCCAGCAGCAGCCATTTGAAGCTGTCGCCCTGCGCCGCCTGCGGCACGTCGATCGCCACGCCCGCCAGAATGCCCGGCATCAGGTAGGCCGGCGGCCACAGGATGCAGCCGATAATGTTCGGCGGCAGGAATTTACGCACCGGCAGCTCCAGCATGCCGGCCGCCAGCGGAATCAGCGGACGCGTCGGTCCGACAAAGCGCCCCACGAGGATGGTAAACATGCTGTGCTGATGCAGCGCGTGCTCGGTTTTATCCAGCAGCCCTTTGTATTTTTGCAGGTATTTCCAGCGGTGCAGCGGTCCCTGGAATTTCCAGCCAATGCCGTACGACACCCAGTCACCAATCAGACAGCCGGCCAGCCCGGCGGCCCACGCCGGATAGAGCCCGATTTGTCCGCTGCCCACCAGCGCGCCGAGGCTGGCCATCAGGACCGTTCCCGGCAGCAGCAGGCCGACAAACGCCAGCGACTCAAGAAAGGTCACCAGCGCCACGGCAATCAGCGCGTACTCCAGCGATTGCGTAAACAGGTGTTGGATCCAGGCTTCCATAACTATCCTCTGCGGAATATAGAGGCTGGATTGTCCTGAGACAGCCCCACAGCGTCAAGCAATTCCCCGCGCTGCCGCACGCCCGCGCCGCGCAGACGACGGCCCCACCGGCAGTACACTGTATAAACATCCATGATATACTGAAATGAATTCATTCTCCGGAGTTAACGTGACCGAACCGCGCGCAGGATTTTTGCTGACTCGCCACTGGCGGGATACCCCGACCGGCAGCGAAGTGGTGCTGTGGCTGGCCACCGACCAGGGCCCGCAGCGCCTGGTGCTGCCTGCGCAGGAGTCAGTGGCGTTTATTCCCCGGGAGTTCCAGGCGCAAACCGAAGCGCTGATTCGCGACGAGCGCCATACGCGCCTGCAACCGCTGGATCTGAAAGATTTTCGTCGCCGACCGGTGCTGGGACTCTATTGCCGCAGCCACCGACAGCTGCAAAGCATCGAAAAACGCCTGCGTGAAAACGGCATTGCGGTGTATGAAGCAGATATCCGCCCGCCGGAACGCTACCTGATGGAGCGCTTTATCACGGCACCGGTGTGGTTCAGCGGCGAGCCGCGCGGCGACAGCCTCGTCAACGCGCGCCTCAAGCCGCATCCCGATTACCGTCCGCAGCTGAAATGGGTGTCGCTCGACATCGAAACCACCGAGCACGGCGAGCTGTACTGCATCGGGCTGGAGGGCTGCGGCCAGCGCCAGGTGTATATGCTCGGCCCGCCGAACGGTGATGCCAGCCAGCTGGATTTTGAGCTGATTTACCTCGACAGCCGGCCACAGCTGCTGGAGCAGCTTAACGCCTGGTTCGCCCGTCACGATCCCGATGTCATCATCGGCTGGAACGTGGTGCAGTTCGACCTGCGCGTGCTGCAAAAACATGCCGACCGCTACGGTATTCCGCTGCGTCTTGGCCGTCAGCAGCAGCCGCTGGAGTGGCGCGAGCACGGCTTTAAGCCCGGCATGTTCTTCGCTCAGGCCAGCGGCCGGCTGGTGATTGACGGTATCGAGGCGCTGAAATCGGCGTTCTGGGACTTCGCCTCATTCAGCCTGGAAGCGGTGTCGCGCGAGCTGCTGGGCGAAGGCAAAGCCATCAACAATCCGTGGCAGCGCATGGAAGAGATCAACTGGCGCTTTGCCCACGACAAACCGGCGCTGGCCACCTACAACCTGAAGGATTGCGAGCTGGTTACGCGTATTTTCCAGCACACCGCCATCATGCCGTTTTTGCTGGAGCGCGCCACCGTCAATGGCCTGGCGGTGGATCGCCACGGCGGATCGGTGGCGGCGTTCAGCCACCTGTATATTCCACGAATGCACCGCGCCGGCTTTGTCGCGCCCAATCTCGGCGAAGTGGCACCGGAAGCCAGCCCTGGCGGCTACGTGATGGATTCGCGCCCCGGACTGTATGATTCGGTGCTGGTGCTGGATTATAAAAGCCTCTATCCGTCGATCATCCGCACCTTTCTGATTGATCCGGTCGGGCTGGTCGAAGGCCTGGCGCATCCGGACGACGCCGATTCGGTTCCCGGTTTTCGCCACGCGCGCTTTTCGCGCCGCACCCACTGTTTACCGGCGATTGTCGGGCAGATCTGGCAGGGGCGCGAGGCCGCCAAACGTGACGGCAACCAGCCGCTGTCGCAGGCGCTGAAGATCATCATGAACGCTTTTTATGGCGTACTTGGCACCAGCGCCTGTCGCTTTTTCGATCCGCGCCTCGCTTCGTCGATTACCCTGCGCGGCCACGCCATCATGCAGCAAACGCGTGAGCTGATTGAAGCCGAAGGTTTTGACGTGATTTACGGTGACACCGATTCTACTTTTGTCTGGCTGAAAAGCGCCCACAGCGAAGCCGATGCCGCCGCGATCGGCCAGCGGCTGGCCGGGCACGTGAATCGCTGGTGGCAACAGCATCTGCAGCAGACTTACGGTCTCGACAGCGCGCTGGAGCTGGAGTACGAAACCCACTTCAGCCGCTTCCTGATGCCAACCATTCGCGGCGCCGAACAGGGCAGTAAAAAGCGCTACGCCGGACTGATTCGCCGCGACGGCGACGAACGGCTGGTGTTTAAGGGGCTCGAATCGGTGCGCACCGACTGGACGCCGCTGGCGCAGCAGTTCCAGCAGACGCTGTATGGCCGCATCTTCCGCGGTGAACCCTGGCAGGACTACATTCGCGACACGGTAGCACAGCTGCTGGCCGGTGAGCTGGACGATCTGCTGGTGTATAAAAAGCGCCTGCGCCGGCCGCTGAAAGATTACGAACGCAACGTGCCGCCCCACGTGCGTGCCGCGCGCCTCGCCGATGAACATAACCGTAAACTGCAGCGTCCGCTGCAGTATCAGAACGGCGGATCGATCCGCTACGTCATGGCCACCGCCGGGCCGGAGCCGCTGGAAGCGCGCAGCACGCCGCTGGATTACGATCACTACGTCAGCAAGCAGCTGCAGCCGATCGCCGAAGGGATTTTACCGTTTGTCGGCGATGACTTTGCTACACTGATCACCGGGCAACTGGGGCTTTTTTGACAGGTGACGAATGCCCTGCCATCCAGTACCATAGCGCCCTTCCTGATTCTCACCGCGTGCACCAGCTGACCAGATAACTGTCTGGCGGTGGGGTATTGTCTGAGAGCAGGCGAACGTCTTTCTATCTTTTAGAGAATCGAGCAAAAAATATATGGTTTTTACACTGGGTCAACGCTGGATTAGTGATACGGAAAGTGAGCTGGGACTGGGGACAGTCGTGGCGCTGGATACGCGCATGGTCACACTGATGTTTCCCGCCACCGGCGAAAACCGCCTCTATGCCCGTAATGATTCTCCGGTCACCCGCGTGATTTTTAATCCGGGTGATACCGTCACCAGCCACGAAGGCTGGCAGATGCAGGTTGATGAAGTCCGCAACGAAAACGATTTAGTGACTTACATCGGCACGCGTCTTGATACCGACGAAAGCAACGTGGTGCTGCGCGAAGTGATGCTCGACAGCAAACTGGTGTTCAGCAAACCACAGGATCGCCTGTTTGCCGGCCAGCTGGACCGCATGGATCGCTTTGCCCTGCGCTTCCGCGCACGCAAATACCAGAGCGAACAGTATCGCCTGCCGATTAGCGGCCTGCGCGGCATGCGCACCAACCTGATTCCGCATCAGCTGCACATCGCATATGACGTTGGTCGCCGTCACGCGCCGCGCGTGCTGCTGGCCGATGAAGTCGGCCTCGGTAAAACCATTGAAGCCGGGATGATTATTCAGCAGCAGCTGCTGGCCGGACGCGCCGAGCGCGTACTGATCGTGGTGCCGGAAACCCTGCAGCACCAGTGGCTGGTGGAGATGCTGCGCCGCTTCAACCTGCGCTTTGCCCTGTTCGACGACGATCGCTACACCGAAGCGCAGCACGACAGCGACAACCCATTTGATACCGAGCAGCTGATTATCTGCTCGCTGGATTTTGTCCGCCGCAATAAGCAGCGGCTGGAGCTGCTGGCCGAAGCTGACTGGGATCTGCTGGTGGTCGACGAAGCGCACCATCTGGCATGGAGCGAAGCCGCGCCGAGCCGCGAATATCAGGTTATCGAACAGCTGGCGGAAAAGACCGCCGGCGTGCTGCTGCTGACCGCGACGCCGGAACAGCTCGGCATGGAGAGCCACTTTGCCCGCCTGCGTCTGCTGGACCCGAATCGTTTCCACGATTTCGCGCAGTTCGTGGCCGAGCAGCAGCACTATCGCCCGGTGGCAGACGCCGTCAGTACGCTGCTGGCCGATCACGCCATCAGCAAAGAGGAGATGAACCTGATCAACGACCTGGTCGGCGAGCAGGACATCGAGCCGCTGCTGCAGGTGGCGAACAGCGATCGCGACGGCAAAGACGACGCGCGCAAAGAGCTGATTTCAATGCTGATGGATCGCCACGGCACCAGCCGCGTGCTGTTCCGTAACACGCGTAACGGTGTGAAGGGCTTCCCGAAACGCGAACTGCATCAGATTCGCCTGCCGCTGCCAGCGCAGTATCAGACGGCGATTAAAGTCTCCGGCATTATGGCGGCGCGCAAAACGGCGGAAGAGCGCGCGCGCGACATGCTGTATCCCGAGCAGATTTATCAGGAATTTGAAGGCGACAGCGGCACCTGGTGGAACTTCGACCCGCGCGTTGAGTGGCTGATGGGCTACCTCACCAGCAACCGTAAAGAGAAAGTGCTGGTGATTTGCGCCAAAGCGGCCACTGCGCTGCAGCTGGAGCAGGTGCTGCGCGAGCGCGAAGGCATCCGCGCCGCGGTGTTCCATGAAGGGCTATCGATTATCGAACGCGACCGCGCGGCCGCCTTCTTCGCTTCGCAGGAAGATGGCGCCCAGGTGCTGCTGTGTTCGGAGATCGGCTCGGAAGGGCGTAATTTCCAGTTCGCCAGCCGGCTGGTGATGTTCGATTTACCGTTTAACCCGGATCTGCTCGAGCAGCGTATCGGCCGTCTCGATCGTATCGGCCAGCTGCATGACATCCAGATTCTGGTGCCGTGGCTGGAGAAAACCGCCCAGGCAGTGCTGCTGCGCTGGTACCATGAAGGGCTGGACGCGTTTGAGCACACCTGCCCGACCGGCCGCACCATCTACGACAGCGCCTACCCGCAGCTGATTGAGTATCTGGCCGCGCCGGACAACCCGCAGGGGCTGGACGACTTCATCGCCCAGAGCCGCAAACAGCATGACACGCTGAAGGCGCAGCTGGAGCAGGGGCGCGACCGTCTGCTGGAGCTGAACTCGAACGGCGGCGAAGCCGCGCAGGCGCTGGCCGATGCCATCGGCGAGCAGGATAACGACACCGAGCTGGTGAACTTTGCGCTCAACCTGTTTGATATCGTCGGCATCAACCAGGAAGATCGCAGCGATAACCTGATCGTCCTGACGCCGTCTGACCACATGCTGGTGCCGGATTTCCCCGGCCTGCCGGAAGATGGCTGCACCGTAACCTTTAACCGTAACCAGGCGCTGTCACGCGAAGATACCCAGTTCATTACCTGGGAACATCCGCTGATTCGCAACGGTCTCGACCTGATTCTCTCCGGCGATACCGGCAGCTGTGCGCTGTCGCTGCTGAAGAACAAGGCGCTGCCGGTCGGCACGCTGCTGGTAGAGATGATCTATGTGGTCGAAGCACAGGCGCCGAAGCACCTGCAGCTTACCCGCTTCCTGCCGCCCACGCCGGTCCGCCTGCTGATGGATCGCGCCGGAAATAACCTCGCCGGCAAGGTGGAATTCGAAAGCTTTAACCGTCAGCTCAACGCAGTCAATCGCCATACCGGCAGCAAGCTGGTGAACGCGGTGCAGCAGGATGTGCATCACATCCTGACGCAGGCGGAAAAAGTCATCGTACCGGAAGCGCAGGCGCTGATTGCGGCGGCCAAAGCCGAAGCCGATGAGAAGCTGAGCGCCGAGCTGTCGCGCCTCGAAGCGCTGAAAGCGGTCAACCCCAACATCCGTGATGATGAGGTTGATGCGCTGGAGAGCAACCGCGAGCAGGTGCTGGCCAGCCTCGGTGAAGCCGGCTGGCGGCTGGATGCGCTGCGTCTGATCGTTGTGACACACCAATAATCGCTGAGGCCGCGCCCAATCATGCTGATGGAACCCTACAATCCGCCGCTCGACCCCTGGCTGCATATTCTGTATCAGGACGAGCACATCATGGTGGTTAACAAGCCGAGCGGTTTGCTGTCGGTGCCTGGCCGCCTTGAGGAGCACAAGGACAGCGTGATGACGCGCATCCAGCGTGATTTTCCGCAGGCGGAGTCGGTGCACCGGCTCGATATGGCCACCAGCGGTGTGATTGTGGTGGCGCTGACCAAGGCGGCCGAGCGCGAGCTGAAGCGGCAGTTTCGCGAGCGCGAGCCCGCGAAGCAGTACGTGGCGCGCGTCTGGGGACATCCGGCGGCGGAACAGGGTATGATCGATCTGCCGCTGATTTGCGACTGGCCTAACCGGCCGAAGCAGATGGTGAGTGTGGAGCTGGGTAAGCCGGCGCAGACGGAGTATCAGGTGCTGGCGTATGACGCCGATAACAGCGCGCGGGTGCAGCTGAAGCCGATCACCGGCCGTTCCCACCAGCTGCGCGTGCATCTGCTGGCGCTGGGGCATCCGATTCTCGGCGATCGCTTCTATGCCCATCCCGAAGCGTTAGCCATGGCGCCACGCCTGCAGCTGCACGCCGAATCGCTGACCATTACCCATCCGGCGTTTGGCAACAGCATGACGTTCCGTCAGCCGGCCGATTTTTAAGGGGCCGCAGCCCCTTATTTAAAGCCCTTCTCTTTGCGAATCAGGTCGTACGCGGCCTGAATCTCCTGCGCTTTCTGCTTCGCCATCTCCATCATCTCCGGCGGCAGACCTTTCGCCACCAGCTTATCCGGATGGTGCTCGGCCATCAGCTTGCGGTAGGCGCGCTTAATGGTGGTGCTGTCGTCGCTGCTTTTCACCCCCAGCACGCTGCAGGCATCTTCCAGCGTCGGGCCACGTTTCGCCTGCTGATAAGCGCCGCCGCCGTACGACGAACCGCCACCAAACTGCTGACCGCCCTCCATCATGCGCAGGAACTGGTCGAACTGCGCGCGGGAAATCCCCAGCTCTTCCGCGATGACGTATAGCACCTGACGCTCGTTGGGATGCAGCGAACCATCAGCAAACGCCGCCTGGATTTGAATTTCCAGAAACATCCGAATCAGATCGAAACGGCCAAAGCAGGCGCTGCGCAGCTCGCGCAGTTTATTACGTAACGGATATTCGCTCTGCTTACCCTCACGAAACGCACGCTGCGCCGCGGTACGCGCCTCGCCATGCAGCTGCATGCGATCCATAAATAAAGAGGCAATCTGGATATCCGCTTCGGTGACGCGCCCTTTTGACTTGGTCAGATGGCCCATCACCTGGAACGTGGTGCTGAAGAACAGCGTCTGACGCGCCTGATTATTGGCGAAGTAGCCCTGTCCTTTTACGCTGCGCACTTTGTCAAACAGATGACCAATGATCAGACCCAGTACGATGCCCCAAAAGCCTGCTCCGGAAAGTAAGCCGAGAGCCAGACCAATAACTTTTCCCCAGTAGCGCATAAACTCCTCAATTCGCCATGCTTGCGGCTGAAAATTGCATTATCATACCTGTCATTTATCTCCGCGCCTAACGGCAACGCAGGCAGAGCAGGATTAACACTGGCGCAACGCCGGGCGGTACGTTAGTCTCTGTCCGGATTGTCGGCATGATGCCAGTTTTCATGGAATTATCGAAACCGCGTATGAAAAAACGTATACCTACCCTGCTGGCTACCATGATTGGTGCAGCGCTTTATAGTCAGCATGCACTGGCCGACGATCTGATGTCGCAGTGTATGCTGGGCGTGCCGAGCTACAACCGTCCGCTGGTCAGTGGCGACGCGAATTCGCTGCCGGTAACCATCAACTCTGACTCAGCAAAAGGGAACTATCCGAACGACGCGGTGTTCACCGGTAATGTTGATGTGCAGCAGGGGAACAGCCGTCTGGTTGCCGACGAGATGCAGCTGCATCAGCGTCAGCAGGACGGACAAACGACGCCGGTGCGTACCGTCGATGCGCTAGGTAATGTGCACTATGACGACAACCAGGTCATCCTGAAAGGTCCGAAAGCCTGGTCCAATCTGAACACCAAAGACACCAACGTGTGGAACGGTAATTATCAGATGGTCGGCCGTCAGGGTCGCGGTGATGCTGACCAGATGAAACTGCGCGGTAATAACCGCTATACCATTCTGGAAAACGGCAGCTTTACCTCCTGTCTGCCGGGTTCCAACAGCTGGAGCGTGGTCGGTTCGGAAGTGATTCAGGACCGTGAAGAAGAAGTGGCGGAGATCTGGAATGCGCGCTTCAAGCTCGGCAACGTGCCGGTGTTTTACAGCCCGTATCTGCAGCTGCCGATTGGCGACCGCCGCCGCTCCGGCTTCCTGATCCCCAACGCGAAATACGGCAGCAACAACGGCTTCGAATTCATGCTGCCGTACTACTGGAACATCGCGCCTCAGGCCGATGCCACTATTACGCCGCACTATATGAGCAAGCGCGGTCTGCAGTTGCAGAACGAGTTCCGCTACCTGACGCAGTTTGGTGCCGGCCTGTTAGAGCTGGACTATCTGCCGTCTGACAATCAGTACAACAAAGATAAAGCCGCGCGACCATCGGTGCAGAACGACAGCAACGACGACCGCTGGCTGTTTTACTGGCGTCACTCCGGCGTCTACGATCAGCACTGGCGCTTCAACGCCGACTACACCAAAGTCAGCGATCCTTATTACTTCAACGATCTTGATTCGAAGTACTACAGCTCGACTGACGGCTACGCCACGCAGAAATTCAGCGTAGGCTACGCTGACACCAACTGGGATGCGACGCTGTCCAGCAAAGACTTCCAGGTGTTTGGTAATACCAGCAGCCAGAACGTGTATCGGGCGATGCCGCAGCTGGATGTCAATCTGTACCAGAACGATATCGGGCCGTTTGACGGTCGCATCTATGCGCAGGCGGTGAAGTTCACTAACGTCAGTAACCGAATGCCGGAAGCGACGCGTTTGCACATCGAGCCAACGCTCAACCTGCCGCTGTCCAACGGCTGGGCCAGCCTGGATACCGAGGCAAAGCTGCTGGCGACGCATTACCAGCAGGATAACGTTAATTACTACAACGAAAATATCGATACCACCCGCACCAACCAGCTGAAAGAGTCGGTCAACCGCACCCTGCCACAGTTCAAGGTAGATGGTCGCCTGGTATTTGACCGCAATATGGACTGGGCCGAAGGCTACACCCAGACGCTGGAACCGCGCGTGCAGTACCTGTATATCCCGTACCGCAACCAGAGCAACATCTATCCGTACGACTCCACACTGCTGCAGACCGACTACACTGGCCTGTTCCGCGATCGCACCTACAGCGGCCTCGATCGTATCGCTTCGTCTAACGAAGTGGCGACCGGCGTGACCACGCGTATTTATGATAACGATCTGGTTGAACGTTTTAACGTTTCCGTGGGTCAAATCTACTCGTTTACCCCGTCTCGTACCGGCGTAAACCAGACGAATAAAGAAGATGATACCGGTAGCCTGGTGTGGGCGGGTGATACTTACTGGAAAGTCAGCGATCGCTGGGGCGTACGCGGTGGCCTGCAATACGATACGCGGCTGGACAACGTTTCCCAGGGCAATGCCATTGTGGAATACCGTCGTGATGCCGACCGTATGGTGCAGCTGAGCTATCGCTACAGCAGCCCGGAGTATGTGGCGCAGGCGTTGAATAACCCCAGCTATGTCACTAACCCGATCTACAAAAACGGTATCTCGCAGGTGGGCGCCACGGCCAGCTGGCCGATTGCCGATGCCTGGTCGCTGGTGGGGGGTTACTACTATGACACCCGCAACAGCCGTCCGGCCGAGCAGCTAGTCGGTCTGCAGTACAGCTCCTGCTGCTACGCCATTCGTCTGGGTTACGAACGCAAGATCAACGGTTGGGAAAACAACGACAGCAAGTATGACAACCAAATCTCATTCAACATTGAGCTGCGTGGTCTGAGTTCTAACTATGGCTTAGGCACCAATGAAATGCTGCGTCAGGGCATCATCCCTTATCAGCGCGCTTTCTGATGTTGTGATATTTGACAGGCTATCCCGCAGTGCGGAAACAACAATGGATAAAGTATGAAGAACTGGAGAATGCTGATTCTTGGTGTGGCGATCACCGCTAACACTGCGTTCGCAGCCCCACAGATGGTCGATAAAGTTGCCGCAGTCGTGAACAACGGCGTGGTGCTGGAAAGTGACGTAGACAACATGCTGCGCACGGTGAAGTCACAGGCGCAGCAGGCTGGTCAGCAGCTGCCGGATGACAAAACCCTGCGTCATCAGATCCTTGAACGCCAGGTCATGGACGCCATCATTCTGCAGATGGGCGAAAAAGCCGGTCTGCAGGTGAGCGATCAGCAACTGGATCAGGCGATCCAGAACATCGCCGCGCAGAACCGCATGAGCGTTGATCAGCTGCGCAGCCGTCTGGCCTATGACGGGATGAACTACAACGATTATCGCGCGCAGATCCGCAAAGAGATGCTGATCTCTGAAGTGCGTAACAATGAAGTGCGCCGTCGCGTCACCATTCTGCCGCAGGAAGTGGATACGCTGGCTAAGCAGATCGGCTCGCAGAATACCCAGGGCACCGAACTTAACATCAGTCAGATTCTGCTGCCGCTGCCGGAAAATCCAACTCAGCAGCAGGTTGATGACCAGGAAGCGCTGGCGCGTCAGCTGGTGGGTGAACTGAAAGGCGGTGCCGATTTCGGTAAACTGGCCGTGACCTACTCTGCCGATCCGCAGGCGCTGAAAGGCGGCAACATGGGCTGGGGCAAAATTGAAGAGCTGCCAACGCTGTTCTCGCAGGCGCTGAGCAGCGCGAAGAAAGGCGACATCGTCGGCCCAATCCGCTCCGGCGTTGGCTTCCATATCCTGAAAGTGAACGACCTGCGCGGTGAGAGCAAAAACATTTCGGTCACCGAAGTGCATGCCCGCCACATTCTGCTGAAGCCGTCACCGATCCTTACCGACGATCAGGCACGTCAGAAGATTGAACAGATCGCCGCAGACATCAAGAGTGGCAAAACCACCTTCGCCGCTGCCGCGAAACAGTTCTCCGACGATCCGGGTTCAGCGAACCAGGGCGGCGACCTTGGCTGGGCGTCACCGGAAATCTACGATCCGGCGTTCCGTGATGCGTTGCTGAAGCTGCAGAAAGGCCAGGTCAGTGCGCCAGTCCACTCCTCCTTCGGCTGGCACCTGATTCAGCTGCTGGATACCCGTCAGGTGGATAAAACCGATGCCGCGCAGAAAGAGCGCGCGTACCGTCTGCTGTTCAACCGTAAGTTTGCCGAAGAAGCGCAAACCTGGATGCAGGAACAGCGCGCCAGTGCTTACGTGAAGATTCTGGATGGCAATGGTCAGTAATTATCGTGTGGCGATCACGCCCGGCGAACCCGCCGGGATTGGTCCCGATCTCGCCGTTGCGCTGGCTCAGCGTGACTGGCCGGTTGAGCTGGTGGTGTGCGCAGACGGCGACGTGCTGCGCCAGCGCGCGGCTCAACTGGGTTTGCCGCTGACGCTGCGTGACTATCAGCCCGGCGTGGCACCGCAGCCGCAGCAGGCCGGTACGCTGACGCTGCTGCCCATCGCGACGGCGCAGCCGGTGACCGCCGGCGAACTGACGGTCGCCAACGGTCATTACGTACTGGAGACGCTGGCCCGCGCCTGCGACGGCTGCCTCAGCGGCGAGTTTGCCGCGCTGGTGACCGGTCCGGTACACAAAGGCGTGATCAATGACGCCGGCATCCCCTTCACCGGCCACACCGAGTTCTTTGCTGAGCGCGCCGGTGGCGATCGCGTGGTGATGATGCTGGCGACCGAAGCGTTGCGCGTGGCGCTGGCCACCACGCATCTGCCGCTGAAAGATGTCGCGGACGCCATCACCCGTGACAGCCTGCATGAAGTGATCACCATCCTGCATCAGGATTTGCAGCGTAAGTTTGGCATTGCGCAGCCGCATATCTTTGTCTGCGGCCTCAACCCGCATGCCGGCGAAAGCGGTCACATGGGCCGGGAAGAGATCGATACCATCATTCCGGCGCTCGACGAACTGCGCCAGCAGGGCCTGCAGCTCACCGGTCCGTTACCGGCCGATACGCTGTTTCAGCCGAAATATCTGCAGCACGCTGATGCGGTGCTGGCGATGTATCATGACCAGGGCCTGCCGGTGCTAAAATTTCAGGGATTTGGTCGCGCGGTGAATATCACCCTCGGCCTGCCATTTATCCGTACCTCTGTTGACCACGGCACCGCGCTGGAACTCGCCGGTCTGGGCAGCGCAGAGCCGGGCAGCTTTATTACGGCGCTTAACCTCGCCATCACTATGATCAAGAGCAGTAATGAATAATCGCGTCCATCAGGGGCACTACGCCCGTAAACGTTTCGGGCAGAACTTCCTGAACGATCAGTACATTATCGACAGCATCGTCTCCGCTATTCATCCGCAAAAGGGTGAAGCCATGGTGGAGATTGGCCCAGGGCTGGGTGCGTTAACCGAGCCGGTGGGCGAGCGTCTTGATGCGCTGACTGTCGTCGAGCTGGACCGCGACCTTGCCGCGCGTTTGCAGACGCACCCGTTCCTCGGTCCTAAGCTGACGATTTATCAGCAGGATGCGATGACCTTCGACTTCTCCGCGCTGTCAAAGGAGCAGGGTCAGCCGCTGCGCGTGTTCGGCAACCTGCCGTACAACATCTCGACGCCGCTGATGTTCCACCTTTTCAGCTATACTGGTTCGATTAAAGATATGCACTTCATGCTGCAGAAAGAGGTGGTTAACCGTCTGGTGGCCGGCCCGGGCAGCAAGGCTTACGGGCGTCTCAGCGTGATGGCGCAATATTATTGTCAGGTGATTCCGGTGCTGGAAGTGCCACCACAATCGTTCACCCCGCCACCGAAAGTGGATTCGGCGGTAGTGCGTCTGGTGCCCTTTACCCAGGCACCGTATCCGGTCAGCGATGTGCGTTTACTGAGCCGTATCACCACCGAAGCGTTTGGTCAGCGACGCAAAACCCTGCGTAACAGCCTGGGACACCTGTTCACGGCCGGTGCGCTGGATGAACTCAACATCGACGCCTCGCTGCGGGCAGAAAATGTCACCGTGGCGCAGTATTGCCAGCTGGCAAACTGGCTGGGCAATCATCAGGCTGAATCTGCGGAGAACTGAGTGCATGAGTGAACTGGCCCGCGTTTGTGTTCAGGTACTGAGTCAGTATGTGGAATCGCAATCCTCTCCCGATGAGGATCGTTACGTGTTTGCCTACACCATCACTATTCGTAATCTCGGGCGCAACAGCGTGCAGCTGCGCAGCCGCTACTGGCTGATCACCAATGGCAACGGGCGCGAGACCGAAGTGCAGGGTGAAGGCGTGGTCGGTGAGCAGCCGCATATCGCGCCCGGCAATGAGTTTCAGTACACCAGCGGTGCGGTTCTGGAAACGCCGATGGGCACCATGCAGGGACACTATGTGATGATCGACGAAGAGGGCGAGACCTTCCACGTGGAGATTCCGGTGTTCCGCCTCGCGGTGCAAACCCACATTCACTAATTCCTCCTCCGCCCGGCCAGTCCGGGCGGCGCGTTTTCATCGGACTGACTTAATGAGTACATACCTGATTGGCGATATTCACGGCTGTTATGACGAATTACGTGCGCTGCTGGCGCAGGTCAATTTCGATGCGCAGCAGGACGAGCTATGGCTGACCGGCGACCTGGTGGCGCGCGGTCCGGGTTCGCTTGAGGTACTGCGCTACGTCAAGTCGCTCGGAGACTGTGTGCGCATGGTGCTGGGCAACCATGACCTGCATTTGCTGGCAGTGTATGCCGGTATCAGCCGTAACAAGCCCAAGGATCGCCTGACGCCCCTGCTGGAAGCGGACGATGCCGACGAGCTGATTAACTGGCTGCGTCGCCAGCCGCTGCTGCAGGTGGATGAAGAGAAAAAGCTGCTGATGGCGCATGCTGGCATTACGCCGCAGTGGGATCTGGAGACGGCACAGCAGTGCGCGCGCGAAGTTGAGGCGGTCTTGTCCAGCGACAGCTATCCGCTGTTTCTCGATGCCATGTATGGCGACATGCCGAACAACTGGACACCGGAACTGAGCGGACTGGCGCGCCTGCGTTTCAGCACCAATGCGCTGACGCGCATGCGTTTCTGTTTTCCTAATGGTCAGCTCGATATGATCTGCAAAGAGGCACCCGCCTCAGCGCCGCCACCGCTGAAACCGTGGTTTCAGGTGCCCGGCAAAATCAGCAGCGATTATACGCAAATCTTTGGTCACTGGGCTTCGCTGGAAGGAAAAGGCACGCCAGAGCATGTGATCGGGCTCGACACCGGCTGCTGCTGGGGCGGAACGCTGACCCTGCTGCACTGGGAGAGCGGCCAGTATTACACCCAGGTCTCGAACCGTGACCAGGCCATGGCGGAAAGCGCGGTGAATGCGCCCTCCCCCCTGAGCGATATGCAGTAAACAAAAAGCCCCGCGATGTTAGCGGGGCTTTTTTTCGGTCGCCATAAATGGCGACCCTACAGCGACAATCTGTACCGTGACAGCCATCAGCCTGATATTGCACAGGTTTATCGCGTCATAATCCCTATCGTTGTAGGGTGCGCATTTATGCGCACCTGGAAGGTCATAAACAGCGATTGATCCCTGCCTTTACAGGCTGCGCATTTATGCGCACCTGGCCACAATCAACGGCGGCGATCCAGAATCTCAAAGCAGTAACTGTGCGAATTCTGCGCATCGGCATCGTGGAACTCACTGAACGTCGACTGCCACTCGTCCGGCTCGTAATCCGGGAACTGGGTGTCGCCTTCCACTTCCGCATCGATATGCGTCAGATAGAGACGATCGGCGCGCGCCAGCATCTGCGCATAAATCCGGCCACCACCAATCACCATGATCTCTTCTGCCTCACCCGCTGCGGCAATTGCCTCTTCCGGCGACGTTACCCAGGTCACGCCGTCATGGTTGCCGGGCTGGCTGCTGACCACAATATTCAGGCGTCCCGGTAACGGGCGACCAATCGATTCAAAGGTCAGACGGCCCATAATCACCGGTTTGTTCAGCGTGTTGCGCTTGAACCACGCGAGGTCGGCAGGCAGGTGCCATGGCATGGCGTTTTCCATGCCAATAATACGATCTGCTGCCAGTGCCGCGATCAAACTAATCATGTTAAAAGACCTACAGGAAAAAAATTGGCGCAATGATACGTAAAGGTGAAACTTTCGTCGATAGGACGACCGTGCTATTTACGTAAAGCCCGCTTGGCTCGGCGTTTTGTCTGACCGACAGAGTTTTACTCCGGCTTTGCGGCCGTTAGCGGAAAGAGCCGCCAGAATTCGCGGTGAAGGCGCTACAACTCAGGGTGATGCTCCACGCTGCCCGCGCGCTGTGTAAAGAAAAGCGCACTGTGCCCGCCCCAAAAAAAACGGCTCCCGCAGGAGCCGTTGATTTACGCATCAGAAATCGTAGCGCAGGCGCACCAGATTAACGTTGCCCAGTGATTTATCGGTACTGGAGGTGATCACATATTCGTAGTCGACGCGGAAACCGTAGTCGAGCTGCGCGCTGACGCCCACGCCGTTATCGATACGCTTGTAGTTACGTCCGTTGACGAACTCCAGGCGATCGCCCATGAAGTACGGCTGGATGCTCTTCACGGCATACTGGCCGATCGGGAATTTATAACCGGCGAAGTATTCAACGCCCCACGCATCATCCGCGAAGTAGTTGTTAACGGTGTTGCGTTTGGTTGGCGAGAAGTTCTGATACCAGCCCGCACCGGCCGACAGCGTCCAGTTGTCCGGCGTCCAGCTCAGCGCGGTGCCGTAGATATTCTGGTCGTAACGCTTGCTGTCGCCATTGCCCGGATTGCGGATATCCGCACGGGTGTAGTTCCACGCGGTGCCCCACGCCAGATCTTTGGTGATGTGATAGTTCACGCCCAGCGAACCGCCGCCCTTGCGCTTGTAGCGCAGGCCGTTGCCCGGCAGATAGTCGTCATCTTCAAACAGATAAGCGGCATAGACATCCGCATCGCCAAAGGTGTTTTTATACTTCAGCATCTTGCGCGAGCGGTAAGATCCGTCGTAGTCACCGTTGATGCCGTTACCCGGTGCCTGGGCCAGCATATCGTAGTCCCAGATATCGGTTTTAGCGCCGACAACATCGTAATAAACGCTGTTCTGCTGGCCAAAATAGAGCTCGCCCAGCGATGCGCTTTTGAAACCGGTATACAGCTGGCGACGCGTGGTGTTGTGGGCGCCGTCCGCATAGTGGTTATCCCAGCCCCACCATGCCGGGAAGTTAACGCCCAACTCGTAGTAACCCACCCAGCTGACATCGTCAAACAGGTAGTAGTTGGCGCTGAAGCGGAAACGTGAACCGCCGTCGTAGCCGTTACGCTTATACGATTTATCGTTAACCCCGTTCTGATGCAGATACTGCGGACGAATACTGCCGCCCACTTTGAAATCAAGACGGCTAAGCGGATCGCCGGCCTGCGGATCCTGCTTCAGCAGGGTGATTTCCGCCTGACTGGCGAGAGGTGCAGCAACAAGTAACGCAGCCACTGCGCTGAGAGTGAAAGCACGCATTTTCATTTTTATATCCCGTTAAGGTGAGCGCTCTATGAGTGAGCAGCGAAATAGTACGGTGCGCTTAGCGGGGAGGTATTTATAATTTTGTGCGGATACGCCTGAATGTAACTGGTTTCGCATCAACTGATAAAAATTATGTCAAATCAATAGATTTGTAACGTATAACCTTATGCAGCACAGGCAAAACAGGCCAAAAAAAACGGCCCGCGCGGGGCCGTTTAGTCACAGAGCAGGCGGTTTAGCCTTTGATCTGCGCGTGCATTTCCTGCACCGAAATCACTTTTTCGGTCGGATCCGCATTCAGCGCCATCGCGGTAGCAAAACCACCGTTCAGCGTGGTGTCGTAATGCACTTTGTACTGCAGCGCGCTGCGGCGAATCAGTTTCGAATCCTCAATCGCCTGACGTCCTGCGGTGGTGTTGACGATGTAGGTGTACTCACCGTTCTTCAGGCGATCCTGAATGTGCGGACGCCCTTCGTGCACCTTGTTCACCAGGCGCGGATTGATGCCGGCTTCACCCAGCACCACGGCGGTACCGTGCGTCGCATCCAGCTCGAAGCCAAACTTCTGCAGCTTCGCGGCCAGGTCAACGATACGTTTCTTGTCGCCTTCACGCACCGACAGCAGCGCACGTCCCTGCTTTTTCATATTGCTCTGCGCGCCCAGCATAGCTTTGCTGAATGCTTCCGCGAAGGTGCGGCCCACGCCCATCACTTCACCGGTCGAACGCATTTCCGGACCAAGAATCGGGTCCACGCCCGGGAATTTGTTGAACGGCAGCACCACTTCTTTCACCGAGTAGTACGGCGGAATCACCTCTTCGGTCACGCCCTGTTCAGCCAGGGTTTTGCCAGCCATCACGCGCGCAGCCACTTTCGCCAGCGGCACGCCGGTGGCTTTGGAGACAAACGGCACGGTACGCGCGGCACGTGGGTTCACCTCAATCAGGTAAACTTCGTTGTCCTTGACCGCAAACTGCACGTTCATCAGGCCACGTACGTTGAGTTCGAACGCCAGCTTTTCCACCTGCTGGCGCATCACATTCTGAATCTCAGTGCTCAGGGTGTACGCTGGCAGCGAACAGGCCGAGTCACCGGAGTGCACGCCCGCCTGCTCAATGTGTTCCATGATGCCGCCAATCAGCACGCGTTCGCCGTCGCAAATCGCATCGACGTCCACTTCCACCGCGTCATCGAGGAAGCGATCCAGCAGCACTGGCGCATCGTTGGACACGGACACCGCCGTCTGGAAGTAGCGCTTAAGATCCACTTCGTCATAGACGATTTCCATCGCCCGGCCGCCCAGCACGTAGGAAGGACGCACCACCAGCGGATAGCCAATCCCTGCGGCTTTCTCGACCGCCTGTTCCAGCGTCGCCACCGTGGCGTTAGCCGGCTGTTTCAGTTTCAGGCGATCCACCGCCTGCTGGAAACGCTCACGGTCTTCCGCGCGGTCAATGGCATCCGGGCTGGTACCAATCACTGGCACGCCAGCCGCTTCCAGCGCGCGCGCCAGCTTCAGCGGCGTCTGGCCACCGTACTGCACGATAACGCCTTTTGGCTGCTCGATGCGCACGATCTCCAGCACGTCTTCCAGCGTTACCGGCTCGAAGTAGAGACGGTCTGAGGTGTCGTAATCGGTTGACACGGTTTCCGGGTTACAGTTGACCATAATGGTTTCGTAACCGTCTTCACGCAGCGCCAGCGCCGCATGCACGCAGCAGTAATCGAACTCAATGCCCTGGCCGATACGGTTTGGCCCGCCGCCCAGAATCATGATCTTGTCGCGATCCTGATTAGGATTGGCTTCGCACTCTTCTTCATAGGTGGAGTACATGTAGGCGGTGTCCGTGGCGAACTCTGCCGCACAGGTATCCACGCGCTTGTAAACCGGATGCAGGTTGAACTGATGACGCAGCTTGCGGATTTCACTTTCCGCCACGCCCGCCAGCGTTGCCAGACGCACATCGGCAAAGCCTTTACGCTTCAGCACACGCAGGAAATCCGCGCTCAGCGAGTTGACACCTTCGCGCGCCACCTGCTCTTCCAGGCGCACCAGCTCTTCAATCTGCACCAGGAACCAGCGGTCAACGTTGGTCAGGTTAAACACGCCGTCGACCGACATGCCGGCACGGAACGCATCAGCGATATACCAGATGCGGTCAGAACCGGCATCTTTCAGCTCGCGGCGGATACGGGTCAGGGCTTCGCCATCATCCAGATCCACTTTCGGGTCGAAACCGCTGGCGCCCACTTCCAGACCGCGCAGCGCTTTCTGCATCGACTCCTGGAACGTGCGGCCAATCGCCATCACTTCACCGACTGATTTCATCTGCGTGGTCAGACGGTCATTGGCACCGGCAAACTTCTCGAAGTTGAAGCGGGGAATCTTGGTGACGACGTAGTCGATGGACGGTTCGAACGAGGCCGGCGTACGGCCACCGGTGATGTCGTTCATCAGTTCATCGAGGGTAAAGCCCACCGCCAGCTTGGCCGCGACTTTGGCAATCGGGAAGCCGGTCGCTTTCGAGGCCAGCGCTGAAGAACGCGACACGCGCGGGTTCATCTCAATGACGATCAGGCGGCCATCTTTCGGGTTCACCGAGAACTGGACGTTGGAACCGCCGGTTTCGACACCGATTTCACGCAGTACCGCCAGCGAGGCGTTACGCATGATCTGATACTCTTTATCGGTCAGCGTTTGGGCTGGCGCCACGGTGATGGAGTCACCGGTGTGAATCCCCATCGCGTCAAAGTTTTCGATCGAGCAGACGATGATGCAGTTGTCGTTTTTATCACGCACCACTTCCATCTCGTACTCTTTCCAGCCAATCAGCGACTCATCAATCAGCAGCTCATTGGTTGGCGACAGATCGAGGCCGCGCTCGCAAATCTCTTCAAACTCTTCGCGGTTGTAAGCGATACCGCCACCGGTGCCGCCCATGGTAAACGACGGACGAATGATGCACGGGAAACCGACCTCTTCCGCTACCGCCAGCGCTTCTTCCATGGTGTGCGCGATACCGGAACGCGCGGTATCCAGGCCAATGCTCTTCATCGCCACATCGAAGCGGCGACGGTCTTCAGCTTTATCAATCGCATCGGCGGTGGCACCAATCATGGTCACGCCAAACTCAGCCAGCACACCCTGGCGCTCCAGCTCCAGCGCACAGTTCAGCGCGGTCTGGCCACCCATGGTCGGCAGCACCGCATCCGGACGCTCTTTTTCAATGATTTTACGCACCACTTCCCAGTGGATAGGCTCGATGTAGGTCGCATCCGCCATTTCCGGGTCAGTCATGATGGTGGCCGGGTTAGAGTTCACCAGAATGACGCGGTAACCCTCTTCACGCAGCGCTTTACACGCCTGCGCACCTGAATAGTCGAATTCACATGCCTGGCCAATCACAATCGGGCCAGCGCCAAGGATCAGGATAGATTTTATGTCAGTACGTTTTGGCATCGTGGGCTCCTGATTACTTCGCGTTAGAACGGTAAGCTTCGATCAGTTCGATAAAGTGATCGAACAGCGGCGCCGCATCGTGCGGGCCTGGGCTGGCTTCCGGATGTCCCTGGAAGCTGAACGCCGGTTTGTCGGTGCGGTGAATGCCCTGTACAGTCTGGTCAAACAGGGAAACATGGGTCACGCGCAGGTTAGCCGGCAGGTTGGTTTCATCGACGGCAAAACCGTGGTTCTGCGCGGTGATCATCACGGTGTTGTTATCGAGATCTTTCACCGGATGGTTGCCACCGTGATGGCCAAGCTTCATCTTCACGGTTTTCGCACCGCTGGCCAGCGCCAGCAGCTGATGGCCAAGACAGATACCAAACACCGGAATGTCGGTTTTCAGGAAAGCCTGAATCGCGCTGATGGCGTAGTCGCACGGCTCCGGGTCGCCAGGGCCATTCGACAGGAAAATCCCGTCCGGATTCAGCGCCAGCACCTCATCAGCCGGCGTTTGCGCCGGGACAACCGTCAGGCGACAGCCGCGATCCACCAGCATGCGCAGAATGTTGCGCTTGGCGCCGTAGTCATAAGCCACCACGTGGAACGGCAGCGCGTCAGCGCTTTGCTGCTCGGGTAGGCCGCCTTTCAGCGCCCAGCTCCCCTGCTGCCACGCGTAGGTTTCCGCCGTGGTCACTTCTTTCGCCAGGTCCATGCCTTTCAGGCCCGGGAACGCCTGGGCTTTCTGCAGCGCCAGCGCCGCATCCGGACTGTCGCCGGCGATGATGCAGCCGTTCAGCGCTCCTTTCTCACGCAGCAGGCGCGTCAGTTTGCGCGTATCGATATCGGCGATACCGACAATATTGTTGCGCTGCAGATAGGCTGACAGGCTCTCTTCGCTGCGGAAGTTGCTGGTAATCAGCGGCAGATCGCGGATGACGAGGCCCTGAGCATGGATTTGACTGGATTCTTCATCGGCGGCATTGGCACCAACGTTGCCGATATGAGGATAAGTGAGGGTGACGATCTGGCGGGAATAGGAAGGATCAGTGAGGATTTCTTGATAACCGGTCATTGACGTATTGAAAACGACCTCCCCCACTGCCGATCCCGTTGCCCCGATGGCCCGACCGTGGAATTGGGTTCCGTCTTCCAGAACCAAGAGCGCTGACTTAATCAAAACATCCTCCAGGGAATAAACAGTCACAATATCTGCATATTAATTCAAAATGATGCGCTGAATCAATGCAAAAACCGCCTGACCGCTCGATTTTTGGCAAATTGCGCGCATTCTAATGATCGACCTGGTGATTGTCTACCCTGAGCGGTTATTTTTTTGTATATTTCGGGCTACTGAATGTTAAAAGTGAAGCAAGACGACAAAATAGTGAGAGATCTCCGATAAATAATCGGTTGCCTGACGCAATTAATGGCAAAACACCGGCTGACTGCGTAAATTTTTGACCAAATGGTCAAAAAAAGCCACCCGACATGAAAAAACGCGCAGATAAGTCATAAAAACAACCATCATAAACAAAAATAACAATCAGACTTCCATTTTACAGACAAAATAAAGGGCAATGAAAACATTGCCCCGTTCAATCAATATCTTAACGATTGAAATAACCACATCACGATGGTTCACAACACTCACAACATCGATAAATCCAGCACATCACGCATATCATAAAGGCCGGATTTTTTATCTTTCAACCATGCAGCAGCCTTAACGGCCCCGTTGGCGAAGGTCATACGGCTGGAAGCCTTGTGCGTAATCTCTACGCGCTCGCCGATATCCGCAAACATCGCGGTGTGCTCACCGACAATATCGCCCGCGCGCACGGTGGCAAAGCCGATGGTTTGCGCCTTGCGCTCGCCGGTATGGCCTTCGCGCGCGTAAACCGCGTGCTCATCCAGCTTCCAGTGCATGGCGTCGGCAATCGCCTCTCCCATCGCCAGCGCCGTGCCTGATGGCGCATCCACTTTATGGCGGTGATGCGCTTCCACAATCTCGATATCCGCATAGTCGCCCATCACTTTTGCCGCCTGCTGTAACAGGTTAAGCACCAGATTGACGCCGACGCTGAAGTTCGCGGCAAACACGATGCCAATCTCTTCAGCCGCTTCACGGATGGCTGCCTTACCGGCTTCATCAAAACCGGTGGTGCCAATCACCATCGCTTTTTGATGCTGACGGCAGAACGCCAGATACTCCAGCGTGCCTTCCGGACGGGTGAAATCGATCAGCACATCGAAATCATTCACCACCTGCCGCAGATCGTCGGTCACCCGTACGCCGGTTTTGCCGATTCCCGCCAGTTCACCGGCATCCGCCCCCAGCAGCGAGGAACCGCTGCGCGCCAGCGCCGCGCCTAACACCACGCCTTCCGCCTGCTGTGCGGCCTGAATCAGATTGCGTCCCATGCGACCCGGCGCACCAACAATAGCAATGCGGATTTCATTCATATTTATTCATTCCTGATACAAAACTATGCATGCAAAGCGTAAACAGGTTAACGGTCAGATAACAGTCACGCCACAATAATAACGGGATAATAAGAATTTTAGGCCAGCCGCGATAGATTATCAGTAAAAGCAATCCCGCCCGCTGGAAGTCACGGCTGAGGTGACAAAGGATAAAGAAAAGGCCGAACATTGTCGGCCTGTTTCTGTCAGCAAATTGAAGTGCTTACTGCACGTTGCGTACGTCGACGCGCAGCTCTTTCGGCACTTCAAACACGATATTCTCTTCACGGCCAATCAGCTCAATCGCCGCTTCGCCGCCCAGCTCACGCAGGCGCTGAATCACCTGCTGCACCAGAATATCCGGAGCTGAAGCGCCGGCGGTAACGCCGATACACTGCACACCTTTGACCCACTCTTCCTGAATATCATCCGCAGAATCAATCAGCTTCGCCAGCTTGCCGGCACGCTGTGCCAGCTCAGCCAGACGATTCGAGTTGGAGGAGTTTTTCGAGCCCACCACCAGAACCACCTCCGCATCCTGCGCCAGCACGCGCACGGCTTCCTGGCGGTTGGTGGTGGCGTAGCAGATATCATCCTTACGCGGTCCGATGATTGCCGGGAAGCGCTGACGCAGCGCATCGATCACGTCCGAGGTATCATCCACCGACAGCGTAGTCTGCGTCATAAAGCACAGGTTGTTTTCATCTTTTACCTGCAGCTTAAACACATCCTCTGGCGACTCCACCAGATACATACCGCCGTTCGGGTTGCTGTACTGGCCCATGGTGCCTTCCACTTCCGGATGGCCGGCGTGGCCGATGAGGATCGCTTCCACGCCTTTACGGCTGGCACGCGCCACTTCCATATGCACCTTGGTCACCAGCGGACAGGTGGCGTCAAACAGCATGGTGAGGCTGCGCGCTTTCGCTTCGGCCCGCACGGCCTGGGAAACGCCGTGTGCCGAGAAAATCAGGATGGCGTTGTCCGGTACTTCACTGATTTCTTCAATGAAAATTGCCCCGCGCTCGCGCAGACTGCTGACCACATAGCGGTTATGCACCACTTCATGACGCACGTAGATTGGCGCGCCATACATCTCCAGCGCCCGCTCGACAATGCTGATGGCGCGGTCGACGCCTGCACAGAAACCGCGTGGGTTAGCTAACAGGATTTGCATCGCTGGCCTCCAGCACCGGATCGATCTCCAGCACTTCAATCTCGAATTTAATGCGCTGACCCGCCAGCGGATGGTTGAAATCGACGGTGATCGAGTCACCGGAAATTTCACGAATCACGCCCGGCATCTCGCTGCCGCCCATGCCGCTGAACAGCATGATGGCACCGACTTCCGGCTCGCCCGCGTCGATGAAATCACGGCGCGAGAAGTACTGGATCAGATCCGGGCTGGCAGCACCAAAGGCGTCTTCCGGCTCCAGCGTAAAGGCGTGCTGATCGCCCACTTTACGCCCGACCAGCTCCTGCTCCAGCGCCGCCGACAGGCTGCCATCTCCCAGACGGAACAGCGCAGGCTTGCCGTTGGCGCGCGTGGATTCAGCTGTCGAGCCATCCTCCAGCTTCAGTGTAAAATGCACCAGCAGCGCGCTGTCGCGCTGAACGATGTCTGTCATCTGTTACCCTTATTTATTCGTGACCTGTTTGCCTTTCGGGCTCAGAAAGCCCTCCAGCACCACCAGCGCCGCACCGATGCAGATTCCGCAGTCGGCAATGTTAAAGGTGGCGAAGTGCCAGTCACCGACATAGAAGTCGATAAAGTCGACCACAAAGCCGTGCCAGGCACGATCAAACAGGTTACCCAGCGCCCCGCCGATAATCAGCGCGTAGGCAATGTTGGTTAATTTATTGCTGGCGCGATTGCGATACATCATCACCAGCAGCGACACCACAATGGCGATGGCGATACCGGCAAAGAACCAGCGCTGCCAGCCGCCTTTGTCTGCCAGGAAGCTGAACGCCGCGCCATAGTTGTGCGCGTAGAACAGGTTCAGGAACGGCATCAGCGGCTGGGTTTCATGCAGCATCATGTTGTTCATGACCCACTGCTTGCTGGCAAAATCGACCACGATCACCACCAGCACCAGCCATACCCAGCGCAGTCCGGTTGAGCACAGTTTACTCATCAGGCAAATTTCCGCACTTCACCGTTTCCGGCTACGTTGGTGTAGCAACGTCCACACACCGCAGCATGCTCCGGATTCTGGCCGACGTCAGTAGTGTAATGCCAGCAGCGCGGACATTTCTCGCCTTCTGCTTTGTGTAGCGCGATTTTCAGACCTTTTAACAGCTCGCTCTGCTGTGCTTCGTCGCTGGCCGTCACATAATCCGCCACGGTCGCGCCCGAGGTCAGCAGCACGAAACGCAGCTCATCGCCCAGCGCCTGCAGCTTCGCCGCCAGTTCCGGATCGGCGTACAGCGTGACGGTGGCTTCGAGTGCGCCGCCGATGCGTTTGTCGCTGCGCGCCTGCTCAATCACCTTGTTCACTTCACCGCGCACTTTCAGCAGTTCTGCCCAGTACGCATCATTCAGCGCTTCATCCTGCGCCAGACCGAACAGGCCCTGATACCACTCTTCGGTGAACACGTACTGTGGACGCTCGCCAGGCAGATAGCCCCAGATCTCATCCGCGGTGAACGACATGATCGGCGCCATCCAGCGCACCAGCGCTTCAGCGATATGCCACAGCGCGGTCTGGCAGCTGCGACGCGCCAGGCTGTCGCCCTTCGCGGTGTACTGACGATCTTTGATCACGTCGAGATAGAACGAGCCCATCTCGATGGAACAGAAGTGCATCAGACGCTGCACCACTTCGTGGAAATCGTAGTTCTCGTACGACTGCACAATATCCTGCTGTGCCGCCAGCGCACGGCCTACGGCCCAGCGATCCACCACCACCATCTCTTCCGGGCTGACGCAGTCGGTTGCCGGGTTGAAGCCTGCAAGGTTGGCCAGCAGGAAGCGCGCGGTGTTTCGGATACGGCGATAGCTGTCGGCAGCCCTTTTCAGGATTTCGTCGGATACCGCCATCTCACCGGAGTAGTCGGTTGAAGCCACCCACAGACGCAGAATATCCGCGCCCAGCTTGTCCATCACGTCCTGCGGTGCCACGGTGTTGCCGATTGATTTCGACATTTTGCGGCCCTGACCGTCGACGGTGAAGCCGTGAGTCAGTACCTGACGGTAAGGCGCTTTGCCTTTCATCGCCGTGGAGATCATCAGCGACGACATGAACCAGCCGCGATGCTGATCCGAGCCTTCCAGATACATATCCGGTGCGTGCCCGTCAAATTCCGGACGCGCATCCACTACCGAGAAGCTGGTCGATCCGGAGTCAAACCAGACGTCGAGGGTATCCGGCACTTTGACGTAGTGATCGGCGTCATCGCCCATCAGATCGCGCGGATCGAGATCCCACCACGCCTGAATACCGTCCTGCTCGACGCGCTGCGCCACTTTCTCCATCAGCTCCAGCGTATCCGGGTGCAGCTGCTCGCTCTCTTTATGGACGAACAGCGCCATCGGCACGCCCCAGGTGCGCTGACGCGAGATGCACCAGTCCGGACGGTTAGCGACCATCGCTTCGATACGCGCCTGGCCCCAGTCCGGGATCCACTGCACACCTTTGATCTCTTTCAGCGACTGCGCACGCAGGCCTTTCTGATCCATGCTGATAAACCACTGCGGCGTAGCCCGGAAGATGATTGGCGTTTTATGACGCCAGCAGTGCGGATAGCTGTGCAGCAGTTTTTCCACGTGCAGCAGCGCGCCTTTCTCCTGCAGCAGCGCAACGATCATGTCGTTGGCTTTAAATACGTTAACGCCATCCAGGGTTGGATAGGTGCCCGGCAGATACGCGCCGTCCGGCCCGACCGGGTTAGCGGTTTCGATGCCGTATTTCTGGCCGATCACATAGTCATCCGGACCGTGGCCTGGCGCGGTGTGCACCGCACCGGTACCGGCGTCCAGCGTGACGTGCTCACCCAGCACCACTTTTGACTGGATCTGCTCAAGGAACGGATGCTGGAACAGCTGCAGCTCCAGCGCGGCGCCTTTGCATTCGCCCAGCACCTGCCACTCACTGATGCCTGCGCGTTTCAGCACCGATTCCACCAAATCTTTCGCGAGGATCAGGCTGCGGCCGGCAATCTGCACCAGCTGGTAGTCGAATTCCGGATGCAGCGAGATGGCGCGGTTTGCCGGCATGGTCCACGGCGTGGTGGTCCAGATAACCAGTGAAACCGGGCCTTCCGACGCCGCAACGCCAAACTTCGCGCGTACCGCATCGGCGTCCAGCGCGTTAAACATCACGTCGATAGAAGGTGAGGTTTTGTCGTAATACTCCACTTCCGCTTCCGCCAGCGCGGAACGGCAGTCCATACACCAGTGCACCGGCTTGGCGCCTTTGTGCAGATGGCCATTACCGATGATCTTGCCCAGCGCGCGAATGATGTTGGCTTCGGTCTGGAAATTCATGGTCAGATAAGGACGATCCCAGTCGCCGAGCACGCCAAGACGGATGAAGTCCTTCTTCTGGCCTTCAACCTGCTCCGCCGCGTAGTTGCGGCAGGCTGCGCGGAATTCAGCTGCGCTGACTTTCTCGCCCGGCTTGCCAATCATCTGCTCAACTTTGTGCTCAATCGGTAAGCCGTGGCAGTCCCAGCCGGGAACATACGGCGAGTCAAAGCCCGCCATGCCTTTCGACTTAACGATAATATCTTTCAGAATCTTGTTAACTGAGTGACCAATATGAATGCTGCCGTTCGCATACGGAGGGCCATCATGCAGGATAAAGGTTTTTTTCCCTTTTTTGGCTGCGCGGATGATGCCGTACAGGTTGTCATCATACCAACGTTGCAGCATTCCCGGTTCGCGTTTAGCCAGATCGCCACGCATCGGGAACCCCGTTTCCGGCAAATTCAGGGTAGATTTATAGTCACTCATCAGATTCTCGGTTCCGTATTTCGGTCATTAAACCGGTGTTTTTAGCCCAAAAAATTGGCGGGCCGTCACCACATCTTTCGCAATTTGTTCTTTCAGCGCGTCCAGCGAAGCGAAACGCTGTTCGTCGCGAATCTTCTGCTTCAGCACCACCTCAATGTGGCGCCCATAAAGATTCATATGTGTGTCGAGCAGGTGAACTTCAAGCTGCTGACGCAGACCTTTTACCGTCGGGCGCGTACCAATGTTTGCCACGCCGGGAATCGGCTGCTCGCCCAGCCCCAGCACTTCAACCGCAAAGACACCTTTTACCGGCGTCACGGTGCGACGAAGCGGGAGATTGGCGGTCGGGAAACCAATGGTGCGTCCCAGTGCATCACCGTGCACCACGCGGCCAGAAATACTGAACGGATGACCGAGCAGCTGCTGCGCCTGAGCAAAATCGTCCTGCGCCAGCGCCTGACGTACCGCCGTACTGCTGATACGTTTGCCGCCATCACAATAGGTCTGGGTGCTGATGACCTCAAAGCCATACTCCGCACCGGCTTTCTGTAATAACAGGAAATCCCCCTGGCGACCAGCGCCAAAGCGGAAATCATCCCCCACTGCGAGGAATTTCACATTGAGCTTGTCGACCAGCAGTTCGCTGATAAAGCTTTGTGCTGAGTGTGCCGCAAAACGGCGATCGAAGCGCACGCACACCACGGCATCAACGCCCGCCAGTGCGAGGTATTTGAGCTTTTCACGCAGACGCGTCAGGCGCGCCGGCGCTTTGTCGCCGGCAAACAGCTCCAGCGGCTGTGGCTCAAACAGCATCACCACCACCGGCAGGTTGCGTTTACGTCCTTCGGCAATTAACTCCGCCATCAGCGCCTGGTGGCCGCGATGCACGCCGTCAAAATTACCAATGGTCAGGACGCAGCCGCGATGCTGCTCTTTCAGATTGTAAATACCGCGGATAAACTTCATGGCTGACTCAAACCGGTGGAAATCGGCGGATTATACCCTTGAATAGCGTTCAGGTTAACCCGTCTGCGTGCCTTTCCTGCGCCTGATTCAGCGTCAGGCGCCCGCTGGCTGGCGGCTCCGGCCCCATCACAACAATTTTGTTGCGAAATACTGTATTCAGCGCGGTGTTGCTGGTAGAATCTTGCGCCATCAATTACGTAAGCGGGTGTCGTGGTTAAAACGACGCTTTATTGCACAAATCCATTGACAAAAGAAGGCGCAAAAGGCATAGTCCTCGGCCTTTGATTTGTCCATATAGAACACATTTGGGAGTTGGACCTTGGCTAATATCAAATCAGCTAAGAAACGCGCCGTAACATCTGAGAAACGTCGCAAGCATAACGCGAGCAATCGTTCTATGATGCGTACTTTCATCAAGAAAGTATACGCGGCTATCGCAACCGGCGACAAAGCTGCTGCGCAGAACGCATTCAACGAAATGCAACCAATCGTGGACCGTCAGGCTGCTAAAGGTCTGATCCACAAAAACAAAGCTGCACGTCATAAAGCAAACCTGACTGCTCAGATCAACAAACTGGCTTAATCGCCGTCTGTTTATCGCTTTGTTAAAAGAACCGGCGCTTCGCCGGTTTTTTTATGCCTGCGATCCGTGGCTGAACAGCGCGCTGAAGTCGCGATGGCAGATGCTCTGCACCGCCGGATGCTGAATCATGCGCCCGGCAAAAATAACGTGATACTCCTCCATCACCGTCTCCAGCCTGCCGATCTCGCGCACGCTATCGTCACGATAGACGTCATCTCCGTACAGCGTCGGTGCGACAAAGATCGCATTATTCTGCGCGCCAAACGCCTTCATCAGCGCCGCATCATCAAATTCACCGAGAATCTCAACCTGTAACCCCTGGCTGTGGATCCAGTTCAGCAGCTTGCGCCCCAGCATCGAACGCCGGCCGGGCAACAGCAGGCGCCGCTGCTCCAGACAGGCCGGAAACGGCAGCTCAGGCAGTGGCGCATTACACCAGAAGCTAACCGGGCATTCGCCGAGCTTGACCGAAAACAGCCCGGCCTGCTGGGTTGAATCTATCGGGCAGTCGGAGAGGATCATATCCAGCTTATGCTGGCTGAGCTGCTCCAGCAGCATTTCATGCGTTGATTCAAAGCAGCGCAGCTGAATTTTCTCGCCGGCCATCACCGCCGTTTCCAGCACCTTACTCACCAGCTGTTTTGACAGCGCATCCGCCACGCCAACATCAAACAGCAGATGCGACTCCTTGCGGTAGTTAACGATATCAAGCATTTCCTGGCTGAGCATAAACATGCGATCGGCATAGCGGAACACCAGCTGCCCCAGCTCGGTGGGCACCAGGCCGCGCCCCTGACGGCGAAACAGCACGCCATCCAGCTGCTCTTCCAGCGCTTTGATTTGGCCGGTTACGGTCTGCGGCGTGAGGCACAGCACTTCAGCGGCGCGCACCACCGAACCGGTTTTGCACACCTGCCAGAAGTAGTAGAGATGATTAAAATTGAGCTGATTCATACCATAAAGGAGGCTTGCGCCTCTCCTTATTAGCGCAGTTTGATGCGCAGCAGCGTGTAACCTATCACCGCCGACAGCAGTGAACCGCTAAGAATGCCCAGCTTCGAGAACGTCACCAGCTGTTCATGCGCGGCATCAAACGCCAGCGAACTGATGAAGATCGACATGGTAAAGCCGATACCGCACAGCACGCCGATGGCCATAATGTCGCGAATGGTGGTGCTGCCTGGCAACGCCGCCAGCCGCAGCTTCACCGCTAGCCAGCAGAACAGCGTGATACCTAACGGTTTACCAATCAGCAGACCGAGGATAATGCCAAGCGGCTCCGGCGACAGCACATCGCCAAAGGTGATGCCGCTGAGCGAGATGCCGGCGTTGGCGAACGCGAACAGCGGCAGGATCAGCCAGTTCACCCACGGCATCAGTCCGTGCGCCAGGTGCTCAGCCGGTGAGTGTCCCTCTTTCTCCTCCAGCGGCACAAAGAAGCCTACCACGACGCCCGCCAGCGTGGCATGCACGCCGGACTTCAGAACCGCGGTCCACAGCACCACGCCCACCAGCATATACACCGCGATGTTGCGCACACCGCAGCGATTGAGGATCGCCAGCAGCACGATAGCGCCACCCGCCACGCTCAGCGACAGCACTGACAGATCGCTGGTATAGAACAGCGCAATAATTACGATGGCACCGAGGTCATCAATGATCGCCAGCGCCATCAGGAACACTTTCAGCGCCGCCGGTACCCGGCTGCCGAGCAGCGCCAGCACGCCGAGCGCAAAGGCGATATCGGTGGCCGTGGGAATTGCCCAGCCGTTGCGGGCTACCTCGTTATCATGATTGAACAGCAGGAAAATGAGCGCCGGCGCAACCATGCCGCCCAGCGCAGCAATCACCGGGAAGATGGCGCGATCGCGGCTGGCCAGCTCGCCGCTGATCAGTTCGCGCTTCACTTCGAGGCCAATCAGCAGAAAGAACAGCGCCATTAGCGCATCGTTAATCCACAGCAGCAGGTTTTTGCTGATATCCAGCGCGCCGAAGCGAATCTGTACCGGCTCCGCCAGCAGGTTTTGATAGCCCTGCGCGGTGGTGGCATTATTGGCCAGCACCATCGCCGCCACCGCCGCCAGAATCAGCACCATGCCGTTGCTGGCGTCACTTTCGATAAAGCTTTTCAGCAAGCTTCGAATACTACGGGGTTTGTTCACAACTCCTCCTGAGCAGAGACATTTGGTGGAGAAGTTTAGCCGCTGTAACACCTCGTTAAAAGCAGCTTATGTCTCGTTTATTGCTCGGGATTTTCGAGTGATTCGCCAGGCCGGGCGTATTGCAGCGGAGGGAGAGGCTGAAAGCGGTCGGATGCAATACGGCGCTGGTCACTAAGCAGGTAGCGCGCCGTCAGGCCTGGTGGTTAGTGCAGGTCAGCAGCGTCACGTCATCCGTACGCTGCTGTGGCAGCGCATTATCGCCGGCAATCTCATGCTGGGCGCAGTGAGGCTGATGCGGATGCAGACCGCCTGGCGGTGAGAAAGGCTCAGCCATCTGGGCACTTGCCAGCGCGGAAAACGCCACAAGCGCTGTTGAAAGTAACAACGGTAGAAGTCGCATAATTTTTTGTCTTTTCACTATAACGGTCCGGAATGGACCAGGCATGCAGGTGATGATCCAGCCTGAGAGGTGGCAAACAGTGTTTTCCACGGTCAGTCAGGTTTCAGTGAAGGATTTTACGCCACTCAGGCGCAGGAATTTATAAAATCGTGCGGTTTATCACAGTTTACCGCACGATTTATGCATTATCCGACTTTAACCGGAATGTAAAAGGTGCCCTGCAGCAGATCCGGCGTGCTGTAGCGGAGATCGAGCTTAATCAGATCCTTGCCCGGCCGCCGCGCCACGCCGAGCGCAGGCAGATGGTTGTAGTACACCTCTGCGGTGAACGCATTGATCTCTTCCGGCGCGCCGTGCCAGTCAATCTCCGCATACAGTCCGCTTTCACCGGTCCAGTTCTGTACATTGCCGGTCAGCACGTCGGCATACTGGCTCTCCAGCGCCTGGAACAGGCTAATATGCTGCTGATCGCTGGAGTTAACCCCCGGGCTGAACTGGAAACCGAGCCAGCCACGCTGCACATGCTGGCCGGCGAAGGCGATGAAATCACGTGTATGCTGCGCCACCACGTGATTATGGTGGTCAATGTATTCGCCGAAGCGGCACTCCCACTCGATCACTTCTCCGCACAGCTTCAGCTCCGGCTTCTCTGCCAGGCGCGCACTCACCCACTGCCGCTGGGTGGAGATGCGGCTGTGGAAGTCTTTCATCTGCATCTCAGGAATGCGGCGATAAGCGCCTGGCGTCATGGCGAAGTGGCTTTTAAACACCCGGGTAAAGTTTTGCTGATTATCAAAGCCAAACCGCACGGCGATATCAATAAGCGGCATGCTGGTCAGGCGCAGCGCCATGGCAGAGAGCGTCAGACGACGTTTGCGCGTGTACGAGGCCAGCGTCTGGCCGGTCATCTCTTTGAACATGCGCTGCATGTGCCACTTGGAGTAACCGGATTTCAGGGTAATCAGATCGATGTTGAGCTCGTCGGTCAGATTGGCCTCGATCCAGTCCACCAGATCGTTGATGTACTGTTTTTTCAGATTCAGGCTGAGCATTTTTTTAATTGAATGGGTTGGGAAAGGCGGTGCTTTTGCGTAATCCGTCACATAAATATAACAAAATCGTAGGGATAACGTAAGGAAGAGTAAAGACAGCGAGACGCGAAAAGCATTAATTGCTTAGGTAACTAACCTTTTATCGTCTTAACGGCATCGCAGCGTTGAGCAGTGATGTGCCTGCACATAGCGGTGCGCATTAATGCGCACCCTGTAAATCGTACCCGCAGGGGCGCTATTAATGGCGCCCGATAACACCGGGCAGGCGTGCCTGCCCTCATCGACCACTCAGTGCGAACGCATGCCCGCTGCCGTCATCATCATACGAAACAGTGATGCCACCACGCCCAGTGCCAGCACGCTTGCGCCGTAGATGATTACTAACCACAGCACGCGCTTCCACCAGGGGGCTTTCGTTTCAGTGGGGTTGTTCATATTGCTGACCTCGGTTTGCATCTCAGTGGTATCCTTCGTCGGCTTTGATTTTTCCGCGGAACACGTAGTAACTCCAGAAGGTGTAACCCAGAATCACCGGAATAATCAGTAAGCTACCGACCAGCATAAAGGCCTGGCTCTGCGGCGGTGACGCGGCGTCCCAGATGGTGATCGACGGCGGAATGATGTGCGGCCACACGCTAATACCCAGGCCGGAGAAGCCGAGAAACACCAGCGCCAGCGTCAGCAGGAACGGCGAGTAGTGCGCCTCACGCTTGATGGCGCGCACGATGCCCCACGAACACAGCAGCACCAGCACCGGCACCGGCAGGAACCAGAACAGGTTAGGACGGCTGAACCAGCGGTGCGCAATCGCATCGTGGGTGAATGGCGTCCACAGGCTGATAATGCCGACAATCAGCAGCAGCGCGATCACCAGCGGCGTCGCCAGCGCGGACATCTTACGGTGCAGCTCATGCTCGGTTTTCATGATCAGCCAGGTACAGCCCAGCAGTGCGTACGCCACCACCAGACCGACGCCGCAGAACAGCGGGAACGGCGCCAGCCAGTCCAGCGCCGAGCCGGCGAACTCGCGCCCTTTCACCGGGAAGCCGTCGATAATCGCACCGACCGCAACGCCCTGACTGAAGGTCGCCAGCAGTGAACCGGCGATAAATGATTTATCCCAGAACGCGCGGTGTTCTTCCGTGGCCTTAAAGCGGAACTCAAACGCCACGCCACGGAAAATCAGGCCAATCAGCATCGCGGTGAGCGGAATGGCCAGCGCGTCAGCAATCACCGAATAGGCCAGCGGGAACGCACCGTACAGACCGGCACCGCCCAGCACCAGCCAGGTTTCGTTGCCATCCCAGACCGGCGCAACGGTATTCACCATCATGTCGCGCTCAACGGCATCTTTATTGAACGGGAACAGGATACCGATGCCAAGATCGAAGCCATCCATCACGATATACATCAGGGTGGCGAACACGATAATGGCGAACCAGATAATGGAGAAATCGATCATTTATTTACCCTCCTGCGGTTCGTTCAGACTCTCATGGGCCGCAGAAAGCGGACGCGCAGGTGTTTTATCCTGCCCCGGACCACCGTGGCGCACATCTTTACCCTCGCCGGTCAGCGGACCTTTCTTAATCAGGCGCATCATGTAAACGTAGCCGACACCAAACACCGACGAATAGACGAGGATGAAGGCCAGCAGGCTGATGCTCATATGCAAATCACCATGCGCCGACACCGCATCAATGGTGCGCTGCACGCCGTACACCACCCATGGCTGACGACCAATTTCCGTGGTAAACCAGCCGGCAAGAATGGCGATCAGGCCAGACGGTCCCATCAGCAGGGCGAACCACAGGAACGGCCGGGAGTTATACAGCCGCTTTTTGTAACGCAGCCACAGGCTCAGCACGCCGAGGGTGATCATCAGCAGGCCCATCGCCACCATGACGCGGAACGACCAGAAAATCACCAGCGAATTCGGGCGGTCCTCTTTCGGGAAGCTCTTCAGCGCCGGGACCTGTTTGTCCAGGCTGTGGGTCAAAATCAGGCTGCCGAGGTACGGCACTTCCAGCGCATATTTGGTGCGCTCTTCATCCATATCCGGAATACCAAACAGAATCAGCGGCGTCGCTTCCCCCGGCGGGTTTTCCCAGTGACCTTCAATTGCCGCAATTTTTGCCGGCTGATGCTCAAGGGTATTCAGGCCGTGCGCATCGCCGATCATCGCCTGAATCGGCGCAACGATCAGTGCCATCCACAGAGCCATGGAGAACATTTTGCGGATTGCCGGGTTATCGTTACCGCGCAGCATATGCCACGCGCCAGACGCGCCAACAAAGAAGGCGCTGGCGAGGAAGGCCGCCACCGACATATGGAACAGGCGGTACGGGAACGACGGGTTAAAGACAATCTTAAACCAGTCCTGCGGCACCACGATGCCATTCTCAATGATGTAACCCTGCGGGGTATGCATCCAGCTGTTGGACGCGAGGATCCAGAAGGTCGAGATGATGGTACCGAGCGCAACCATGCAGGTGGCAAAGAAGTGCAGGCCCGGCCCAACGCGGTTCCAGCCAAACAGCATCACGCCGAGGAAGCCCGCTTCAAGGAAGAAGGCGGTGAGTACTTCATAGGTCAGCAGCGGACCGGTAATACTGCCGGCAAACTGCGAGAAGCCACTCCAGTTGGTACCAAACTGATACGCCATCACCAGTCCGGACACCACGCCCATACCGAAGTTAACGGCAAAGACTTTGGACCAGAAGTGGTAGAGATCGCGATAGGTCTCGTTACGGGTTTTCAGCCACATGCCTTCGAGCACCGCCAGGAAACTGGCGAGACCGATGGTGATGGCCGGGAAAATAATATGGAAGGAAACAGTAAAGGCGAACTGAATCCTGGCCAGGTGGAAGGCATCTAATCCAAACATTGCTTACCTCTTTGCCACAAGATTACACCGAATTTTTACTTATAATTAACAAGTTTGACGCACAAAATTATTATTTCGTGACGTCGGAAGAGATTCACGCCAATTGTAAGGCAAGCGGCGAGAACAAAAAGAAACAGTGGGAATGGCTAAAACTATAACAGTATTTTTTGATTTCGATCATTGTTTTCACCAGAAACTACTTGTTTAAAATCACTAAGTTAAGGTTAAAGTCCGTGATTTGTTGTGACAATCTTGTTATTAAGCAGAGCGAGAGGAAAAGGCGTTAATCTGGTAACTGGCTAATTTAGCTGTTAATTAGTGCGCCAGACAAAACGGCAGATGACCGCACCGTTACGTTACGCTGTAAAATTTCCTGCACAGTCGCCAGAAAGAAACTTTGTTAATTAAAAGATAATTTTTATAGACCAAAAAGAAATTAATTTGCTGCCTTTCGGTGACATTCTGTGAGCCATCGCGCATTAACCCGCTGGGGCATGGCATTTGCCAGCGGCGTCAGGCTGTGCTTTGTTAAAGCAGCACAGTCCGGTTAATCAGCGAAGGAGAGGTTATGACCCGTCTTACCGCCCAGGATTTTCCCCAGGAACTGCTTGAGCTTTATGACTACTATGCGCACGGTCGCATCAGCAAGCGCGAGTTTCTCTCGCTGGCCGCGAAGTTCACCATCGCCGGCATGACCGGAGCCACCCTGCTCAGCGCCATGAGCCCCAATTATGCGCTGGCAGAGCAGGTGTCGTTTACCGACCCTGATATCAACGCCGAATACATTCACTACCCGTCGCCCCAGGGACATGGCGAGGTACGCGCTTATCGGGTGCGCCCGACTCACGCCAGCGGCAAGCTGGGTGCCGTGGTGGTGGTACACGAGAATCGCGGCCTGAACCCTTACATTGAAGACGTGGCGAGACGGGTCGCCAAAGCGGGCTATGTTGCGCTGGCGCCGGATGGCTTAAGTTCGCTGGGCGGCTATCCGGGCAATGATGAAGAGGGCCGTGCGATGCAGGCCAAAGCCGACCCGACCAAACTGATGAACGATTTCTTCGCGGCAGTCGATTTCCTGATGCAGCATCCCGAGGGGAACGGCAAGGTCGGCATCACCGGCTTCTGTTATGGCGGCGGCGTGGCCAATGCGGCGGCAGTGGCGTTTCCTGAGCTGGCCTGCGCCGTGCCGTTCTACGGCCGCCAGCCAAAAGCGGAAGATGTGGCGCGCATTCAGGCGCCGCTGCTGCTGCACTATGCCGCGCTGGATAAAGGCATCAACGAAGGCTGGCCAGCCTATGAAGCCGCCCTGCAAGCCAGCCACAAAACCTATGAAGCGTATATTTATCCCGGCGTGAATCACGGCTTTCACAACGACTCAACGCCACGCTATGACAAAGCTGCCGCCGACCTCGCATGGGGTCGCACACTCGGCTGGTTTGAGAAATATTTGCACGCCTGAGCCTGGCGCGCCGCGACGGCACTCACGCTGTCTGCGGCGCTTTAATGATGCGGTGGACATTGCTTTCCAGCCAGTCGGCGAGGCCAATGACCTGCCCTTCCACCTCATGGCCCAGCGCCGTCAGCCGGTACTCCACGTGCGGCGGCACCACTTCATAGGCGATACGCTCAATGAAGCCATCCTCTTCCATGTAGCGCAGCGTCTGCGCCAGCATGCGTTCACTGATGCCACCAATCCGGCGGCGCAGTTCGCTGAAGCGCAGCGTCTCAGCGCGCAGCGCCAGTAACACCAGCACACTCCAGCGGCTGGTAATCCGTTTTAACACTTCACGTGACGGGCAGTTCACATTGAGCAATTCACCACGGGAAAATTTATCACTCAGGTTTTCAGCCATTTACATCACTCCGCTCAAACTAACAAATCTGTAAGTACTTACTAAAAGTTAGTTTATCTCGTAGGCTGTTTCCATACCAGTTCAACCTGAGGAAAACACCATGATTGCGATTACCGGAGCCACTGGCCAACTGGGCCGTTTAGTGATTAATGACTTGCTGAAGAAAGTACCGGCCAGCGAGATCATCGCGGTGGTACGTTCACCGGAAAAGGCGCAGGACCTGCAGGCGCTCGGCGTCGCGCTGCGTACCGCGGATTACAACCAGCCACAGACGCTGCACAGCGCCTTTGCCGGCGTGCAGAAAGTGCTGCTGATCTCCTCCAGCGAAGTGGGCCAGCGCGAGGCCCAGCATCGGGCGGTGATTGATGCCGCCAAAGCGGCGGGCGTGTCATTTATCGCGTATACCAGTCTGCTGCATGCCGATACCTCGCCGCTGGGTCTGGGCGTCGAACACCGCGCCACCGAAGCGCTGCTGCAGGCTTCAGGCATCCCTTATGCCCTGCTGCGTAACGGCTGGTACAGCGAAAACTATGCGGCCAGCATCGCACCGGCGTTAGCGCATCATGCCTTTATCGGCGCGGCGGGCAACGGGCGCATCGCGTCGGCGGCGCGCGAGGATTATGCTGCCGCGGCGGCAGAGGTGATCAGCCGTGACGATCAGGCCGGCAAAGTGTATGAACTGGCCGGCGATGACAGCTATACGCTGGCAGAATTCAGTGCGGAGATCGCCCGCCAGTCCGGCGAACAGGTGGAGTACGTTAACCTGCCGCCTGCGGAATTCAGCGCGGCGCTGATCGGAGCCGGTTTACCCGCGCCGCTGGCCGAACTGCTGGCGGATTCCGACGCCGGTGCCGCTCAGGGTGCCCTGTTCGACGACAGCCACACGCTCAGCAAACTCATTGGCCGCCCGACCACACCGTTCGCCGCGGTAATTAAGGCCACGCTGGCAAAGTAAGGCGCTGATGGTGCCCTCACCTGCGGTGAAATCCGGGGTGAGGGCGACGAAAAGCCCTCTTTTCCCCGTCTCGTTTGCCATCAAATGATCAACCTCTTCCCGCTTTTTTGCCGTCATCACTGACGATTTTCTTATTTACAGATAAATCTGTTCATTTATTTAAAGCTTCATCTGAAACACTGCTTTCAATTCCTGAAATATAGGGCGTTGTATTCGCTGAAAAAAGCCTTAAATAGCCGATCAATCGACAAGATTTATTACGTTCATAGATATTTCGCATTGTTGTCTCATCGGGTCAGAGATCTATAATTTGTCCTTTGAGCAACCAGGCAATTTCAGGAGGCCGCTATTAATACTAACCACCAGCAACGTCAAGCTTTCGGAGAACACGAAGCCCATGCTGATCTGGGGTATCAATACGATCCTCACGAGTTTATCCGCGAAGGTATGCAGGATTCGGAGCCGGAACCCGAGCTGATCGAAGGTCTGCCTGCGCCTGATGCGCTGACGCCTGCCGATCGCTATCTGGAGCTGTTTGAGCACGTGCAGACGTCACGTATTTTTGCCGACAGCAAAACGTTTCCGGACTGCGCGCCTAAATTCGATCCGCTGGATATTTTAATCCGCTATCGCCGCCGCAAACGCTCGGCGGAGTTCGACCTGGAAAAATTTGTCCACGAGCATTTTTATTTACCGCAGGTCAATGAGAGTTTTTATGTTTCCAATCCGGATAAAACCCTGACGGAACATATTGACGATCTGTGGCCAGTGTTAACCAAAATGCCGCAGCAGCATTTACCGCATTCGTCGCTGCTGCCGCTGCCGAAGCCTTACGTGGTGCCCGGCGGGCGTTTTGGTGAAACGTATTACTGGGACTCTTACTTCAGCATGCTGGGACTGGCCGAAGCGGGCCGCGACGATCTGCTGCGTCATATGGCGGACAACTTCGCCTGGCTGATTGATAACTACGGTCACGTGCCGAATGGCAACCGCACCTATTACCTCAGCCGCTCGCAGCCGCCGGTGTTCGCGCTGATGGTCGAGCTGTTTGAAGAGGACGGCATTCGCGGCGCGAAGCGCTATCTTGACCAGCTGATGAAAGAGTATCAGTTCTGGATGGACGGAGCCGGCGAGCTGATGCCGCATCAGGCCTATCGTCACGTGGTGCGCATGCCGGATGGTTCGCTGCTCAACCGCTACTGGGACGATCGCGACACGCCGCGCGATGAGTCGTGGATGGAAGATGTGGAAACCGCCAGCAAATCGCGTCGGCCGGCCAGCGAGGTCTATCGCGATCTGCGCGCCGGTGCCGCTTCCGGCTGGGATTACTCTTCGCGCTGGTTGCGCGATCCACAGCGTCTGGCCAGTATTCGCACCACCCAGTTTATTCCGGTGGATCTGAATGCGTTTCTCTACAAGCTGGAGCTGATGATCTCGACGCTGGCTCACGCGAAGGGCGAAGAACTCACCGGCCTGGCGTGGCAGAAGAAAGCGGATGCGCGTAAGCAGGCGATTCATCGCTATCTGTGGGACAACACCGCTGGCGTGTACCGCGACTACGACTGGCGACGTGAACGCTTTGGTGCCTTTACCGCAGCGGCGGTGGTACCGCTGTTCCTGGGGCTGGCATCACCCGAGCAGGCGCATCTGCAGGCGGTGGCGCTGCGCCAGCTGCTGCTGACGCAGGGCGGCCTGGTGACCTCCATGGTGGAGAGCGGCGAGCAGTGGGATAAACCTAACGGCTGGGCACCACTGCAGTGGATGGCGGTGGTCGGACTGAATAACTACGGTGAAGAGACGCTGGCAACCGAGATTGCGGTCAACTGGCTGACCACGGTGAAGAATTTCTATTCGCTGCACCATAAGCTGGTAGAGAAGTACGATATCAGCGGCGATCGCGCCCGCCCGGGCGGCGGCGGTGAGTATCCGCTGCAGGACGGCTTCGGCTGGACCAACGGCGTCACCCGTCGCCTGCTGGCGATGTACGGGCATTTGCTGGCGGACTGATAATGCGGTTGGGTGTGGTAGCAGGCGGGAAACTGCGGCCTGATGCCCTCACCCTGGCCCTCTCCCACCGGGAGAGGGAAACGCTGCCATATGCAGGACTGAGACAGCCCAGGTTAATTCAAGAGCCAATCCCCCGCTCGATCGGTCCCCTCTCCCACGGGCGGGAGAAGGAAACACTGCCACATGTAACGAAAGAATCCACTGCTCGCTCGATCGGTCCCCTCTCCCGCGGGCGGGAGAGGGTTAGGGTGAGGGGAAAAACGCACTCCCCCCTCAATTCCCCTGCAAAAACGCCAGCAGATCCGCATTCAGCTGGTCCTGATGCGTCACGGCAAAACCGTGCGGGCCGTTCTCATACACTTTCAGCTGCGAACCCGCAATCATCTCATGCACCAGCTTACCGGTGGCTTCAAACGGCACCACCTGGTCATTACTGCCGTGGATCACCAGCGTCGGCACATCCACTTTGGCAATATCCGCACGGAAATCCGTCTCAGAGAACGCGGTCACGCAATCCAGCGTACCTTTCAGCGACGCCAGCAGCGCAATGTTCAGCGTCTGCGTCAGCACGCCATCGGAAACCGTCTGGCCCGCGTTGGTGCCGTAAAACGGCGTGGCGAACTCTTTGATAAACTGCGCACGATCCTTCAGCAAACCCGCTTTGATCCCGTCAAACACCGCTGATTCCACCCCTTCCGGGTGATCGTCGGTTTTACCAAAGATCGGGGTGACGGCGCCCAGCAGCACCAGTCCTTTCACTTTCGCGGTACCATAACGACCGATGTAGCGCGACACATCCCCGCCGCCCATCGAGAAGCCCACCAGCGTCACCTCATCCAGCTGCAGGTGCTCGATCAGGCCGTGAATATCGTCGGCAAAAGTGTCGTAATCGTAGCCTTCCCACGGCTGATCGGAGCGACCAAAGCCGCGGCGGTCAAACGCGATGACGCGGTAGCCGCGCTCGGCGAGGAAGTTGAGCTGGCTGTCCCACATATCGGCATCCAGCGGCCAGCCGTGGCTGAACAGCACCGGCTGCCCCTTGCCCCAGTCTTTGAAGTACAGGTTTACGCCGTCTTTAGTCTTGAATGTGCTCATGTTTTTTCTCCGTTAGTCAGTGATGTTGTGTCTGGCAATCAAACTAGCGTGGGATGGTGGAAAAACCTAAAGCAGAGATTTTGACAACTTGTGCAAAGATTTTTGCTAAGCCCTGCCGTCAAAAATCCTTGTACAAGTTGGCCGATTTTTTCCGCTATCTCCTGACGGGCGAGCTTCGTATCGTGCTCTCATCGCACACTGACAGGAACAGCCTGATGAACCAGCCAAATCCACAAACAGCGCGCAGCGGCGCGTTTTCCCCTTTCGCCTACGGGCTTTTCGCCGTGATCTGGACCGCTTCGGTGCTCGGCAATACCGGTAGCTTTATCCGCGACGTCGCCAGCGCCTGGCTGATTACCGGACTGTCGGATAACCCAACCGCCGTCGCGCTGATGCAAACCGCCGCCACCCTGCCAGTGTTCCTGCTGGCGCTGCCGGCCGGCGTGCTGTCGGATATTGTTGACCGCCGCCGCCTGCTGATTGTGGTGCAGCTGCTGATGGCCAGCGTCAGCGGCACGCTACTGCTGCTGTCGCACAACCACTGGCTCACCGTCGAGTGGCTGATCGGCCTGACCTTTGTCGGCGGCGTTGGCGCGGCGCTGTTCGGTCCGGCATGGCAGGCCATCGTGCCGGAACTGGTACCCCGCCATGAGCTGAAAAATGCCGTCGCGCTCAACTCGCTGGGCATCAATATCGCCCGGGCGATTGGACCGGCTACCGGCGGCCTGCTGCTGGCAAGTTTAGGTGCTATGGCCGCTTACGGTGCCGATGTCGCCAGTTATTTTTTCGTCATCGCCGCGCTGCTGTGGTGGAAACGCCCGGCGAAAGCCGCTACCGCGCTGAATGAGCACTTCTTTGGCGCTTTCCGCGCCGGGCTGCGCTATGTGAAAGCCAGCCGCGAACTGCACCGCGTACTGTTGCGCGCCGCGCTGTATTTTGCCTTCGCCAGTGCCATCTGGGCGCTGCTGCCGCTGGTGGCGCGTACCATGCTGCATGGCAGCGCGGGCTTTTATGGCTTGCTGCTTGGGGCCGTCGGTGCCGGTGCCATAGCCGGCGCGCTGCTGCTGCCGCGCCTGCGTGCCCGGCTGAGCCATGATGGACTGATGCTGCTCTCCGCCGTGCTCAGCGCGCTGGTCATGGTGGCGCTGGCGCTCAATCCGCCGCAGTGGCTGGCGCTGCTGCTGATGCTGGTCCTGGGCACCGGCTGGATCATCGCGCTGACAACCCTCAACGGCGTGGCGCAGGCGGTGCTGCCCGACTGGGTGCGCGGTCGCGGGCTGGCGGTCTATCTGATGGTGTTCAACGGCACGCTGGCGGGTGGCAGTCTGGCCTGGGGGCTGATCGCCCAGCACATGGGTCTGGCGTCAACGCTGATGCTGGCCGGCGCGGCGCTGCTCATCACGGCGCTGCTGGCAAAACGGCTGGCGCTGCCGGCGGGCGAAGCGGATCTGCAGCCGGCGCAGCACTGGGCTGAACCGGTGGTGAGCGATGCGGTGGATATCCGCCGTGGCGCCGTACTGATCCAGATTCGCTACCGTGTTCCCCAGGCCGATCGCGCCGCTTTCCAGCACGCGATGCACAAACTGGCGCAGGCGCGACGCCGTGACGGTGCCTATGCGTGGGGATTAATGGAGCAGACCGACGATGCCGGGGCGCTGCTGGAGTGGTTTATGGTGGAGTCATGGCAGGAGCATTTACGTCAGCACCAGCGCGTCTCGCGCGCCGATGCTGAGTTACAGCAGGCGGTACTGCAGTACCATCAGGGTGATGAACCCCCGCAGGTCAGCCATCATATTGCGCTGTGATCAGGCTGGCGCGTAGATGTCACTCAGGCCGGGCAGCGTCGGCAGGCGCTCGCGCCACCAGATAGCCGCGTTGCCACAGGCGCTCTCATTCCACGCCAGATAGGCGATATCGCGCCGGCACTCGCTGTCCAGCTGGCGCGCCACCAGTGCACCGCTCGCCAGGTGCGGGCGCGCCAGGTAAAGCGGCAGATAACCACAGCCGAGCCCGGCGAGATGCGCCTGCAGTTTGGCCGGGAAATCATGCACGCTCAGCGTCTTCTGCTCATCCAGCACGCGTAAATCCATCCCGGCACCGTGGCGGGATGAATCATGCACCGTGACCGCGCGATACTGGCGAATCTGTTCGCGCAGCAGCGGTTCGGGCTCCGCCGCCAGCGGATGGTCAGGAGCGACAGCGAATACATACTCCAGCCAGCCCAGCGGCTGGCAGACAATCTCTTTGCGCGTGGCGGGTTCCTGAACCGCGCCAAAGACAATGTCCGCTTCGCCATAGTGCAGCGCTTCCCAGCAGCCAGCCAGTACGTCCTGACGGAACTGCAGCTGGGTGTGCGGGTGCTGCTGATAAAATTCGTCAATCAGCGGTGTGAGGATGCTGAACGGCAGCGAAGCATCCACGCTGATGGTCAGCAGACTCTCCCAGCCGCTCTCCACGTAGCGCGCCTGCTGCTCCAGCTCGTTCACCGCACGCAGCAGCGTCCGCCCTTTTTCCAGCATCAGACGGCCGGTCGGCGTGAACGTGGCGCGATGGCCGGAGCGATCGAGCAGCGTGATTTTTAAATCGCTCTCCATCTTCTGCACGGTATAGCTCAACGCCGACGCGGTTTTGAACAGTCGCGCGGCCGCAGCGGCAAAGGTGCCATGACGATCGAGCGCATCCAGAATCAGCAGCGCCTCCAGATTTAAACGCATTCCCTACCCTCCGTAAAAAAAGTTGAACGACAACGTAAAAACAATCCGTTATCAATAACTGCTGTCATTTCGTATTTTTTTCCTCATCGGCGCAAGCATTTTTAACCGCGCATTAACACGGTGGCTGAGTGCCGCTACGCTTAATTTAACGGAGAGAACAGAATGACGACCGCATCCCTGATTTTTACCAACGGTAAGTTTCACACCGTCGACCGCGTAAACCCGCTGGCTACCGCCGTGGCCATCAAAGACGGCAAGTTCCTCGCCGTAGGTAGCGAAGCGGACGTCATGCGCTTTGCCGGCAGCGACACGCAAATCATCGACGCCAAAGGGCACACCGGCATTCCCGGCCTGAACGATTCCCACCTGCATCTGATTCGCGGTGGCCTCAACTACAATCTTGAGCTGCGCTGGGAAGGCGTGCCGTCGCTGGCCGATGCGCTGCGTATGCTGCGCGAACAGGCACTGCGTACGCCGTCACCGCAGTGGGTGCGCGTGGTCGGAGGCTGGAGCGAGTTCCAGTTTGCTGAGCGCCGCATGCCGACGCTGGACGAAATCAATGCCGCCGCGCCCGATACGCCGGTCTTCATTCTGCACCTGTATGACCGCGCGCTGCTCAATCGCGCCGCGCTGAAAGTGGTGGGCTACACCAAAGAGACCCCCAACCCGCCGGGCGGTGAAATCCAGCGCGACAGCAATGGCAATCCGACCGGCATGCTGATCGCCCGTCCCAACGCCATGCTGCTGTACGCCACGCTGGCGAAAGGGCCAAAGCTGTCGCTGGAACAGCAGGTTAACTCGACGCGGCAGTTTATGCGCGAGCTGAACCGCCTCGGTCTGACCAGCGCCATCGACGCCGGCGGCGGCTTCCAGAATTACCCGGACGATTACAACGTGATCGCCGAACTGCACGCGAAAAAGCAGCTGACGGTACGTATTGCCTATAACCTGTTCACCCAGCGGCCCGGCCACGAGCTGGAAGACTTTGAGAAGTGGACCGATATGCTGAAGCCGGGCCAGGGCACCAACTTCCTGCGCCACAACGGTGCCGGTGAAATGCTGGTGTTCTCGGCGGCGGACTTCGAAGATTTCCTCGAACCGCGCCCGGATCTGGCACCCGGCATGGAAGATGAGCTGGAGCGCGTGGTGCGCCACCTGGTGGAGCATCGCTGGCCATTCCGCCTGCACGCCACCTATAACGAATCGATCAGCCGCATGCTGGATGTGTTTGAGAAGGTGAACCGCGACATTCCGTTCAATGGCCTGCACTGGTTCTTTGACCATGCGGAAACCATCACTGAAGCCAATATTGATCGGGTAAAAGCGCTCGGCGGCGGCCTGGCGGTGCAGCATCGCATGGCTTTCCAGGGAGAATACTTTGTCGATCGCTACGGTAAAGAGGCCGCGAAGCAGACGCCGCCGGTGGCGCGCATGCTGGAGGCTGGCGTACCGGTGGGCCTCGGTACCGATGCCACCCGCGTCGCCAGCTATAACCCGTGGACCGCACTGTACTGGCTGGTTTCAGGCCGTACCGTCGGCGGGATGCAGCTGTACGATGACAACGCACGCATCGACCGTGAAACCGCACTGATGCTGTGGACCAAAGGCAGTGCCTGGTTCTCCAGCGAGCAGAGCGCCAAAGGTGAGATCAAAGTCGGCCAGTTGGCGGATCTGGTGCTGTTATCGAAAGATTTCTTTAGCGTGCCGGAAGAGGAGATCAAAGGCATTGAATCGGTGCTGACGCTGGTGGATGGCAATGTGGTGTATGCCGCCGGCAGCTTCACGCCGCTGGCACCGCCGCCGGTACCGGTGTTGCCGGAGTGGTCGCCGGTGGTTACCTTGCCTGGTCACTACCGCAGCGCCCCGCCGCAGACCAGCGGCCGCGCCGCGCGGATGCCGCAGGTACACCAGTGCAGCGGCCCCTGTGGCGTGCACAGCCACGCTCATGATGTCGCGCGCCAGTCATCGGTGCCGGTGTCAGACAATAACGCGTTCTGGGGTGCGCTGGGCTGTTCCTGTTTTGCGTTTTAAGTGATAAAAGGGTGCGGGCGCTGGCCCTCACCCCACCGATATATTGCCTGCCAGGCCAAAGCCCTGCTTACCGTTCTTCTTAATCTGGTACATCGCGCCATCCGCCCTGGTCAGCGCGTCGTCGAAGCTGTCGCGCCGGTGTACCGGGGCGATACCGATCGAAGCACCAATCCGCGCATGACCATTGTCGACGTCAAACGGCGTCAGCGCCGCATCCAGCACCGCCTGCGCCAGAATGCGCACCTTCGGGTAATCAATCAAAAACGGCAGCAGCAGCACGAACTCATCGCCGCCAAGCCGCCCGACGATGGCCTCTGACGGCAGCAAATCGCGGATGCGCTGGCTGAGCTGAATCAGCACCTCGTCACCGCTGCGATGGCCGAGCGTGTCATTGACGTGCTTGAAATTGTCGAGATCGATAAACGCCACGCACAGCGGCCCGGCGCGTTGCAGCTGACTAAAATGCGCCTGCAGCGCGTGGCGGTTGGGTAACGCGGTTAACGGGTCGTGATGCGCCAGCAGGGAGAGCTGGGCTTCGTAATTCTTCTCTTTGGTCATATCGATATGGGTGCCGGTCACTTTGAGCGGATTACCCTGCTCGTCCCACTCGCTGACGCGTCCGCGATCTAACACCCAGGTGATTTTGCCGTTCTTGCCGATCATACGGTGCAGCGCCTCGTAATAGGGCGCGCGCCCTTCAATATGATCGTAAAAGGCGCGCAGCACCTCATCGGCATCTTCCGGATGCAGGCACTCGCGCCAGGCATCAAAGCGCGCTTTGGTCTCTTTCGCCTGAAAGCCGAGCATCGCGCCCCAGCGCCGGTTAAAAATCACCAGTTTGCCGCTGGGAATATCCAGCTGCCACAGGCACAAGCCGGTGCCGTCCAGCGCCGCGTTCAGCTTATTACGCGCGTCGTGCGCCAGGCGCTTGAGGCGCGCATTGTGCTTTTTCAGGTTCTGAATCTGCTGGCGCAGCGCTTCTTCGGACATGGTTGATCGCTGGAGAGAAAATAAGGGCTATTTTGCCTGCACGATAGATTCTGTAAATAAAACAAATGAAAAGGCGATTAGCGTCGGAAAATTGCGCCGGGTTCAGCAGGAATGGCGAAGCAACGCGGTAATTTCAGCAAACAAAACTTACACTTACTAAAAATAGCAGCGCGCTTCGCTTCGGCGCGCCGGCGAAACCTGCCTTTCACCAGGAATTTTCTCTCCTGTTTTTAAGAAATTTCTTAAGCGCGATTTAAGTCCACTTGTATTAAGTCGCTGTTGAAGGATGCCTGACGCGCAACGTGCCGTCAGAGAAGAAGTGCCGTCATGGTGGCGGCGCGCGCAACCGGTCCAGCGAGTGAAATCATCCGTGAGTAAACGCATCCTCAGCCTCCTTCTGTTACTGGGCTTTTGCCTGTCTGCCTGGGGTGCAACCACGTTAAATTTCTCGCCGCGCTATGGTCTGGTAGCACCGGAAGTCACGCTGTCGCCGCAGAGCCAGCAGTGGCTGAAACAGCACTCTGTACTGCGCGTCGGCGTGTGGAACAACCCGCTGCCGCCCTATTCCGTGTCGTTTGAAGCCAATACCTACGAAGGACTCTCGGCCGATTATCTGGCCATCGTGGCGAAGGCGTTAAATCTGCCGGTGAAAATCAAGGTGTATAAAACCCGGCTGGAGCTGGTGGATGCGCTCAACGACGGTGAAGTCGATCTGATTCCTTACTACACGCTGGCCGCCAATCAGGATACGCAGCTGGCGCTGAGCCTGCCGTATTCCCTGGCGCGCAGCGTATTAATCAGCAAACGTAACGCGACCTTCGACAGTGAGCTGAAAAATAGCCGCTATCGTCTGCTCTATTACGGTGATGCAGAACTCAAAGCGCTGCTGCACAAGCGCTATCCGCGCGCCACGCTGGCGCCGGCCGCGCCGCCGCTGTGGGCCTACACCGACACCGCGTTTAGCGAAAACACCCTGTTCTGGAGCAACAGCGCCACTCAGCGCTTTCTTTCACATCGCGGCCTGCAGAACGTGATTGAGGCGCACAGCACACCGTACACCAACGATGTCGACGCGCGCTTTGCCAGCAACAGTGCCAATCTGCCGCTGATCGCAGCCATCGATGAAATCCTGAAAAACATTCCGCTGCGCAACGCGGTACAGATTGCGGAAGCCTGGAGCCTGGATTATCAGTCGGTGGTTAAAAACCATCCGCTGGATCTCAGCGACAAAGAGGCCGCGTGGCTGGCAGAACACCGCGAGATCACCGTTAACTACGATCCTTCGCATACGCCATTTACCTTTATTGATAACCGCCAGCGCGTGGTCGGCCTGAGCGTGGACCTGCTGAAAATGATTTCCCAGCGCACCGGCATTCGCTTTCGCTACAACCCGATTCAGGGGTTGAGCAACATGCGCGATACGCTCAACCGCCAGCGCGATGCGATTATCGCCGTCAGCGACGCCACCGCGCAGCAGGACGACAAAATCCGCTACACCCGCTCCTACATCTACTCGTCGTGGGTAGTGGTGACGCGCAAAGACAGCCCGTGGAAAAGCTTTGATGAGATGGCGGGCAAGCGCGTCGGTATTTATGAGCGCGCCTACTATCGTTACGATTTACGTGAACGCTGGCCGGGCATCAACTTCGTCGAAAATGGCGTATCGATTGATTCGCTCGGTCAGTTGCTGGATAAGCAGCTGGATGGCTTTATTGTGCCGTACGAGTCGTCGCTGTTTCTGCTCAACAATCACTTCAATGACAGCTTTAAGGTCGCGTTTGTCGCGCCGCTGCCGATGTTCCGCATGGCGATGGCGGTCAATGGCCAGGATCAGGTGCTGCTGTCGATCCTTAACAAAGCGCTGTCCGATATTCCGCAGCCGACCATGCAGTCGCTGATGGAGCGCTGGATCAAATACACGCCGCCCGCTACCAGCACCTCGTGGCAAAGCTATCGCAGCTATATATTGCGCATCGTTGCCGTAGCCGGGCTGGGCCTGCTGTTTTTCCTGTGGCGTAACCATCTGCTGAAAGCCTCACTGGCGAAACAGCGCGAGCACGAGCGTGAAATCAGCGAGCAGCTGGCGCATATCGAAGCGCTGATGGCCGACCTGCGCAAAGCCAACGAAGTCGCGGTGCGCGCCAGCGAAGCGAAAAGCACTTTCCTGTCGCACATGAGTCATGAAATCCGCACGCCGCTGGCGGCGCTGATTGGCCTGCTGGAAATTGAGCATCTCGGCCAGAGTAATGAACAGCAGCGGCAGAAAAACATTGATGTCGCCTGGGAGTCGTCGCGTTCGCTGCTGTCGCTGGTGGGCGATATTCTCGACCTGGCAAAAATCGAATCAGGACATTTCAGCGTGCAGCTGCAGCCGATGTCGCTCAGTGAAGTGGTGCGGGATTGCGAAGCGCTGTTCCGCCAGGTGGCGCTGAACAAGGGGCTGGCGCTGAATATCGTGCTGGAGCTGGAGCAGGACCAGGTGCTGTTTGACCCGGTGGCGCTGAAGCAAATTCTCTCCAATCTGGTGAGCAACGCCATCAAGTTTACTTCGCACGGCGAAGTCGAAGTGGCGCTGTATCAGGCAGAGAGCACGCGGCCGGAGTATGTGCTGGAGGTGAGCGACAGCGGGGTTGGCCTGACGGCAGAGCAGCAGCAGGCGATCTTCGAGCCGTTCATTCAGGTCGATCAGGGCAGCAACCGCGCCAGCGGCACCGGGTTAGGCCTGAATATCTGCCGCCGGCTGGCGGTGATGCTCGGCACCGAGCTGCACGTCGAGAGTGAACCGGGTGACGGCAGCGTGTTTATGCTGCGCTTCCGCGCGGAAGCGGCGCGTATTGAACATGAGCAGCCCACCCTGCCACAGCCGGTGGAGCCCGCTAAGCAGGCTGCACTGCGCATTCTGATTGTCGATGACAACGCCACCAACCGTCTGCTGCTGGCCCAGCAGCTGCGCTACGCCGGGCACCATGTGCTGGTGGCGGACGGCGGTGCAGCGGCACTGGCGCTGTGGCGCGAAAATCAGCCGGACCGCGTAATTACCGACTGCAACATGCCGGAGATGGACGGCTTCGAATTCACCCGCCAGCTGCGCGCCGAAGAGAAGCGCCTGGTGCGACGCGCGGTGCCGGTTTACGGCCTGACGGCGATGGCGGAGGAGCGCGTGGCGCAGCTGGCGCAGGACGCCGGCATGAACGGTTGTCTGTTTAAACCGCTGGAGCGCGCGCAGCTGCTGCAGGTGATCACCGGCGCACCGATGAACCCGACGCGCGACGATACCCTGCTGACGCTGGAAAATCTGGCGGCAAACAACCCGCAGGCGTGGCGCGACCTGGTGACCACCGCGCGCCAGCAGAACAGTTACGATCTCGCACAGCTGACGCAGGCGGTGGCTGCGAACAATTTTGCTTCGGCGCGTCACGCCGCGCATCAGCTACTCGGCAGTGCCCGTATGCTGCGCGCCGACGCGCTGCAACATCGCTGCCGCGCCGCCGAACAGGCGGCGGAGCATGAAGATGGTGCGCTATTACAACAGCTGCTGCCGGAGGTCGCCGGGGCGGTGGCCGAGCTGGACGCGCTGTTCCTGCGTGCCCTGGAAACACCTATTCCTGAAGAGGTGATGTAATGAAAGAGAGCGCAATCTGGCAGATTGCCGTGCTGGACGATCATCCGCTGATTGGTAAAGCCATGCAGTACCGCTTAGCGCAGGAGCCGCAGCTCGATCTGGCCGGGGCCTTTGCCCAGCGCCAGCAGCTGATGGCCTTCCTGCAGCGCCACCCGCTCGATATCCTGGTGCTGGATTACATGCTGGGTGAAGACCAGCTCGACGGGCTGCAAATGGTGAAACAGCTGCGCCTGCACTACCCGCAGCTGAAGATTCTGGTGTCGTCCGCGGTGGAGAAACCGGCGATTGTCCAGCTGTTGCTGAAAGCCGGCGTGCAGGGATTTGTCGGCAAAAGCCATGATCAGGAGGTGCTGATCGATGCCATCCATCAAATCTGTCGCGGCAAGCGCTTCCTGACGCCGGACATGATGCTGGAGCTGGATAAATTCCAGGAGAGCGATCGCGAGATGCACGATTACCTGGCGCCGCGCCAGGCGGGCGACGACATCACGCTGCTGCTGCGCGAGCTGAGCCCGCGCGAAATCGAGGTGATTCGCTGTTATCTCGACGGGTTGAGCATTACGCAGATCGCCGGTAAATACGCGCGCAGCCGCAAAACCATCAGCGGTCAGAAGCAGACCGCGCTGCGCAAACTGGGGCTGCGCTCGGATCTCGAACTGTTTAAGTACAAGCAGTATTTCACCGAACTGGTGACCACCCAGTAAGCGACTGCGCTGCGGATAAAACCGGTTCTGTGACGCGGATCAAGGCTTAATCGCCGCGCAATGCTGCCCTCATGAATTCTAGTATGGTAGTTTAGCCGTTATCATACAGACACGATGACGGTGGATGACATAATGCAGCTGACAATGCGGTGGTTTGGGCCGAAGGAAGACAAGGTTTCGCTGGAATATATTCGCCAGGTGCCGGGCGTACGCGGCGTGGTGGGCGCACTTTACGATGTGCCGGTAGGCGAAACCTGGCCGCAGGAGAAGATCCAGGCGCTGGTCGATCAGGTGCACGCAGCCGGACTGACGGTTGAAGTGATTGAGAGTGTTAATATTCACGACGACATCAAGATCGGCCTGCCGAGCCGCGATCGCTATATCGCTAATTATCAGCAAAGTATCCGCAACCTGGCGGCCGCCGGGGTAAAAGTGATCTGCTACAACTTCATGCCGGTGTTCGACTGGATGAAGACGGATATGCATTACGTGCTGCCGGATGGCTCCATCACCATGGCCTTCGAGAAACAGGGCATTGATAAAAGCCTCGACGAAGTGGTGAAAGAAGTACTGGGCAGCGCCAACGGCTTCGCGCTGCCGGGCTGGGAGCCGGAACGGCTGGCAAAAGTTCAGGAGCTGTTTGCCAAATATCAGGACGTAGATGATGCGAAGCTGCGCGAAAACCTCGCCTATTTCCTCAAAGCGGTGATCCCGGTGTGCGAAGAGGTGGGCGTGAAGATGGCGATCCACCCGGACGATCCGCCGTATTCGATCTTCGGTCTGCCGCGCGTGGTGAAAAACCGCGACGATCTCGACTGGATCTGTAACGTCGTCGATTCTGAAGCCAACGGCATCACGCTGTGCACCGGATCGATTGCCGAGGATCCGCAGAACGATGTCTATGCCATTCTGGCCGAATTCTCGCGCCGCAAGCGCATCCCGTTTGCCCACGTGCGCAACATCAAGATCATCCGCGATAAAGATTTCTACGAGTGCGCGCATCCGACGGAATATGGCTCGCTGGATATGTATAAAGTGCTGCAGTCGATGTATGACAACGGCTTTGACGGCTATATCCGTTCGGATCACGGCCGCTTTATCTGGGGTGAAACCGGGCGCCCAGGCTACGGTTTGTACGACCGCGCACTGGGCACCACCTATCTGCTGGGCCTGTGGGAAGCGCTGAGCAAGCGGTGACAGGCTGCGGTCGGGCCCTCATCCCTGTGGCTTTTTCAGTAACGGCACCAGCAGCGCCGCGACGAAAAAGCCTGTCATGATCAGCCAGAACGCGTCGGAAAAGGCCTGGGTGCGCGCTTCACGCAGCGTCAGCGCCGCCAGCGACTGCAGCGCGGCCGTATGCGCGGCATCCGGGCTCAGGCTGCTGGTCATCAGCGCCTGAGCGCGCCCCTGCAGAAAATCACCCAGCGTCAGGCTGGCGCTGTTGAGATGATCCGCCAGCCGGCTAAAGTGCAGGTTGGTGCGGTCGTTGAGCACCGTACCGCACAGGGCAATGCCAATCGCGCCGCCAAGGTTGCGCATCAGATTAAACAGGCCAGACGCGAGCTTCAGGCGGGCCGGTGGCAAACTGCCCAGCGTCAGGGTTACCGTCGGTGCCACGGCAAACTGCTGCGCCATACCGCGAAACGCCTGCGGGAACAGCAGCTCCTTCGCCCCCCAGTCATGGGTAATCGGCACGAAGAAATGCATCGACAGCGCAAAACAGATCAGCCCCGCCGCCAGCAAAATACGCAGATCGACGCGGTTCGCCAGCCAGGCATACAGCGGGATCGACAGAATCTGAAACACCCCGGTGGAGAAGATCGCCAGGCCAGTCTCCAGTGCGCTGAAGCCGCGCACCTGGCTGAGAAACAGTGGCGTAAGGTAAATGGTGGCGAAGATCCCCACGCCCGCCATAAACGAGAAGTAGCAGCCGAGGCTAAAGTCGCGGTCCTTGAGCGCGCGTAAATCGACGATCGGTTTGGCATGCCGCAGCGTGCGGATCACAAACAACACGCCCGCCGCCAGCGCAATCCAGCCGGTGGTGGCAATGGTGTCATCATCAAACCAGCCCCAGCGCGGTCCCTCTTCCAGCGTATATTCCAGACAGCCGAGCGCCAGCGCCAGCAGCACGATGCTGAGATAATCCGCGCCGCGCAGCAGTTCGCGGTTGGGCGCGTCGATGTTCACCAGCAGCGGAACCGCAATGGTGATGTAAATACCGGGAATGATGTTGATAAAAAACAGCCAGTGCCAGCTGAAGTTATCGGTGATCCAGCCGCCAACGGTCGGGCCAAGCGTCGGCGCCAGCGACGCCAGCGCGCCGACGGTCGCGGCAGCAATCACCCGCTGCCGGCCCTGAAAAAAGGCGAAGGCGGTAGTGAACACCAGCGGGATCATCGAGCCACCCGCCAGCCCCTGCAGCGCACGGAACGCGATCATGCTCTGAATGTTCCACGCCCAGCCGCACAGCAGGCTCATTAGCGTAAAGCCGCAGGCCGAGGCGGCGAACAGCCAGCGCGTAGACAGCACGCTGGCCAGCCAGCCGGAGAGCGGAATAATGATGATCTCGGCGATCAGGTAGCTGGTCTGCACCCACACGGTTTCATCATCGCCCGCCGACAGGCCACCGCCAATGTCGCGCAGCGAAGCTGAGACAATCTGGATGTCCAGCAGCGCGATAAACATGCCGATGCACAGGGTGGCAAAGGCGAAAACTTTCCGGCTGATCGGCATCTGCGCGGGCGCGATCGGCGCGGCGACCACGCGGCTCATTGCGCGCTGCGCTCATCGACGGTCACGGTCACCGACAGTCCCGGACGCAACAGCCCGAGCGTGGCCGCATCGCCATCCAGCGCAATGCGCACCGGCACGCGCTGGACAATTTTGGTGAAGTTACCGGTGGCGTTTTCCGCCGGCAGAATGCTGAAGCGCGAGCCGGTCGCGGGCGACAGGCTGGCGACATGCCCGCTGAAGATGCGGCCTGGCAGCACGTCCGCCACAATCGTTGCCGTCTGGCCTGGCCGCATGTGCGCCAGCTGGCTCTCTTTAAAGTTGGCGTCAATCCACAGCCCCTGCGCCGGCACCAGCGACAACAGCTGCGTGCCGCTGCTGACATACGAACCGGCCCAGGCGCGGCGATTGCCGATCACGCCATCAAACGGCTCGCGGATAGCGGTGTATTCCAGATTGAGCTGTGCCAGTGCCAGGTCGGCCTGCGCCTGTGCCAGCGCGGCGTGCGTCTGCTGCTCGCGCGCATCCAGCACCTGCAGCTGACGTTCGGCGACCGCGCGATCGGCACGGGTTTTGCCCTCCTGCGCCAGCGCCTGATGGTAATCGGCCTGCGCATGATCGCGAATCTGCTGCGACACCGCAGCGCTGCTTACCAGCGCGTCATAGCGGCGCTGGTCGGCGGTGGTTTTCTGCGTCACCGCCTGCGCCGCCAGCAGCGCAGCACGCGCGCCGTCGATGGTGGCCAGCTGGAGCTGGCGCGTGGCGGCGATATCCTGCAGCGCCGCCTGCTGCGCGGCGACTTCGCCCGCCGCACGGTCAACCGCCGCCCGATAGTCGCGGTTATCCAGCTGCACCAGCAGGTCGCCCTTTTTAACCGCCGCATTATCCTGCACCGCAAGCGTCTGGATATAGCCGGACACTTTGGCCGAAATCGCACTGATATCCGCGCCGACGTAAGCATCATCGGTCGCAGGCATAAAGCGCGCGCTGTGCCACCAGTAATAGCCATAGCCGGCCAGCGCCACGCCGCCGCAGGCCAGCATCAGCAGCAGTGCCGCTTTTTTCCGCGTCAGGCTCATGGTTCGTTCCCGGCCACCGTCTGCGGGGCGAATTTTTGCGCCGTATCGCCCGCGCGCTTTCTCGCCAGATACTGCTGGCGATAGTGCATCATCGGGCTGGCCGCCGGGCCTGGCACCATCTGGTATTTGTCACTGGAGAGCGGCTGGCCGGTGGCGCTGTCGACCATTTGCGGCGTCACCGGGCGCTGGGTGGCGCTTTCAACCAGCTGCATCTGCCGCCCTTCCGGTGAGAAGTGGGTGCTGCCCCACTCGGCCAGCGCCAGTATTACCGTGCGAAAATCGCGGCCCGCCGCAGTGAGGTGGTACTCGTAGCGTGCCGGAGCGTCGCTGTAACACACCTTTTCCAGCAATCCATCCTCCACCAGCTCTTTTAGCCGGCGCGACAGAATATTGGGCGCCACGCCGCTGCTTTTCTGAAACTCATCAAAGCGGGTAAAGCCGGCCAGCGCATCGCGCATGATCAGCATGCTCCAGCCGTCGCCGACGCGTCCAAGGCTGCGTGCGATAGGGCACGGCATATTACACAGAGGTTGGTTTTTCATGGGCCAGTTCCCGATGTGAAGTCGATGCGGGATACTGTGGCAGGGTAACTTTCATTTTGCAAGTCACTTGCAGAATGAAAGTAACAAACAGATCGTCAGCGTGCGTTCCGGCGCAGCCTCACAGCCTGTCGATCAATTCCTGCCGGTGGTCATGCAGCAGACGCAGCATTTCACGCAGCAGCGGATCTTCATTGCCCTTCTGCCACGCAATACTCAGCGGCAAGCCTTTGATCTGCTCAGGTAATGTCAGCGGGATATAGCGGACGCTGTCGCTGTTCATGGTGCGATAAGAGGCTGGTACCACCGCCAGACCGAGGCCGGCGGACACCAGGCTGAGAATGGTTTGCTTCTCTTCGGCATATTGCGCGATATGTGGCGTCAGGCCGGCCTGCTTAAACAGGCTGATGGTGAGATCGTGGCTGTGCGGCCGGGTGCGGCGGTCCGGAATGATCATGGCTTCATGCTGAAAATCCGCCACCGTCACCTGCGCTTTATCCGCCAGCGGATGCGTCAGCGGCACTGCCAGCACGCAACTTTCGCGGGTAATAAAACGCAGCGCCAGTGACGCATCCATGCGCTGCGGCGCACGGATAATAATCATATCCAGCCAGCCGGATTTTAATTTAGGAATCAGGTTAAGGGTTTTATCTTCGATAATATGGATATCGCTCAGCGGATGACGCGGCACAAATAAATTCAGCAGTGCCGGAACTAAACCGCGCGCGGCGCTATCGATAGCCCCAATGCGTAATGTCCGGCGTTCATCTTTTAATCCGCCTTTAAAACGCAGCGCCAGCGCATCAAACTGATCGATCAGTTTTCCCGCTTCGTCAAAAAACAGGGCTCCCTCGGCGGTTAATGAAACATTGCGCGTTGAGCGGTTTAACAGGCGCACGCCGAGATCCTCCTCCAGCAGGCGAATAAAGCGGGAAAGTGATGCAGGCATCATTTCCATACTTTGTGCCGCCCGACCGAAATGCAGTTCTTTACCCACCGCGACAAAACAACGCAATTGATTTATATCCACATTTCCCTCACCGCACGATTATTCAAATAGTTTATATAATCCACGCCTGATGATCGCGCAATACAAACCTGCATACTGCATTCGACAACCAGAAAATAATACTACCCTACACAATCTGGAGCACTTTAATATGAAATCTCACCTCGAAAAAAGGGTGATGCGTAAAGTGACGTTGCGCATTGTGCCCTTCATCATGCTGCTCTATTTCATCGCGTTTCTCGATCGCGTCAATATTGGTTTTGCCGCGTTAACCATGAATCAGGATTTAGGTTTCTCGCCCACGGTATTTGGTTTTGGCGCTGGGATTTTTTTCCTCGGCTATTTTCTTTTTGAAGTCCCGTCGAATTTAATTTTGCACAAAGTGGGCGCACGCATCTGGATCGCCCGCGTGATGATCAGCTGGGGATTGGTCTCAGGCTGCATGGCGCTGGTGCAGGGCACCACCAGCTTCTACCTCCTGCGCTTTTTGCTCGGCGTGGCGGAAGCCGGTTTCTTTCCCGGCATCATTCTCTACCTCAGCTACTGGTTCCCGGCGGCGAAGCGCGCGCAGGTTACCGCCATCTTCATGGCCGCCGCCCCGCTCTCTACCGCGCTCGGCTCGCCGGTCTCTGCGGCGCTGCTGGAGATGCACGGTCTGCTGGGCTACGCCGGCTGGCAGTGGATGTTCGTGTTAGAAGCGATTCCGGCGTTGCTGCTGGGCATCGTGGTGCTGTTTTTCCTCACCGACCGTCCGGCGCAGGCTAAATGGCTGAACGCAGAAGAGCGGCGCTGGCTGCAGGAGACCATGCAGGCTGAAGAGCAGGCGCGGTCGACGCAACATGGCCACAGCAGCGCCTGGCGCGGGCTGGCGGATAAGCGCGTACTGGCCCTGGCGCTGGTGTACTTCGGCACGTCGGCCGGCCTGTACACGCTGGGGATCTGGTCACCGCAAATCATCCGCAGCTTCGGCGCCTCCTCGCTGGAAATCGGCTTCCTCAACGCTTTCCCGGCGGTGATTGGCGTGATCGGCATGATCCTGTGGGCGCGTCACTCCGATCGTCGCGGCGAGCGCAGCTGGCACGTCATTGGCGCCTGTTTACTGGCTGCCGCCGGGCTGATTTACGCCGGTAACGTCAGCACGCTGCTGGCGGTGATTATTGCGCTGACGCTGGTCACGGTCGGCATCAGCGCCTCCAAACCGCCGCTGTGGAGCATGCCGACACTGTTTCTCAGCGGGCCGGCCGCGGCCGCCGGCATCGCCACCATTAATTCCATCGGCAATCTCGGCGGTTTTGTCGGCCCGATGATGATTGGCGTGATCCGCCAGCAAACCGGCAGCTACACCTGGGGACTCTATTTCGTCGCCGCGCTGCTGGCGTTGTCCGCGCTCATCGTGCTGATTCTCGCCGCGCAGACGCCAAAACCGCAAAGCGCCGATCTGCCTCATCCTCATACCCATTAATTGACTGGAGAACACAATGCGTAACTACAAAATTGCCGCGATTCCGGCAGACGGTATTGGCCCGGAAGTGATTTCGGCTGGCGTTGAGGTGCTGCAGGCGCTGACGCGGCACGATGAACAGCTGACGTTTGACGTGCAGACCTTTGACTGGGGCTCGGATTACTACAAACAGCACGGGGTGATGATGCCGGAAGATGGCCTGCAGACGCTGAAGCAGTTTGATGCCATCTACTTTGGCGCGGTGGGCGCGCCGGACGTGCCGGATCACATCACGCTGTGGGGGCTGCGCCTGCCGATTTGTCAGGGCTTCGATCAGTACGCCAACGTGCGGCCAACCAAAATTCTGCCGGGCGTGACCTCGCCGCTGCGCAACCGTGGACCGGGCGATCTTGACTGGGTCATCGTGCGCGAGAACTCGGAAGGGGAATACTCCGGCAACGGCGGCCGTGCGCACCGCGGCCTGCCAGAAGAGGTGGGCACTGAAGTGGCGATTTTTACCCGCGTCGGCGTGACGCGCATCATGCGCTACGCCTTTAAACTGGCGCAGTCGCGGCCGCGCAAACTGCTGACGGTGGTGACCAAATCCAATGCCCAGCGGCACGGCATGGTGATGTGGGATGAAATTGCGGCGGAAGTGGCGCAGGAGTTTCCGGATGTGCAGTGGGACAAGATGCTGGTGGATGCCATGACGCACCGCATGACACTGCACCCGAAATCGCTGGATACCATTGTCGCCACGAACCTGCATGCGGATATTCTCTCCGACCTCGCCGGCGCGCTGGCCGGCAGTCTCGGCGTCGCGCCAACCGCCAATATCGATCCGGAGCGGCGTTTTCCGTCGATGTTCGAACCGATTCACGGCTCGGCGTTTGATATCACCGGCAAAGGCATCGCTAACCCGATCGCCACCTTCTGGACCGCGGTACAGATGCTGGAGCATCTGGGCGAACGCAACGCGGCCGCGCTGATAATGCAGGGCATTGAGCACGTGTGCGCGGCGGGCATTCTGACGCCGGATGTCGGCGGCAGCGCCACCACCGCTGACGTGACGCGCGCGCTGGTGCAGTTTATTGAAGCCAAATCTCAGGTGGCGGCAACCGCCTGAGTAGAAAGGCGGGGTGTTACAGCGCCGCCGCCAGCCGGTCTAGCGCCAGCAGGATGCCATAGCGCCGCGCCGGTGCTGCATCCGGCAGCGGCAGCCAGTAGTTGGCCTGGCTGGCGAGATCCAGCGTCGCCGGGCACAGCGCCATCACTGGGGTCTGCTGGATGTGAGCGTGATGCACCGCGCTGAGCACGCTGCTGTTGATGGTATCCGGCGCGAGGATCAGCAGCAGATCGTCCGGCTGCAAACGGCTGAGCGTCAGGCGCAGCAGGTTGTCGTCCTGGATCCATGCCAGCGCCAGCCCGGCTTCACTCAGCCGCTGCTGCACTTCCGCTACCAGCGCCGTGTGCTGGCCGGCGGCACCGATCAGCAACACGCTGCGTGCCTGACGCAGCGCCTGCGCCGCCTGCTGCCAGCGGCTGTCATCCAGCTGCTGCCACTGCTGGGTCAGCGCCTGATGCAGACTCACCAGCTGCGGCACCGCACCGTGGCTGGAAGTAGCCGGTTCGGCGCTGGCGCGTGCCAGCCGCATACGCAGATCGCGAATATCGTCGCAGCCGACCGAACGGGCAAAGCGGGTAATGGTCGCCGCACTGACTTCCGCCCGGCTGGCCAGTTGTTCAATGGTGGCCGAGGCCGCGAACGCGGCGTCACGCAGGATGGCGCGCGCCACCCGCTGCTCCTGCTGGCTGAGCGAAGCCTGCCGCTGACGAATCACCGTCATAAACGCACTTTCCTGCTGGCCGGCCTGGCGCACCTGGTGCAGAAAATCATCCAGATCGCGGTAGCCCGCCGAGGCAGCAAAGCGCTGGAGTACAGCCGGGCTGATACCCGCCTGCGCCGCCAGACTCTCCATGGTGGCCTGCGCGCTGGCGTGCAGGTTATCCAGAATAAATCGCGCCAGCTTTGATTCCTGCGCATCAAAACGCGCCGACTGCTGCTGCAGTTGCCAGACAATATCCATTAGCTCATCACATCCTCAGTAACGAACCCTCATGATGTATGAAAATATTTTTCATGGTGAGATTTTTTTCAGCTGAGCGCACTGAATTTTCCTGGAATTAAAGCACTCGCAACAGAAAATCATCGTGCCGATCACACCAATGAAAATTATTTTCATAGCGGTTTAATGATTAAAATATTGATAAATAATACTTTAAATAACTTTCATCACAAAATCATCTGGCCGCAGGGTATTTACAGTGCGACTGCGACAGGTCTTAAATGCCGGAGTCAATTCACAGGAGGATAAATTATGCGCATTGTTCTTTGCTGTGCCGCCGGCATGTCTACCAGCATGCTGGTGAATAAAATGCAGCACGCCGCACAAGCGCGCGGGCTGGCGATCAACATTCAGGCCGTCCCGGTGGCCGATTTCGAACGTATCCTGCCGGATGCGGATGTGGTGCTGCTCGGCCCACAGGTGCAGTTTGAAGCTGCCCGCCTCACCGCCATCGCGGCCCCGCAGGGCAAGGCAGTCGCCGTTATCGACATGATGGATTACGGCATGATGCGCGGCGAACAGGTGCTGGATAAAGCGCTGGCGCTGCGCGCTTCCTGATTCTTCGTTTCCCCCAATCTGACTGATAACACACGGCGTTGCGCTGTGGGAGATTCTGCATGCCTGAAGATGACGTAATGGTGGTTCCGGAAGAGGAGATCATGCTGCTGCTGGTGCAGGCCGGTGCTGCGCGCAGTGCCGCCCTCAGCGCCCTGCGGCTGGCGCGCGCCGGCCAGTTTGATGCGGCACAGCAGCAGCTGGCGGCGGCGCGGGAAAACGTGAGCAGCGCGCACCAGCAGCAGACGGCGCTGATTAGCCTGGACGAAGGCAGCGGCCGGCTGCCGGTTACCCTGATTCTGGTTCATGCCCAGGATCACCTGATGAACGCCATGCTGATTCAGGATTTAGCGGGCGAAATCATTGAACTCTATCGCCGTACCACGGCAGGAGAAAACGATGCTTAAGATAGCAATCATTGGCGGCGGCAGCAGCTATTCGCCGGAGCTGGTGGAGGGAATCATTAACCGTTATGCGCAGCTGCCGGTAACCGAACTGGCGCTGGTGGATGTGGCGGCAGGACGCGAAAAGGTGCAGATCATCGCCGATCTCACGCGCCGCATGCTGCAAAAAAACGGGCTGGAGCAGGTTAAGGTCAGCGTGCATTTCGCGCTGGATGAGGCGATTCGCGGCGCGCGCTTTGTGCTGACACAGCTGCGCGTCGGCCAGCTGGCGGCACGCGCCGCCGATGAACGGCTGGGCCTGAAGTATGGCCGTCTCGGCCAGGAAACTACCGGCGTCGGCGGCTTCGCCAAAGCGCTGCGCACCATTCCGGTGATGCTGGAGATTGCGCGCAAAGTGGAACAGCTGGCGCCGGACGCCTTCATCATCAACTTCACCAATCCGGCGGGCATCGTTACCGAAGCCGTGGCGCGCTACAGCAACGCGAAGATCATCGGCCTGTGTAACGTGCCGGTGAATATGCACCATATGATCGCCGGCATGTTACAGGCGCCGTTTGACGAGGTGGCGCTGCGCTTTGCCGGGCTGAATCATCTGGTGTGGGTGCATCAGGTGCTGTGCCGCGGCGAGGACGTGACCGCCGGGGTGATCGAACAGCTGTGCGAAGGCCAGGCGCTGACCATGAATAACATCAAAGAGATGCCGTGGTCGCCGGCGTTTCTGCGCGCGCTGCAGGCGATTCCCTGCCCTTATCACCGCTACTACTGGCAAACACCGCAGATGCTGGCCGAAGAGCAGGAGAAAGCGCAGCACGGCCAGGCCGGAACGCGCGCTGAACAGGTGATGAAAGTGGAAGCCGAGCTGTTCGCGCTGTATGCCGATCCGCAGCTGGCGCACAAGCCGGAGCAGCTGAGTTTTCGCGGCGGCGCATATTACTCCGAAGTGGCCGTTGAGCTCATCAGCGCCATCCATAACAATAGCGGGCAAAATCTGGTGGTGAACTGCCAGAACCGTGGGGCGATTCACGGTCTGCCGGACGACGCAGTGGTGGAAGTGAACTGTGTGGTCGATGCGCAGGGCGCGCACCCGCTGGTGTTTGGCGCGCTGCCACCGCTGATGCACGGGCTGACGCAGCAGATCAAAGCCTTCGAGCGATTAACCATCGACGCGGCGGTGCACGGCGATCGCGGTGCCGCGCTGCTGGCGCTGGTCGGCAATCCGCTGGTCGGCGACGTCGCCAGCGCCGAAGCGCTGCTGGACGAAGTGCTGACGCTGAATCAGCCGTGGCTGCCGCAGTTTGCGTGATATCCCTGTCGCAAACCGCACCCTGGCCGTCGCGGCGCGCTTCATCGCGCAATAAATTGCGCCGCGACGGCCGGGTGCAGGTATCCGCTGCCGCGCCGAAATGACACGCATTGACCTGTTAATTTGTTGCGCCATTGTGCCCGAGGAGGCCCTATGTCCAACCGTAATATCATCGAACGTTATGTGCTGCCCGCCGCGCTCAAGGTGGCCGGGCAGAAGCATGTGCTGTCCGTGCGGGACGGCATCATTCTCAACATGCCGTTCATGCTGATCGGCAGCTTTTTTCTGATCTTCGCCTACCTGCCGATCCCGGCGTGGGGCCATCTGATGGCCGACCTGTTCGGCGACAGCTGGCGCAATAAACTGCTCTATCCGGTGCGTGCCACCTACGACATCATGGCGCTGATCTCCAGCTTCGGCATCGCTTACCGGCTGGCGGAGAAATATCGCACGCTCGACCCGCTAACCAGCGGCGCGATGGCGCTGGTGGCGTTTGTGATGACCATTCCGCAGCAGACGCTGTTCGCCCCGGTTGAAGGCGCGCCCGCGCAGCTGGTCACCGGCGTGCTGCCGATTTCGCTGATCGGCAGTCAGGGCCTGTTCGTGGCGATTGTAATTGCGCTGCTCTCCACCGAAATCTACCGCTTCGTGCACAGCCGCAACCTGGTGATCAAGATGCCGGAGGGCGTGCCGCCGGCGGTGGCGAAATCGTTCCTCGCGCTCGTTCCCGGCTTCTGCGTGCTGGCCGTGGTGCTGCTGCTGCGCCTGGCTGTTGAAGCCTCGCCGTTCCACGACATCAATAACCTGATCGCCACGGTGATTGGTCTGCCGATGCACCACGTCGGCGGCACGCTGCCGGGGATGATTTTCTCAGTGCTGCTGATTGGCATTCTATGGACGCTCGGCCTGCACGGCGATGCCATCGTGCTGGTGTTCATTCAGCCGGTATGGCTGTCGAACATGAGTGAAAACCTCGAAGCCTTTCAGCATAACCAGCCGATTCCGCACATCTTTACCCAGCAGTTTTACGATTTATGGATTGCGCCCGGCGGCACCGGCGCGCTGCTTGGGCTGGTGATCTTTATGCTGATCCGCGCGCGCAGCCGCCAGATGAAACAGCTGGGGAAAATCGCCGCGCCGGCAGCGCTGTTCAACATCAGCGAGCCACTGGTGTTCGGTATTCCGCTGGTGATGAACCCCTACCTGTTCCTGCCGTTTATCCTGACGCCGGTGCTGCTGGTGATTGTTTCGTGGGCGGCAATGAGCAGCGGTCTGGTGGCGCCGCCAGCCGGCATCGCCCTGCCCTTTACCACGCCGATCTTCGTCAGCGGCTATCTCGCCACCGGCGGCCATATCTCCGGCACGGTGTTGCAGGTGGTCAACCTGACGATTTCGCTGGTGGTCTACTATCCGTTTTTCCGCGTGTGGGATCGCCTGAAGCTGCGCGAAGAGCAGCAGAATGAACAGCAGGCGCAGGCCGCCAGCAGTAGTGCCGTCGTGCCTTCCTGAACCACTTCCTCTGCCGGGTGCGCCCTGCTGCGCACCCGGCCGCATCCTTCCACTTTTTGCAATAATGACTTCGCAGATCTGGCTATTCTGCCAGCAATACGGCTGTGCGAACCTTAGGCCACGGCTCGGGATCACCCCGGCCACAACCTGAGGAACCGCATGATGAAACTGTACAATTTAGCGCTCTCCGGCCACGCTCACCGCGCACTGCTGGCGCTGTCACTGCTCGGCATAGCGCATGAAACGGTCGAAGTCGACCTGCCTGGCGGCGAACATAAAACCCCGGCGTTTCTCGCCATCAACCCGTTCGGTCAGGTGCCGGTGCTGGAAGACGAAGGTGTTTATATCGCAGATTCGAACGCCATTCTGGTGTACCTGGCGAAGAAATTTAACCGCAGCGACTGGCTGCCGGAAGATGCGCTGGGTGCCGCCCAGGTGCAGCGCTGGCTGTCGGTGGCGGCCGGTGAACTGGCTTACGGTCCGGCGGCGGCGCGCCTGATTACCGTGTTTGGTGCCAGATTTAATGCTGAAGAGGTGCTGGCGCGCGCGCATCTGATTCTTTCGCGGCTGGAAAGCCATCTCAGCCAACGTGAGTGGCTGGTGGGCGACCATCCCACCATTGCTGACATCGCTTTATATAGCTACCTGGCCGGTGCGCCGGAAGGCAACGTCGAGATGTCCGGTTACCCTGCGGTGAATCAGCTGCTGCGCCGGATTGAAGCGCTGCCCGGCTTTGTGCCTTTTCCGCAGACCGCCGCCGGCCTGCGCGCCTGACAGGAGCCAGCATCATGGGCGAGAAACTGATTACGCTGCCGGTATGGCATGACGGTGAAATTGCGCTGCAGCAGCAGGCGGGGGTGGCGGAACGTATGGCCGATGTCGGGCAGCGCGTGATCCGCGATTACATGCCCGATCAGCATCGTGACTTTTACGCGCAGCTGCCGTTTATCGTTGCCGGCAGCGTTGATGCACAGGGTGATGCCTGGGCCACGCTGCTGGAAGGCCAGCCCGGTTTTATCTTCTCGCCCAACGCCACCACGCTGGATATCGCGGCCCGTCCTGACGCCAGCGATCCGGCGGCCGCCGGGATGACCGATGGCGCACCGGTGGGCCTGCTCGGCATCGAGCTGCACACGCGGCGGCGCAACCGCATGAATGGCGTGCTGACGGCAATTGGCGGCGGCCTGCGCGTGCAGGTTGACCAGAGCTTCGGCAACTGCCCGCGCTATATTCAGCTGCGCGATTTCCGCTTCGACCATGCGCCCGGCAGGGCTTATCAGGGCGAAGTTGAGACGCTCAGCGCGCTGGATGACGCCGCGCGCGCCGCCATCGGGCAGGCGGACACGTTTTATGTCACCACTTATGCCGACCAGGCGCGCCGTCAGATGGACGTTTCGCATCGCGGCGGCAAAGCCGGTTTTGTGCGCATCGCTGCCGATGATGTGCTGACCATTCCGGACTTCAACGGCAACCTGTTCTTCTCCACCCTCGGCAATATCGTGCTCAACGGCAAGGCCGGGCTGCTGTTTATCGACTACGCCAGCGGCGATGTATTACAAATGAGCGGCGATGCCACGGTGATAACCGATTCCGCCGAAATCGCGGCCTTTCAGGGTGCCGAGCGCCTGTGGCGCTTTAGCGCGCGCCGCATCGTGCGCCGGCGCGCTGCCCTCGCCCTGCGCTGGGCCGATCAGCCAGACGGCGTATCGCCCGCCTCGCTGATGACCGGCGACTGGCCGTCCGCCAGCGAACGCCTGCAGGCGCAGCAGCTGGCGGCGCAGTGGCGACCCTTCCGCATCACGCGGATCGTCGATGAGAGCGCGCAGATTCGCTCGTTTCATCTTATGCCGGATGATGGCGCTGGCGTGCTGCCGCATCTGGCAGGCCAGCATCTGCCGATCCGCCTGACGCTGCCGGGCAGTGCTAAACCACTGATTCGGCAATATACGTTGTCAGTTGCGCCGTCGGATGGTTATTACCGCATCAGCGTGAAGCGTGAAGGCGCCGTGTCGCAGTATCTGCACGATGCCCTGCGCGTCGGCGATCGGCTGGAGGTGCGCGCACCGGCCGGCGACTTCACTATTGATGCACACGAAACGCGGCCAGCGGTGCTGCTGGCGGCGGGCGTCGGCATCACGCCGCTGCTGGCAATGCTGCGTCACCTGATTTATGAAGGACGACGCCAACGTCGGATGCGCCCGGTGTATCTGCTGCAGTCGGCGCGTAACCTGGCCGAACGCCCGTTTGCGCGTGAGATCGATGCGCTGCTGGCGGCCAGCGAAGGCGCGTTGAAACTGGTGCGGGTGCTCAGCCAGCCGGGTGCAGCCGAAGCGGGCGTAGATTACGACGTTGCCGGACGCATCGATATGGCGCTGCTGTCGCAGGTGCTGCCGTTCAACGATTACGATTTCTATCTGTGCGGTCCGCCGTCATTTACTCAGGCGATGTATGACGGACTGCGCGGCCTGAATATTGCCGACGCGCGTATTCACGCCGAAGCGTTTGGTCCGTCGTCGCTGCAACGTCAGCAGGAGAATGTGCCAGAGCCCGCCGCGCTGCCACCGGTGGCGACCGAAGCGGTGGCGGTGGTGTTTACTGAATCGCTGAAAGAAGCGCGCTGGACACCGCAGTCCGGCACGCTGCTGGAGCTGGCCGAAGCACGCGGCCTGAGCCCGGCCTTCAGCTGTCGCGCCGGACATTGCGGCAGCTGTAAGACAAAACTGGTGAAAGGTGCGGTGACTTACACCACCCGGCCAGGCATCACGCTGGCGCAGGATGAAGTGCTGATCTGCTGCGCGGTGCCGGCGCAGGTCGAAGACGGGGACGCGGCGGTGCAGCTGGCTTTGTGAGGTGCGTGCCCGTCTATGCAATCAAACCAGCAGCCTGCAGGGCGGGCGGCATCTTACCCGCGCTCAGTTGGTCAGAATCGATTCGATTCCCTGTATCAACGCAGGGAAATAGGACTGGTCAATAGCGATCCCGCCGGTCAGTTGCCAGCTATCATAAATAGCGGGAGTCGCAGTGAAGTTGAAACCGATTAAATCACTTCCCTCGACAGCATTGAATTCGCAGGTGAATGATTTCATTCTTGGTGCGAAATGTACCGGCTTAGGTCGTCCATTTTTGTACAGGGATGCATAAAACTCCGATAACATTTTCTGCAGGCTTTCAAGATCGAAAATCGTCAGTTCGCACTGACATTGCAGGTTTATACTGCAACCGGCAATTTCCAGCCAGCACATAATCAAATCCAGCCTGCGGTCTTCAGGCTCTTCAATTCTTTCGATAAATGAGAAGCGAAATAACGTATCTTCGTTTTTGATCTCAAACATTTCTGCCCCGCCACTCAGTCGATATGGAAGTGTGAAATTGTCCAGTCCCGTTCCCTGACCACAACATGTAACGTGTACTCTTTGTGGACATACCTGATTTTATCATGCTCCACGATCTTTTTCAGACGGGTCATTTTTATACGATATAAAAACATGCCGGGCATTTTCTGAGCATCAGGGCTTCGTGAACCATAGCGGATAGCTTTTTCCAGTATATTGACCGGAATATATCTGCCCGATTCGGCCATATGTGCGGCCGTGGTACGTGTAAATTTAAGATTTCGCACGGACAGGCCAACCTTCAGGCGACCACGCAGCATATTCAGCGTTGCTTCGCTTAGCACACTGCCTATGCTTTTACCCGCAGCGACATCCAGCACCGCCCGACCACTGCTTAACAGGCGAAAAACACCAAATGCAATCAGCGCAATATCTAGCGGATCAATGAGCGGGGTTTGCAACGGGGCTTCTTCAAGCGTGGTAAAACGCCCATCCGCATCATAAATCTGCCACAGTCTGGGAGCCTGCGCGACCGTGTAACCAATACACAGCCCTGTAGCATCATCCACAATTGGACGCGCACCATGTGGAGGCATGAACTGAGGTTTTACAGCATAATACTCATTATAAGGCAGGGGGTTTCTGAAGTTGAAAAAGTACCCCGGCTCATCGGGATCCAGCATCCGTATATCCATCACACCTTCTCCATTCTTCCATAAATCAAATTCCCGCATACAAGAATCGCGAATTATTTAATGAAGTCAAGAGCCGAATTATAGTTATAATTAATATTTCTCAATGAATCAGCTTTGCAACTTATGCATGAGGCCGGTTTTTCAGTTCATCATTAGCCATAAGTTACCTGTTCCCCTGGCAAGTTGCTGAACTTGCCGTTGTCCTGTCTTTTAGGGAATTCATTAACAGTTTCTGGTAATTTTCTGGTTATTCGTTATCTGAATCGCTGACGAGCAGGCTTTCACCGCGAAGTTAAATAAATACGGCAGAAGATGATTGACGATATTTTAAATGATCGCAGCAGCTGGAAAGAATTATGGATGAATGAAGGCGAACATCAATCAACGCCAATAAAAAAAAGGGTATCAGCGCTAACTGATACCCTTTCAGAAGGTTGGCTTAAAACCAGGATGGTGCATTTACTCTGCACTGAATGTTGCTGGAACGCCACCTTCTTTCAGTCACCCGTCAGAAAATGTTTTTCTGACCAGTGCCTTCATGTGAGTGGTGCCCGGACGCGGAATCGAACCACGGACACGGGGATTTTCAATCCCCTGCTCTACCGACTGAGCTATCCGGGCAACGGGGCGCATTAAACCTTACTCGCGCCGTACCGTCAAACGCTTTTCGGTAAAAATCAGCTGACTGCTGCCTTTTGCAGCAACCGCCGGACCCGATGGTAAAAACCTGCGCAACCGCGTTATTTAGTGGTGAATTTTTAGCCACTCACGCCGATAACCGTGCTGACATCCCATAACCATAATAAGGTCCACCATGTTCAGCACTATTACATCGGGAATCCTGTCGCGCCTCGCGTGGCAGAAACGCAGTCACAACAGCGCAACGCTCAGTTCGCTGCAGGAGGCCATCGCCATGGTCGAGTTTACGCCTGATGGTCACATCCTCACCGCTAACGCGCTGTTTCTGGAGCGCATGGGCTACACGCTGGCAGAAATTGTCGGCCAGCATCACAGCCTGTTCTGCACGCCGGATATGGTGCAGTCACCGCAGTATCGCGAGTTCTGGCAGCGTCTGAATCGCGGCGAAGGCTTCAGCGATAAGTTTTTGCGCGTGGCGAAGCACAGCCGTCCGATCTGGCTGGAAGCCAACTACGTACCGGTGCAGGATCGCCACGGTCGGGTGATTAAAATCGTTAAGCTGGCGAGTGATATCACCGCGCGCATCATGGATGCGCAGGAGCAGCGCGCCATGACCACCGCCATTGAGCGCTCGATGGCGGTGATTGCCTTCAACCTCAAAGGTGAAGTGCTGATGGCCAACGATAATTTCTTCAATACCATGGGCTATCGCGCTGATGAGATCATCGGTCGCCATCACAGCCTGTTCTGTCCGCCCGAAATGCGCACCAGCGAGGCCTATCGTCGCTTCTGGCACAAGCTCAATCAGGGTGAATATATCTCCGGCCAGTTCGAGCGCGTCAATAAGCAGGGCAACACCGTCTGGCTGCGCGCCACCTATAATCCGGTGTTTAACAGCGCCGGCGAGCTATACAAAGTGGTGAAGTTCGCCACCGACGTTACCGCGCAGGTGGAAAAAAACCAGCTGGAGCGCGAAGCAGCGCAGCAGGCATGGCAAACCGCGCTGCATACCAGTGAAAGTACGCAACAGGGAGCGGCGGTCATTGAAAACAGCGTGCAGAATATCAATGCGCTGGCCAGCGAACTGCACGGTATTTCTGGTGATATCAATGATCTGAGCGACTCTTCCGATCGCATCGGCGCCATCGTGGAGAGTATTCGCCGTATTGCCGACCAAACCAATCTGCTGGCACTCAATGCGGCAGTGGAAGCCGCGCGCGCCGGTCAGCACGGCCGCAGCTTTGCGGTGGTCGCCAGTGAAGTGCGCACCCTCGCAGCGAACATCAATCGCGCCACCAGCGAAATCGAGAATCGGGTGAGACATAACCACCTGCTGGCGGATAAGGCGCAGAAAGGCATCGCGTCGAACCTGAAACGTGCCGATCAGGGCGTAGTGCTCGCGCAGCAGGCGGGCGGTGTGATTGCCGAAATTCGCGGCAGCTCCAGTGAGGTGGTGCGCGCCATCAGCCACGTCGCCGATACACTAAAAGCCCCGCAGTAAGCGCAGCAGCGAGCGCTGGCCGGCGGTGACATAAAAGTGTCATCGCCGTGCCGTAACCTAAGATTATTCCTAATCAACGCCAGACTCTTTCTCATGCAGCAGCCTGATTTCCGCACCGGGCTTAGCACCCTGACGGGTCGTGCCCGCGCGCGTTCGCTGTGTATTGCGGTGCCGTTCGTCACGCCAGCGATGGACAACACGGCGGTAATGGCGCTGTTTAGCGAACACAAAGATTTGATTGGCCTGCCGGTGGTGGAAAACGGCACGCCGTTCGGCATGATTAACCGCCACATCTTTCTGTCGCAAATGACGCGCCCGTTCTTCCGCGAGTTGTACGATCGTAAAAGCTGTATCGCCTTTATGGACAAACAACCGCTGGTGATCGATGCCGAAACCGAACTCGATCGGGTCGCGCAGCAGGTGGTCGCCAGCGGGGATAAATCAGTAACCGATGGTTTTATCGTGACTGAACAGGGCCGCTATATTGGCATCGGTCTGGGTATCGACCTGATTCGTACCGTCTCCGATTTGCAGGCGCAGCAGCATCAGCAGATTTTACAGAGCATCGATTACGCGCGGGTGATTCAGGACGCGATGCTGGACCGCTCGCGGCAGCAGATGGCGCAGCAGCTGAGCGACTGGTGCCTGCACTGGCAGCCGCGCGACGGCGTGGGCGGCGACTATTACGCCTTTCACCGCGACGAGCACGGCTGGCTGGCGCTGATTGCCGACTGCACCGGTCACGGCATTCCCGGCGCGTTTATGACGGTGATTTTGCATGCGGCGCTGGAGCGTGCGCTGCAGCACAACCATCGTACGCCGTCTGCCCTGCTGCAGGCGCTTAACCGCCACATCAAACAAACCCTGGGCCAGCTTAACGCCTCGCAGCAGACTTCGCTGTCCAACGACGGCTGCGATGCGATTGCGCTGCGGCTGGAGACGGCCAGCCATCAGCTGAGCTGGGCCAGCGCGCGCATGCACGCCGTGCTGCAGCCGGTACAGGGTGAAGCCGCCGCGCTGCAGGCCGATCGCGTCGGCGTTGGCTACACCGATACACCGCACGACTATTGCTGGCCGCAGCAGCAGCGCACACTGCAGCCCGGCGATGTGCTGCTGGTGATGAGCGACGGCGTGACCGATCAACCCGGCGGCGCGCGGCAGATTATGTTCGGTAAAAAGCGGATTCAGACGGTCATTGCACAACATAAAACCCTGCCGATGGCCGAGCTCTCCACGGCGTTTGCGCAGGCATTTCTTCACTGGCAGGGCAACCAGCCGCGACGCGATGACGTCACCTGGTTTGGCCTGCGTTATTAACGAGCCTCTTATGCATCCAGCTTCCACCGGCACGCACCTGCCGCCCGACAGCGTTGCGCTGCACTATACCGGCTTCTTTTCGCCGCAGAACATCACCGCGATGGGTGAAGTGATCAAAGTGTTTCTGGAAAACCAGCAGGCCCCGCTGAAAGTGCGCCGCCGGCTGTTCTCCAGCTTTGTTGAGATTGTGCAGAACATCCTGCGCTATTCGCAGGACAGCCGTACCCTGAGCCATGCCGAACAGCACTTTCGCTTTGGCACCGTAACGCTGCACGTGGACGGCGATAGTTATGTGCTGGAGAGCAGTAATCAGGTCGAACAGGCCGCCTGCGAGCAGCTGCGCGACTGGCTCGATCTTCTGCGTACCATGAGTAACGACGAAATTAAGCAGGCCTACCGTGTCGGTCTGCGCACCGAGAGCCCCGCCACCAGCAAAGGGGCCAATATCGGTTTGCTGACGCTTGCCCGTGATGTCAGTGAACCGCTGGAGTATGAACTGCGTCCGCTGCCCGCCAGCGGCTACGCCACGTTTTGGCTCAAAGCCACCATCCACCAGGATTGAGGTTGTATGCAAAACCTGATTATCGCTGCCACTGAGAGCACGCCCGAAGTGAGTTTTGATTTTGCCACCCGCCAGTTTGCGCTGCGCGGCGAGTCGTGGCCGGAGAACGCGGCGGCGTTTTATCGCCCGCTGCTGGATGCCCTTGAGCAGTGGCAACCCACCGACAACGACGCGGTGGTCGTCACTATCGCGCTGCGCTACTTCAACAGCTCCAGCACCAAAATGCTGTTCAGCCTGTTCGATCTGTTCAACCAGCTGGCGCAGCGCGGTCAGCGCGTCACGCTGAACTGGCTGTTTGATGCGGAAGATGACATCGCAGAAGAGTTTGGTCAGGAACTGGCGCTGGATTTTACCGATCTGCAGGTTAATCTGCAGGCGGAACTGGCGTCATGATGGACCTCAATGAGCTGTTCCGTGAAGAGAGCGAGGTGCTGAATCGCTCACAGCATGTGGCGGCGCAAAACACGCTGAGCGCGCAGGATTACCGCGAGGCGCTGCTGCACCTGAATCGCCACTATCAGCGCCTGATGCGCGAAACCTGGCGGCTGATCTCCCGCAGCGATCGCGCGGAGCGCGAGCTGAACCGCGTGAATGAGCAGTTAAACCAGCTGGCGCAGGAGCTGGAGTACAAAGCCAGCCACGATCCGCTAACGGCGGTGTGGAATCGCGGCGCGATTATTCAGCGCATCAGCCAGACGCTGGAGAGCGGTCCGGCGGCGCTGATTATTCTGGATATCGACCACTTCAAGAAGATCAACGACGAATACGGCCATCCGATGGGCGATAAGGTGATTTGCGGGCTGGTGACGCGCATTCAGGCGCACTGCCCGGCCGGCGCCAGCATTGGCCGCATCGGCGGCGAAGAGTTTACCGTGCTGCTGCCGCACTATCGTCTGTCCGACGCGGTGATTGTCGCCGGTGCGATCCACGCCTCGCTTAACGCCTCGCCGCTGGCGGTGCTGCCGCAGCAACTGGTGACCGCCAGCCTCGGCGTGAGCTACGGCAAGCCGGGCTCCGATTTCGACACGCTATACAGCAATGCCGATGCCGCGCTCTATGATGCCAAACACCACGGCCGCAACCGGGTATTTTTCCGCTGATCAGTGCACCTGCGCGGTGCTGGCCGTCTGCATCGGCACGCTGCTATCCGGCGGCGGCAGGAAGATATGGTCGAGGATATTGCGCATCACCGGCGCGGCCGTAATACCTTCGTTACCGCCGTTTTCCAGAATCAGCGCCACCGCCACCTGCGGGTTGTTAAACGGCGCAAAGGCGGTATAGAAAATGTGGTCGCGCAGGCGCACCGGGATCATCTTCGCGTTGTAAGTCTGGTTCTGCTTCAGGCTAAACACCTGCGACGTACCGGACTTGGCGGCGATGCCGTACGGCGCGGTATGGAAATATTTATAACCGGTGCCGTTAGGCGCGTTAGCCATACCAAACATGGCGTGGCGCACCAGCGACCAGTACGGTGATTTCGCATCGCCAATCTGCGGCTGCGGCGCGGTCGGCTGATAAACCTGCTGCCAGGTGCCGCGCTGTGCTTTAGCCAGCAGGTGCGGATTAATCACCCGGCCGTTATTGATCAGCGCTACCATGGCTTTCACCATCTGAATCGGCGTGGCAATCCAGTAGCCCTGGCCGATGCCCACCGATACCGTATCGCCCTGATACCACGTATGTTTATGCACTTTCTGCTTCCATTCGCGGCTTGGCAGCAGCCCGGCGTACTCTTCATTCAAATCGATACCGGTAGGTTTGCCGTAGCCGAACTGGCTGAGCATGCTGTGGATGCGGTCGATACCCATCATGAACGCCACCTGATAGAAGAAGGTGTCGGCGGACTCTTCAATCGCTTTGGTGACGTCGAGCATGCCGTGGCCGGACTTTTTCCAGTCGCGGTATTTGCGATCGGTGCCCGGCAGCGTCCAGGTCGGCGCGCCAAAAAAGGTGGTGCCCGGCGTAATCACTTTGCTCAGCAGCGCCGACATCGCCATGTAGGGTTTTACCGTCGATGCCGGTGGATACAGCCCCTGGGTGACGCGATTGATCAGTGGCAGGTTTTTATCCTGCAGCAGCGTTTTATAGGCTTTGTAGCTGATGCCCTTCACGAACGGGTTGGGATCGTAGCTCGGGCTGGAGACCATCGCCAGCACGCCGCCATCGTGCGGATCCTCAATCAGCACCGCCGCACGCTGGCCGGCCAACTGGCTCTCCACATACTGCTGCAGATGCAGATCCAGCGTCAGCCAGATGTTTTTGCCCGCCACCGGCGGCACCTCTTTCAGCACGCGCACGATGCGGCCGTGGTTATCCACTTCCACTTCCTGATAGCCCGTTTTGCCGTGCAACAGAGATTCGTAGTAGCCCTCAATACCTTGCTTGCCGATGTTATGGTCGGCGGCATAGTTTTCGCCCACGCCCTCGGCATTGAGCCGCTTGTAATCGTTATCGTTAATCTTCGACACGTAGCCGACTACGTGCGCCAGATCGGCGCCGTACGGGTATTCCCGATCCTGATAGGTATCAATGGTGACGCCGGTGAAGCGGAACTGATTGACCGAGAAGCGCGCCACCTCCTCGTCGGTGAGCTCGGCTTTCAGCTCCACCGGTTTATAGCGGCTGCTCTGCTTCAGTTCATGCTCAAAGGTTTCGATATCATCCGGTGTCAGATCGACGATAGGCGTCAGCGCCTTTAGCGTCGCCTGCATGTTGTCGATTTTGTACGGCGTGACGAGGATGTCGTACCAGGTGACGTTGCGCACCAGCGGGATGCCGTTGCGATCGAAAATCAGCCCGCGCGTTGGCGCGATGGGGATCATTTTGATGTCGTTCTCGTTGGATCGCGTCTGGTAATAGCTGTGCTGATCCACCTGTAAGCGATACAGGTTGATGCCAAGAATGGTGAAGCAGATAACAACCAGGGCAAACGCCACCAGCGCGCGGCGCACAAACAGTTTCTCTTCGGCTTCGAAATTGCGGAAATTCATCAGGGGCTTAGTCTCTTCATAATCACGCTAATGATAGGGAGAGATCGCCGCAGAGCCAGCAGGAAGATGCACAAGCCTGGGTAAAAGTGTGTCAGATGTTTACGGTGGAGCGGCTACGTCAGGAATGCGGGACAGGCCGATGACCGGGCTAACCGGGCATTAACCGTTGCTCGATCAGTTCCCTCTCCCGCGTGCGGGAGAGGGTTAGGGTGAGGGCGAAGGAAAACCCAGGAAAATCAATCCCCCAGCAGCACCGACTCCAGCGCGATCTTAATCATATCGTTGAACGTCGTCTGACGCTCTGCCGCGGTGGTTTGCTCGTGCGTACGGATATGATCCGACACGGTACAGATGGTCAGCGCTTTGGCACCAAACTCTGCCGCCACACCGTAGATGCCGGCCGCTTCCATCTCCACACCGAGGATGCCGTACTTCTCCATCACGTCGAACATCTGCGGGTCCGGCGTATAGAACAAATCAGCGGAGAAGATGTTACCGACGCGCGCGTCCACGCCCAGCGCTTTAGCCGCGTCAACCGCGTTACGCACCATGTCGAAATCCGCGATGGCGGCAAAATCGTGATCCTTGAAACGCATGCGGTTAACTTTTGAGTCGGTGCAGGCACCCATACCAATTACCACATCACGCAGTTTCACGTCTGCACGCACGGCACCGCAGGAACCCACACGAATGATCTTCTTCACGCCGAAATCGGTGATCAGCTCTTTGGTGTAGATCGAGCAGGATGGAATACCCATACCGTGGCCCATCACGGAGATTTTGCGGCCTTTGTAAGTCCCGGTGAAGCCCAGCATGCCGCGTACGTTGTTTACTTCGACCACATCGTCGAGGAAAGTCTCGGCAATGTGTTTTGCACGCAGCGGATCGCCTGGCATCAGCACCACGTCCGCGAAATCGCCCATTTCGGCATTAATATGAGGAGTTGCCATTGTTGTTCTTCCTTATCAAAAAGTAGTGGCTGTTTTACAGCAAGCTTTTGCCGTAGTCCATGCTGGACAGGCCAAAATAGCTGGCGATGGTCTGGCCGATATCGGCGAAGGTATCGCGGTAACCCAGCGAGCCCGGTTTGACTTCTGGACCGTAGATCAGAATCGGGATGTGCTCGCGCGTGTGCTCGGTACCGTGCCAGCTCGGGTCGCAGCCGTGGTCAGCGGTGAGAATCAGGATATCGCCCTCTTTCACCAGCGCCATCAGCTCCGGCAGTCGACTGTCAAACAGCTCCAGCCCACCGGCATAACCGGCGATATCGCGGCGATGGCCCCAGGTCGAGTCAAAATCGACGAAGTTGGTGAACACTATCGAGTTGTCCGGCGCCTTCTTCATCTGCTCAATGGTGGCGTCAAACAGCGCATCCAGACCGGTGGCTTTGACTTTTTGCGTGATGCCCTGCTCCGCGTAGATATCAGCGATTTTACCCACTGAAATCACTTCGCCGCCCTTCTCATCCACCAGCTTTTTCAGCATGGTTGGTGCCGGTGGTTCGACCGCCAGATCGTGACGGTTACCGGTGCGCTGGAAGTTACCGGCTTTATCGCCGACAAACGGACGCGCGATTACGCGGCCAATGTTATAGCCGCCGTTGGTCAGCTCTTCACGCGCGATTTCACACAGCGCGTACAGGCGATCGAGGCCAAAGGTCTCTTCATGACAGGCAATCTGGAACACCGAATCTGCCGAGGTGTAGAAAATCGGCTTGCCGCTTTTCATGTGCTCCTCGCCCAGCTGGTCAAGAATTACCGTGCCGGAGGAGTGGCAGTTGCCGAGGTAGCCCGGCAAATCGGCGCGTTTTACCAGCGTATCCAGCAGCTCCTGCGGGAAGCTGTTCTCTTTGTCGCTGAAGTAGCCCCAGTCAAACAGCACCGGCACCCCGGCGATTTCCCAGTGGCCGGACGGCGTATCTTTGCCCGAAGAGAGTTCGCTGGCGTAAGCGTAAGCGCCGATAATTTCCGCCTGCGGATCCAGTCCCGGCGGGAAGCGGCCGGTAGAGAGTTCCGCCGCTTTGCCAAGGCCGAGCGCGGTCATGTTGGGCAGATGCAGCGGACCTTCGCGGCCTTCATTGGCGCGGCCTTCAAAGCACGCTTCGGCGATATGGCCGAGCGTATCCGATCCTTCATCACCGAATTTATCGGCGTCTTTGCTGGAACCAATCCCGAAGGAGTCGAGAACCATAATAAAAGCACGTTTCATGCAAGTCTCCTGCGCCATAGCGCGATGACAAGTCAAAAAAAAGCGATCAGATCAGTATACCCGAACGGCCGCTGCCTGGCACGCAGTTACGCCACTATTCGCTGATGCGGCGATACACCACCGGCGTGGCCTCCGGGGCGTGGTCGCTGAGCGTTATCGCCGCTTTCACTGCCGCAGCGGCCTGCTGCCACTGCGCTTCCGATGCGGCATGAATCACCGCCAGCGGCTGCTGCGCATTGACCTCACTGCCCAGCGTGATCATGTCGCTCAGGCCCACGCTGTAATCAATGCTGTCGCTGGCGCGCTGACGGCCACCGCCCAGCGCCACCACCGCCATCCCCAGCGCCCGCGTGTCCATGGCGCTGACGATGCCGGGACGATCGGCGTACACCGCTTTGCTCAGCATCGGTGCCGGCAGGTAGCGGTCCATCTGCTCGATGAAATCCGTCGGGCCGTTCTGCGCCGCCACCATACGGGCAAACACCTCAGCCGCTTTACCGTTATCCAGCACCTGCTGCAGTTTTTGCCGCGCTTCGGCTTCGTTCGCCGCCAGTTTGCCGGAGATCAGCATCTCAGCGCACAGCGCCAGCGTGACCTCCAGCAGCCGCGGATTGCGCGCCTCGCCGGTGAGGAAATGCACCGCTTCACGCACCTCCAGCGCATTACCGGCGCTCGATGCCAGCACCTGATTCATGTCGGTGAGCAGCGCGGTGGTTTTGCATCCCGCGCCGTTGGCCACGCCGACAATCGCCTGCGCCAGCTGCTGCGAAGTCTCAAAGGTTGGCATAAACGCCCCGGATCCGACTTTGACATCCATCACCAGCGCGTCTAATCCCTCGGCTAATTTTTTGGCGAGGATCGAGGCGGTGATCAGCGGAATGGAATCCACGGTGGCGGTGATATCGCGCGTGGCGTAGAACCGCTTGTCCGCCGGCGCCAGCGAATTGGTCTGACCGATAATGGCAACGCCGACCTGTTTGATGATCTGGCGGAAGCGATCGTCGCTGGGGAAGATATCGAAGCCGGGAATGGCTTCCAGCTTATCCAGCGTGCCGCCGGTGTGACCGAGGCCGCGCCCGGAAATCATTGGCACGTAGCCGCCGCAGGCCGCCACCATCGGACCCAGCATCAGCGAAGTGACATCGCCCACGCCGCCGGTCGAATGTTTATCAACAATCGGTCCGTTGAGATTCAGCGCCTGCCAGTTGAGTACCGTGCCGGAATCGCGCATCGCCATAGTCAGCGCCACGCGCTCTTCCAGGTTCATGTCGTGAAAATAAATCGTCATCGCCAGCGCGGCGATTTGCCCTTCAGACACGCTGTTATCACGCACGCCGTTGATGAAAAAGCGGATTTCCGCTTCGCTCAGCGGCTGGCCGTCGCGTTTTTTACGAATAATTTCTTGTGGCAGGAACAAGGTTGCCTCCCCGGAAAAGCGATATATCGCTGAATGACAGCCGCCAGATGCGCAGCAATGCGCACCTGACGGCAGTGACACCGTGGGCCGCCATTTTGGCGACCGCGTGGATCAATAACCGGCTTTGCTGGTCGCCGTAGCGTGACCCAGGGTATTCAGCAGGCTGGCTAACAGGCTGGAAGCGCCGAAGCGGAAATGACGCGCATCCGCCCAGCCGCTGCCGAGGATATCGTCGGCCAGCTGCAGGTAGATAGCGGCATATTCCGCCGTGCGCACGCCGCCAGCCGGTTTGAAGCCCACCTGCTGCTGCACGCCTTTGTCACGGATTACCTGCATCATGATCGCCGCCACCTCTGGCGTGGCGTTGACCGGTACTTTACCGGTAGAGGTTTTGATGAAATCCGCGCCGGCATCGATCGCGATTTCGGACGCTGCACGAATCAGCGCTTCCTCTTTCAGCTCGCCGGTTTCAATGATCACTTTCAGCAGCACGTTCGCCGCCGCACAGGCCTCTTTACAGGCTTTTACCAGCGCAAAGCCGACGTCACGGTTACCGGCAATCAGCGCACGGTACGGGAATACCACGTCAACTTCATCCGCGCCGTAGGCGATTGCCGCACGGGTTTCCGCCAGCGCGATGTCGATGTCGTCGTTACCGTGCGGGAAGTTAGTGACGGTCGCGATACGAATTTCCGGCGTGCCCTGCTCGCGCAGCGTTTTACGTGCAATCGGGATAAAGCGCGGATAGATACAGATCGCTGCCGTGTTACCGGCCGGTGATTTCGCCTGATGGCACAGCGCGATCACTTTTTCATCGGTGTCGTCTTCATTCAGGGTGGTCAGGTCCATCAGTTGCAGCGCGCGCTGCGCGGCCGCGTTCAGATCGGTCATGGTGCTCTCCAAAGTCAGGCCGGTGAAATCTGCTCACCGGAGAATGTGATAATTATAACAACCCACGCCGCGTGGAATTGCGAGGCTTGTCACAAGGAAAAGGAAACTGCGCACTGATATACATGCATTTAGCGATTTTGATCACATTAAATCGCCATTTTGCCGAACAGCGCGGCACGATGCGATTGTGATTATTATCACAAATGTTGCCGCAAAAAGGTATCGGATATCGTTAAAGCGTAGTTAATTTGCGACAGAGCGGGAGTTGTCAGCACATCATCAGAAGTGGCAGAGGCGTTGCAGCGACGCGATTCATCGCGCAATAAATTGTGCCGCTGGCAAAACTGCAACGGCCATTAACCGTGACGGCGCTATTAGATGAAGTGAAGGGGCGACAGGCGCAGGATCAATACTCAATCCGGCAGCGCGAACAAACGCAGGCTGTTGTGCCACAGCGCATCGGCGATCTCATCGGGCGGTTCCGGGCGCAGCTGGCACAATACTTCGAACACATTACGCGCTCGCTCCGGGCGATTGGGCTGGCCCTGAAAACCGTGCAGCGGCATATCCGGCGCATCGGTTTCCAGCAGCAGCGCCTGTAATGGCAGGCTGGCGATGGTGTGGCGGGTTTTGCTGGCGCGTGCATAGGTGATGGTGCCGCCGACACCAATCGCGTAGCCAAGCGCGATGAAACGCTCCGCCTGCTGCTGGCTACCGGCAAAGCCGTGCACCACGCCACGCCGCGGCACATCGTGACGGCGCAAATACTGCGCCAGCTGATCGTGCGTACGTCGCGAATGCAGGATCACCGGCAAATCATAGCGCTTTGCCAGCTTCAGCTGCGCCTCCAGCAGCCGGGTTTGCCGCGCAAAATCCGGCGCTTCCATATACAGATCCAGCCCGATTTCCCCGATCGCCACGCGTTTTACATCCGGCGTTTGCAGGTACTGCTCAAGGCGATCGAGATCGTCATCCTGATGTTGCGCAATATTGATCGGGTGCAGCCCGAGCGCGCTATACAGCGCCGGATGCTGCTGCGCCAGCTGGCTCACCACGGCAAAACGGCTGGCATCCACGCACGGCACGATGATGCGTTCCACACCCGCCTGCGCCGCCTGCGCGATACTGTATTCGGCAGCGGTGACGAATGGCGGAAAATCAAAGTGGCAGTGGGTGTCGATAAATCTCATGCCAGCGATCCTGCATCGTAGTCGGCGTCATTACCCGCCAGCGGCGGCGTGCTGACCGGCCGGTTATCCGGCGCGTTGGCGACGGCGGCGGGCGGCGTCACGGCAATCGGTCGCGCCAGCGGTTCAGCATCGCTCAGCCACTGGCCCAGCGTCGCCAGGAAATAGCGCCCGCTGCGGCGGCCCAGATGATAATCCTGATTCAACGACGCCAGACGACTGCCCAGCGCCATGCTGGCGAGCGGCTTTGGCGGAAAGATTTCGATGATGCGCAGATTATCCGGCGGCTGTTCAATAAACTGCTGAATCTGGCGGTAGCTCTCTTCGTGCTGATGCAGGATATTGATCATCGGCTGCAGGGCGCTGTCGCTCAGCCAGCGCTCCATGCGTTTAAACCACTTCGGTGTATACGCCATCTGTGACGGCACGGTACGGATCACCACAATGGTATCGGCGCCACGCCGCGCCGCTTCGCGCACCGGAATGGCGTCGCTGATGCCACCGTCGAGATAGCTCACGCCATCCATCAGCACGCCGCTGCGGTAGAAACCGGGGATCGCGCTGGAAGCCTTAATGATGTCATGCCAGGTCAGATTGGTGGGATTGAAATACTGCGCGCTGTAATCATCGCTGCGGCAGGCGCACATGTAAAATTCGCTGCCTTTTGCAAACAGGCTTTCGGCGCTGCTCAGCGCCAGCGGGAACTCCTGTTTAGTGATATCCACCAGCCAGTCGAGATCGATCAGGTGGCCACCGCGCACAAAACGCAGCGGATCGAAAAACAGTTTACTGGTGGTGTATCGGGTAATCACGCGCCGCGCATAACCGGGCTGAGCACAGACAAAGGCTGAGAGGTTTTGTGCACCGGCTGAGGTGCCGAGCATTAACTGAAAGGGGTTGAAGCCTGCGCGCTGAAATTCATCCAGTACGCCCGCCGTGAAGATGCCGCGTTGCCCGCCGCCTTCGCAGACCAGCGCGATTTTTTTGGATTTGAATGGCGTGAGTGCCAGTGGCTCAAAGGTGTCCAGCGACACCGGGATGCGTATTCCCAATGGATGTCCCTCAGTGTTTGCTGCTCTGAGGGAGGCGCTCAATCAGCATCCCGGAGAACCAGTCATTGTCGTTCCCTGACCAACCGCATCCTGCAATCGTCGCGGCGCACCTTCAATGGTGGCAATGACTGGCCTCCGCTTTATGTGACTAGCGGGTTAACATGGTTAACGCAGTGGGTCAGGGTCGTTTGCGCCCGGTAAACAGGCTCACGAGGAACAGAATAATACCGACAATAAAGACAATTTTAGCTGCCCATGCTGCCGTGCCCGCCAGACCGCCAAAACCTAATGCTGCAGCAATCAGAGCGATGACCAGAAAGATAATACCCCAACGAAACATAAGCCTCTCCTTTACCATAGTGAAAATCGAACTGCTTATTCTTCACATCACTGTTTTTAATACGGAACGGCACCGTTGGTGATGCCGTTCCGGTTGCGTTAAGATTTCACCTTGAGGTCATTCTTCACGCTTTTCACGCCTTCAATGGCTTTGGCGATCTTCTCAGCCCGATCGGACTGGGCCTGATTCGCCACTTCCCCGGACAGCTGTACCACGCCATCGGTGGTTTCCACCTTCACGTTGCGCGATGGCACAATGTCATCTGCTAAAAGTTTAGCTTTTATTTCACTGGTGGTTGCTGCATCACCTGCATAACCTTTCAATGAACTCTGTTTGCTGTCTCTGACGTGTAGTTTGTCGCTGACGGATTTAACCCCTTCCACCTTCTGCACCAGCGCCACAGCCTTCTCGGCCTGGTCCTGCGAGGTGACAAAACCGCTCAGCGTAACCACGCCTTGCTGCGTTTTTACCGAGATATCCGTACTTTTAATCGCTTCATCGTCCACCAGTGCGGCTTTGGCTTTGGCGGTGATGCCGCTGTCATCCATAAAGCCATCGACTTTTTTCATAGAACTATCGATTTTGGAACCCGCGCTGCTGCTGGTATCAGCCGCCATTGCCGCGCCGCTTAACAGTGCAGTACCGGCCAGTGCAGCAATCAGGGTTTTAGCAATCTTAGTCTTATTCATCGATATCATCCTTCTATCAGTTAACCCACTCGCAACCGCGAATGCGCCAGCAACACACCACGTTGCTGCGTGATGGACGTAATCAGACCCACAGGTCCGTTTTCTCGTCCGACAGAATAATCATAGTAGGGATTACAGCTTTTGCTGGCTTTTGTGGTTGATATCTCGCCAAAAAGCGATAACCGCAGCGCAATTAAGAGGAGTCTGTATCGGAGAAAACCGGGCGGCAGAAAGCAGCAGCCCGGTGAAGACGGCGAACTTAGTGTTCGCGCGTTTTACGGAAGGTCACGTCAGGATAGCGCTCCTGCGTGATGTTGAGGTTGACCATGGTCGGGGCGATATAGGTGAGGTTGTCACCGCCATCGAGCGCCAGGTTGATCTCGTTTTTGCGCTGGAAGTCGTCGAACTTCTTCGCGTCGCTGCATTCAACCCAGCGGGCGGTCGACACGTTGATGGCCTCGTAAATCGCCTCAACGTTGTACTCGCTCTTAAGACGCGCCACGACCACATCAAACTGCAGCACGCCCACCGCACCCACGATCAGATCGTTGTTGTGCACCGGACGGAACACCTGCACGGCGCCCTCTTCCGACAGCTGGACCAGCCCTTTCAGCAGCTGTTTCTGCTTCAGCGGATCGCGCAGGCGAATGCGACGGAACAGTTCCGGGGCGAAGTTCGGAATACCGGTGAACTTCATGGTTTCGCCCTGGGTGAAGGTGTCGCCAATCTGGATAGTGCCGTGGTTATGCAGGCCGATGATATCGCCCGGATATGCTTCCTCAACGTGCGAACGGTCGCCCGCCATGAAGGTCAGCGCATCGGAGATCACCACATCTTTACCGGTACGCACCTGACGCAGCTTCATGCCCTTCTCATATTTGCCGGACACCACGCGCATAAAGGCCACGCGGTCACGGTGTTTCGGGTCCATGTTGGCCTGAATCTTAAACACGAAGCCGCTGAACTTCTCCTCTTTGGCTTCGACTTTGCGTGTATCGGTCTGGCGCGGCATGGGCGCCGGCGCCCAGGCAACCAGACCGTCCAGCATGTGATCGACGCCAAAGTTGCCCAGCGCGGTACCGAAGAACACCGGCGTGATTTCGCCGCTCAGGAACAGCTCTTTGTCGAACTCGTGCGATGCGCCCTGCACCAGCTCCAGCTCGTCACGCAGCTGCTGCGCCAGCTCTTCGCCGACGGCCGCGTCCAGTTCCGGGTTCGCCAGCCCTTTTACCACGCGCACTTCCTGAATCGTGTGGCCTTTGCCGCTCTGATACAGGTAAGTTTCATCGTTGTAGAGGTGATACACGCCTTTGAACAGCTTGCCGCAGCCAATAGGCCAGGTGATCGGCGCACAGGCGATTTTCAGCTCGCTCTCAACCTCATCCAGCAGTTCCATCGGATCGCGAATGTCACGGTCCAGTTTGTTCATAAAGGTGATGATCGGCGTGTCGCGCAGACGGGTCACTTCCATCAGCTTGCGGGTACGATCCTCAACCCCTTTCGCGGCGTCGATCACCATCAGGCAACAGTCCACCGCCGTCAGCGTACGGTAGGTGTCTTCCGAGAAGTCTTCGTGCCCGGGGGTATCCAGCAGGTTAACCAGGCTGTCGCGATACGGGAACTGCATCACCGAGGTGGTGATGGAGATACCGCGCTGCTTCTCCATCTCCATCCAGTCTGATTTGGCATGCTGGCTGGAGCCGCGACCTTTAACGGTACCGGCGGTCTGGATCGCCTGTCCGAACAGCAGGACTTTTTCGGTGATTGTGGTTTTACCGGCGTCCGGGTGCGAGATGATCGCAAAGGTACGACGGCGCGCCACTTCTTCTAAAAAGGGAGCAATAGACATGAGTGAATTCTTCTTCAGGGCAACGCGCGAGCGGCGCGCTGCGAATAAATCATTCCGGAGCCAGTCCGGCGGATAACGGTGCCAATGGCGACGCATGCGCGTCGGGTCACAGCAGGGTGTGTGCGATCTACATTGGCGGCAGTCCGGTTATCCCATCAGCATTGAGGCGGCATAGCATACAATATTTCAGCAGGCGGGGGAATCTGCGGCAGGATGAGACGATGCTCGCGCAGTTCAGGACATGTCTTGTAAACACTAAGCGATGTCTGGCTGAGAATGCCTGTCCGGAACCGTCACCCCGGCAAGGACAGCAAAATGCCCCTACAGCTCAACCCACATACCTATAGCCCGTCGCACCGAAACGCCGCCCTGTCGTCGCCCGCGCAGATGTACCGCAAACCCGGCGAGATGCTGCTGATCAACGCGCCGGATAACGCCGCCGTGCCAGCCACCGGCCGCGCTGATTTTTCCCGCAGCAGCCTGCCGGCGCACCTGCATTATCTGCTCACGCCGCGCCCCGGTTTTTCTGCCGGTCAGCATTTTGTCCCGGAGTATCCGTACATGCTGGACGCCGCGCTGTCGGTCACTGCACGCCGGGGCGCGGTGTCGTTAGCACCGTATCACGCCGACAGTGACAAGTGCGCGCTGGTGATTGAGCGGCAGACGCTGGTGAAGTTTGATCTGCCGCCGCTGCACGATTTGGTGCTGAGCTACATCGGTCTCAACACCTACTTTAGCGAAGTGCGCTTCTACAACCGTGCCGGACGCATCGTGGCGTTTCGTCGCCTGAACGCCAGCAAAAAGCGCCACGAAGTGTTCTGCTTCGCCGGCATGAAGCCGGTCTCACTCGTGATTGAGACCAGCCAGCACAGCTCGATTTTGCTCGATGAGATGGTGTGGAATCAGACCGTGGGCACGGGCGCGCGCTGAGGCGCGTTATCCCAGCATGCGCACCACCGCCGCCTTGAAGATCTTCACGCCGATCTCCAGCGAACTCAGCTCAAAGCGCATCTGCGGATGGTGCAGTCCCGGCATCAGATTGGTTCCCAGCCCCCAGAAACCGGCTTTCACCTGCGGATTTTTCACCGGATAGTAGAAGAAATCCTCGCTGCCCGGCGTGGTTTTCGCCGCCAGTAATCCCTGCTCGCCGAGCACATCGACAATCGCGGCGCTCAGCAGCGCGGTGGCATCAGCATCAATTTCCGCCGCCGGCATCTCTTTCAGCACCACCACTTCAGCGGTTGCGCCCAGCGCGGCCACGCTGTGCTGAATCGCCTGACTGACCTTCTCTTTAAGCAGTTCCATCGGCGCGTTCTCCTGCGAACGCAGATCCCACACCACGCGCGCCTCGTCCGGCACCGAGTTAGTCACGCCGGCGTCGCACAGGAAGCGCGTCGCTTTTACGCTCCAGGTGAGGCCCGGTGCCAGATGAATGCTATTCACCGCCTGCACCGCCTGGACTGCCGCATCAAGCGCGTTGACGCCAAGATGCGGTCGCGCGGCATGGGCCGGGACACCTTTAATGGTGGCCTCCAGCGTGCTGCACGCTGAATAGATCACCGCAGGCGTCGCCTGCCCGACCTGGCACTCCTCCAGCGGGCGCAAATGGAAGCCGAGGATCATCTCCACGTCATCCAGCGCGCCGCCCTCAATCATCGCCAGTGCGCCGGCCCCCAGCTCTTCAGCCGGCTGGAACAGCAGCTTCAGCCGTCCTTTTTTGATGGCCCCTTCCTGCAGCAGCTCCTGCGCGGCGGTCAGCACCACCGACGAGTGGCCGTCATGGCCGCAGGTATGGCGGGCGCAGGCAACGCCGTCGATCACGTGCCCGAGCGCATCCATGTCGGCGCGCAATGCCAGCACCGGGCCGGGCACGCCGCTGTCGATCTCTGCCACGATGCCGGTGGTCTGGTTGATGCCGCGCGTGACCTTAATGCCAGCCTGTTCCAGCTGGCCAGCGATGTAGGCCGAGGTTTTAACTTCCTGAAACCCCAGCTCGGGGATTTCATGCAGAAAATGGTAGTGATCGAGTACTCTGGACACCGTTTCGCTCCTAAACAAAAAAACGCATCACGAACATTGCGATAACCGCATTGATAATGCTGGTGAGCATCAGCAGCGGCCAGTATTTTTTTGGCACATCGGCGACGCCCAGCAGGCGGCCCATGTACTGCAACTGCGAACCCATGAGAAAAATCGCCGGCGCGAGGATAGTGATGTCGGTACCGCTCAGCAGACCTTTCGCCATCAGGCTCACCGCCACCCCGACGCTGGCCGAGGATGACAGCCACGCGGTCAGCAGCACGGTAATCGCCTCGCCGGGCAAACCGAAAATCCCCATCAGCGGCGCAAACGCGTGGCCAAGAAACTGCATGATGCCGAGCAGATTCAGCACTTCCGCCAGCACATAGGCCATCACCACATTGGGCATCAGATTGTGAATAGCAATATGGAAGCCTTTACGCGCGCCGACAATAAAAATATCAAACGGATTATTATTGACCCGCGTCTGTACGTTATTTGACATCAGCAAAATCCTTCTTATAAACACTGTTTAACACAAAACGGACAAATGCCGCACCGACGAATTTCAGCACAAACATTAGCAGCAGCGGAATAATGATTGGTGCACTCATGGACGCAAATAGCGCCGAGCCAATGGCAAAATAATTATTGATCAGTCCGGCACCGGAATATTGCCAGGCGCTCATCACCACCAGCTCTTTTTTACCGATTTGCTGCTGATCCGCCATCTCTTTGGTGAGCGCCGCACCGGCATCGGTACTTTGCAGATCGGTAATCAGCGCCAGGCCGCAGCGTCCCGGCAACCCCATCAGCGGTTTTAGCAGTGGCGTCAGCAGCGTGTGGGCGGCACGAATCGCGCCGTAGTGGGTGAAAATCTCCAGCACGCCCAGCGCCAGCATTACAGTAGGTGCCAGCGACAGCGCGAACAGAAAGCCGGCTTTGGCGCTGATGCCGCCGGCACCGAGAAAGGTGGAACCTGACTCTTTGATGGTGCCAAAGCTGCCACCCAGCGTGGTGAAATCAAACGCGCCCAGCCAGCTAAAGCCTTCGACCTTATAAAGCAAACCGGAAAAAAACAGTATTGCCAGTATCAGCGCGAGATAATTTCCGGCGCTCGCCGTGACCGTTTGTGGCGCGGCCATGATTTTTTCTTCAGACATCTTTTCTCCTGCTGGCCCTATTTCTGCCAGACGTGGTTGCAATATACGGAACTATTAACCAAGCAGGATTTATGCCAACGCGCACTTTCTTTAATTTCGCTATGGCTAATTTTGTTCAGTAACAAGCAGCAGCCGGAATAAGCGTTTATATCGCTGTGCCAGGTTTATTGCCGGTCGCGCCAGTGCTTATTTTATCGGCGGGTTGACTGGCGAAGAAGTGATCGGTGCGGTTGTGCGCTGCACCGCCAGCAGGCAACGCAGCTGCACTAAAACGGTGCTGCGGACTGTGAATGAAAATTAGTCAAAGTTGAGAATTCTTCGCATTCAATTAGCGGAATAATTCCATTTATAATCAATAAGATAAATTCAACTTTTTTACGAAAAAACCTTCACAAAAAAGTATAGATTGATGCATAATTCGCCGTACTTCACCTGACAAATTAAAAAGGACTCAGCCATGTTAACCGCTGAAATGACCTCACGCCTGAACGACCAGCTCAATCTCGAATTCTTCTCCGCCAACCTCTATCTGCAGATGAGCGCCTGGTGCAGCGACAAAGGCTTCGAAGGTGCCGCCTCGTTCCTGAAAATGCACTCGCGCGAAGAGATGCAGCATATGCAGAAGCTGTTCGATTACGTCAGCGATGCCGGTTCACTGCCGGTGCTGGGCAGCATCGCCGCGCCGGCGGTGAGCTGGACCTCGCTGAATGATGTCCTGGAAGAAGCGCTCAAGCACGAGCAGCTGATCACCAGCAAAATCAACGAGCTGGTGCACGCCGCGCTGACTTCGCAGGATTACTCCACCTTTAACTTCCTGCAGTGGTACGTTGCCGAGCAGCACGAAGAAGAGAAGCTGTTCAAAACCGTGCTGGACAAGCTGGCGCTGGTGGGCAACAAAGGCGAAGGTCTGTTCCTGGTGGACAAAGATCTGGGCCGCATGAACGTCGAAGGCCACGGCCAGTAAAAATAATAAAGATTATGCACAGCAGCATGCACAACGCCCGACCCTGTCGGGCGTTTTTTGTGCTTACTCCAGCGCCTTCAGTCTGAGCTCCGACGGCTGTGGCCGGCCAAACAGGTAGCCCTGGAACAGCGTACAGCCCTCTTCGCGCAGGCGGACAAACTGCTCATTACTCTCCACGCCCTCTGCGGTGATCTGAATATCCAGGCTGCGGCTCATGCCGGTAATCGCGCGGATGATCGCCAGCGCCTCGCGGCTGTCGCCCATATCATTGATAAATGACTTGTCGATTTTGATCTTATCGAACGGGAACGAACGCAGATAGCTGAGCGACGAGTAGCCGGTGCCGAAGTCGTCGAGCGCAATCTGCACGCCCAGCGTTTTCAGGCTCTGCAGCGTACGGATATTGCCGAGCGTATCATCCAGCAGCACCGATTCGGTGATCTCCACCTCCAGCCGATGCGGCGCCAGGCCGGATTCGCGCAGCGCGCCCTCCACCACCGACACCAGCGAGCTGTTCTTAAACTGCAGCGGCGACAGATTGACCGACACCGACTGTTCGGTTTCCCAGCTCTGCGCCTCGCGGCAGGCTTCGTACAGCGCATAGGCGCCGAGCATGTGGATCAGCCCGGTCTCTTCGGCAATCGGAATGAAGTCATTCGGCATGATCAACCCTTTGATCGGATGATGCCAGCGCATCAGCGCCTCATAGCCAATGATGCCGGTTTCGTTGGTGATTGGCTGATAGTAGAGCTTGAGCTGCCGTCCGGTAATTGCCTCGCGCAGATCGTTCTCGATCACCCGGCGGCTGCGCGCCACATTATCCATCTCCAGCGTAAAGTGCTCATAGCGGTTACGGCCGTTGCGCTTGGCTTCATACAGCGCCATGTCGGCGCAGCGCAGCATGTGTTCCGGCGTATTGGTGGCCTGCGAGGTCAGCGCAATGCCGACGCTCAGCCCGACCGACAGGTTGTGGCCTTCAACATTCACCGGCGGGCGGATCGCCTCGATCAGGCGCTGCGCCACGATCGCAGCCTCATCGGCGTTACGCACGTTAGGCAGCACGATGGCAAACTCATCGCCGCCGATGCGCGCCAGCGTGTCCTGATCGCGCAGTACGCTGCGCAGCCGCTTCGCCACCACGCGCAGCAGATCGTCACCGATTTGATGCCCCAGCGCATCGTTCACGTTCTTGAAGTTATCCAGATCGAGGCACAGCGTGGCGCTGGTCTGGCCCTGCTGCTGATCGACACGCAGCGCCTCGCTCAGCTTCTGGCGAAACAGGATGCGGTTCGGCAGGCTGGTGAGATTATCGTGATGCGCCATGTGACGAATGCGCGCATCGGCTTCACGCTGGTCTGTGACATCTTCCACAATCAGCATCACGTAATTCTGCCGCATGTCTTTGCCGCTGATGGTAGTGGCGCGGGTGTTCAGCACCCGCTCACCGCCGGCGGTCAGCAACAGCTGCTCGCGCGTGTGGATGCCTTCGCTGCGCAGCGCGATATCCGCCAGGCTGTTGAAGTAATCACTCAGTTCCGCCGACATACATTCGTGCGGCCGCTTGTGCATAATCAGCGACTTACTGAAGCCAAACAGCTGCTCGGCTTTGTCATTGACCATCAGGATTTCGCGGCTGATGGCGTCTTCAACGATCACGCAGGAGGGAATGTTGCTGATGATGGTGTCGAGGAAGCCGGAAAGCTCCGACATTTTGGCGCTCTGCGCCTGCGCCAGATCGCGCGCGCGCAGCAGCTGCTGCTCGTGCTCACGCCGCTCGGTGACGTCGCGGGTGATCTTGGCGAAGCCGATCATTTTACCCTCTTCATCATGAATCGCGTCAATCACCACATGCGCCCAGAAGGCGGAGCCGTCTTTGCGGTAGCGCCAGCCCTCGTCCTCAAAGCGACCGGTTTTCAGCGCGATGCCCAGATTGGCATCCGGCGTGCGCGCCTGACGTTCCGGTGAGCCGTAGAACACGGAGAAGTGCTGGCCCACGATCTCGTCAGCCATGTAGCCTTTGGCGCGCTGCGCGCCGGCGTTCCAGTTCACCACCCGGCCCTGTAAATCCAGCATGTAGATGGCGTAATCCGTCACGCCTTCCACTAACAGGCGGAAGGTTTTCTCGTATTCACGCTGCTTGCGCAGCAGCGCCTGCTGTTCGGTGCAGTCGCGGGTGATTTTGGCATAGCCGATCAGTTTGCCGGCGTCATCGCGAATCGCGTCGATGATCACGTGAGCCCAAAAGGCGCTGCCATCTTTGCGATAACGCCAGCCTTCGTCTTCAAAGCGACCGGTTTTAAACGCGGTGGTCAGGTTGCGTTCCGGGATATGGTTCAGGCGATCCTGTGCGCTGTAGAAGCGCGAGAAGTGCTGGCCGACAATCTCTTCAGCCACATAGCCTTTGGCGCGCTGCGCGCCGGCGTTCCAGTTTTCGACGTTGCCGTCAAGGTCGAGCATGTAGATAGCGTAGTCCGTTACGCCTTCAACCAATAAACGGAAACGCTGCTCCTGTTCCTGTTGTTTACGCTGCTGCGCCTGCTGTTCAGTGCAGTCGCGGGTGATTTTGGCAAAGCCCAGCAGTTCGCCGTACTCATCGCGGATGGCGTCAATCACCACGTGCGCCCAGAAGGCGCTGCCGTCCTTGCGATAGCGCCAGCCTTCGGTTTCATAGCGCCCGGTGGCGGTGGCGATGGCCAGACCGCGCTGCGGCGCGCCGTTGCGCCGATCCTCTTCACTGTAAAACAGCGCAAAATTCTTCCCGACGATCTCTTCGGGAGTATAGCCTTTGGCGCGTTGCGCCCCGGTGTTCCAGTTAGCCACCGTGCCATCCGGCTTAATCATGTAGATGGCGTAATCCACCACGCTCTGCACCAGTAGCCGGTACATTACGTCAGAGTTATTGTTCATTGTTGTTCGCCTATGCTGGCCTGGTCTCGATGCGCAGTTAAGATAATTCTTAATCTTCAGGCAGACTTAAACGCAAAAGCGCATCGCTTACAAGCGCAAATCATCCGCAGACAAAAGTTGGTAGTGTGGTTATCGGCAGTGGCGAGAAAATGTTCAGTGGGATAGTGGATTTATTGCGCAAAGTTGACAGCACGCCGCGCGGAGATTCTCCGGCGGCGTGCTGTCAGGTGGCATTAACTGACGTCATCTGGCGCGTTCAGGTTAAATGCATGCCGATATAGCGTTCATAACGCGCGGGTTTTACGCGTGACAGATCGACCAGCACCAGACCATCAATACAGTGATTGAAATCCGGATCGCTGCCGAAATCGATAAACTGCACGCCGCCCGGCTCGCACACTTCCGAATACTGTTTGTACAGCGTCGGAATCGCGGTACCGAGATTAGCCAGCAAATGCTTGAGACGACGCAAATCGTCGGCATAGTTATCGCCGGTGAACTGCGCCAGCACCTCCGGCAGCGACGCCGGATAAGGGCGGCGCGATTTCGCCAGCGGCAGGTCGGTCGGAAAGTAGAGACGGTAAAACGCCACCAGCAGATCGCGCGCCGCCAGCGGCATGGTGCCGGAGATTGATACCGGGCCAAACAGGTAGCGCGTCTGCGGATAGCGCGCAATGTAAGCGCCGATGCCCATCCATAAATAATCCAGCCCGCGCTTGCCCCAGTAGGCCGGCTGAATGAAGCTGCGTCCAAGTTCCAGCCCCTGCTGAATAATCGGCAGCATGCGCTCGTCATAGTGGAACAGGCTGTCGCTGTAGATGCCCTGCAGCCCGCGCCGCGCCAGCTGCTCGGCGCCGGGAATAAAGCGATAGGCACCGACAATCTCCAGCGCCTCGTCATCCCACAAAATCAGGTGATAGTAATCATCGTCATACTTGTCGAGATCGCGCCGCCGGCCGCTGCCCTCGCCCACCGCGCGGAAAGCGATTTCGCGCAGCCGGCCCAGTTCACGCAGCAGCGGCACCCAGCTGGCCCCGTTGCGCCGCCACAAATAGATCTGTTTGCCGTCCGGCAGCGTCCCGAGCCGTTCACTCTCCAGCAACGCTTTTTTCAGCTCAGCGCGATCTTCCGGGCGGGCGATGGCGGCTTCGGTGAGAAACAGACCGCGCCGTCCCTGGCCGATGCGGTACAGATGCTTGCGCAGCCGCTTCGCCAGCTCTTTGCCCGGCGTATGGCCATCGTGCCAGTTGGCGAAGGGAATCTGCTCGCCGATATGCAGTTTGATGCGCGTGCCGCGCTGGCGGAACATTTCGCGCACCAGCATCAGCAATGCCAGCGGTGCCGCCACCTTCGCCGCGGCGTAAAACGCCAGGCTGTTACGTCCCACTACGTGCACCGGTACCAGCGGCGCGCGGGCGCGGGCGGCGAGGCGCAGAAAACTGTGGTGCCAGTGACGATCGCGCACGCCGCGGCTGGACAGGCGCGAGACTTCACCGGCCGGGAAGATGATCAGCGCGCCCTGGTTGTCGAGATGCTGCTGCATGCGCGTCAGCTGCTCGCGGCTGGTGCGGTTGCCCATGTTATCCACCGGCAGCATCAGGTTGTTGATGGGCTCCAGCATCATCAGCATGCGGTTGGCAACGATTTTCACGTCGCGCCGCACCTGCGATACCGCCGCCAGCAGCGCCAGGCCGTCCAGCGCGCCAAGCGGATGGTTGGCGACGATCACTACCGGCCCGTGCGTCGGGATCTGTTCAAGGTCGCGTTCGCTGAGCTCACAGCGCACATCCAGGTGTTCCAGCACCTGCTCCACCATATCCACCCCTTTCAGATGCGGATAGCGCTGGGCAAAGTCCTGAAACTCCTGTTCACGCACCGCCCACTTCAGCAGGCTTTTCTGCCAGTGCGCCGGCTGCTGGCCTGGCCAGTAAGTATTGAGAAGCTGATCAACGGAAAACATGGTGCACCTTTTTATACGCAGCGGTTTATTCCCCTGACGTTAAAACGGCTTGTTTTCAGATTTATGACCACGGCAGATGCGGACAGGAAAAAGTATCGGCGCGCTTTGTGCTGGCGCATAAAAAAGTCAAATTTACCTTAAATGAGAATTTTCCAGACAGGACTTAAATCTTATTCTTAAGACCCGTGAATTAATCTGGTCACACCTCTGCTAATGAATTTTCATCGGTGTTTATTCCTTGCATTCTTTTTTTTGTTTATTTTTGGACTACACATATGATTCATTCGGTATTTATAGTTGATGACCACCCATTAATCTGTGCGGGTATTCAGGCACTGCTGCACGCTTATGACTATTCGGTTGCAGGCATTGCCAACAAAGGCGATTTATTGATTAGCGAATTACATCATGCGCAGCCAGACGTGGTGCTGCTGGACCTGACCATGCCCGGCCGCGCGGGCATTCCGCTGATTGCCGACATTAAACGTATTTTGCCGCAGCAAAAAATCATTGTTTTTACCGCCTCAGAAAGCCTGTTTTATCAACGCTGTTGCCTGCAGTTAGGGGTAGAAGGCTATGTATGTAAACGCGGCGATTTGGAAACTTTATTGACAGCAATAAAAGAAGTCGAGCGCGGAAAACGTTTTTATCCGGTCACGCACAGTGCGGCGGATGCCGCCGAGCTGATTGAAAGCGAGAAATTGATGAGTTTAACGCGCCGCGAATTGATTGTGCTGGTGAAACTGGCCTCCGGGATGAGTAATAAAGAGATCGCCTCACAATTACAGCTGAGCAGTAAAACCATCAGCACTTATAAAATTAAAATTCTGCGTAAGCTCGGCCTGAAAGGGATTAGCGGAATTAATACGGCGGCGCGCGCCAATGAGCTGGTGTGAGTCAAACCCGGCCCGGTCCGCCAGCGTGACGACCGGGCAGCAGGTCAGAGCTTGAGCGGCGGCAGCTGAGAGAACACGCTCAGCAACCCTTTACTCCACAGCTGGCGGATCTGGGAAAAGTAGGGATGCTGTTCGGTGATGTGGTACTGCTCGCTGTCGCTAAAGCTGTCGCTGTGGTAAACCATCGCGTCGAGCGGCAGGCCGACGGAGATGTTACTCGCCAGCGTCGAATCCATGGAGATCAGCGCACACTGCATCGCCTGGCTGAGCGAGGTCTCATAGCGCAGCACGCGGTCAATAATTGGCTTACCGTATTTGCTCTCACCAATCTGGAAGTACGGCGTATCGACGCTGGCTTCAATAAAGTTGCCCTGCGGATAGATCTGGAACAGCCGCGGCTCTTCGCCGCGAATCTGCCCGCCCAGCAGCAGCGTGCCGCCAAACTCCTCGCCGTCGCGCGCAATCACTTCACGCAGCGTGGCGCCTACCAGCAGCGCAATGTCGTACAGCGAACGCCCGTTGAGCAGATTGGGTTGTTCGCTGTCGTTGCAGTTGCGCCGCAGCAGGCTCATCACGCTCTGCGTCGTCGCCAGATTGCCGGCGCTTTGCAGCACCAGCGTGCGCTCATCGTCCACCTGAAACACATGCAGTTTGCGAAACGAGGAGATATGATCCACGCCCGCATTGGTGCGTGAATCCGAGACAAAAATCATCCCGGCCGATAAACGCATTGCCACACAATAAGTCATAGTTACGCCTGTTCCGATTACTGCTGCCCGTGCACCTGTTGCACCGCAGCCACCGCCAGCATATCTTCACCGCCGCCGCCCAGACGAATGCCGCGCACCGGACAGGCATCGAGATAGTCGACGCCCACCGCCAGCCGCAAATGCTGCCGCGTACTGCGCGTGTTATTGGTGATATCAAAGCTGTGCCAACTGCCATCCAGCCAGGCCTCAACCCAGGCGTGGGTAGCAACGTGTTCAACGTTGTCAGTATACAGATAGCCACTGACGTAGCGCGCCGGGATCCCCAGGCTGCGACAGCAGGCGAGAAACACGTGGCTGTGATCCTGGCAAACACCGCTGCCGGCAGCAAACACTTTCGCCGCGCTGTCGCTCACCTGCGTGCTGCCGGGCTGGTACGGCATCTTCAGCAGCAGCTCGTCCATCAGTTTTTCCAGGCTGGCGAGCGGTTTTTCCGCCTGCCAGTAACGCCGGGCGAAGTCGCGGATTGCCCCGTCCGGCTGGGTCAGCGGCGTGGCGCGCAGAAACACCAGCGGCGACAGCGTCGACTGCGGATCCGGCGCCAGCTCGCTGGCATCCAGAATCTCGACCACGCCGCGCGCGGCAATCTCCAGCAGCTGATGCGGCCTGTCCAGCGTCAGCACGTGCAGCACGTTGCCGTAAGCATCCAGCGTGCGCGTCGCCTCACACGGCAGATCGAGCTGCCACGACAGCACTTGCTGGTGCACCGAATTCTGCGGCGTCAGGCGCAGATACTGGGTGCTGAGTTTTACCTGCTGCTCATAGGCGTACCAGGTTTTATGCTCAATGTTCAGTCTCATTTCGCCTCCAGATAGGTGTGATTGATGCTCTCCGCCAGCGCGTTGATGCGGCTGAGAAAATGGTCCAGCCACGGCTGCAGGCCGTCGCGCGTCAGGCTTTCCCAGGTGCTGAAGCGCATCTCCGCCAGCAGGACCGTACTGAGATAGCGCGGGCGATCCTCGCCGCTGCTGCCAATCTGCTCCAGCTGGCTGGCGATCTCTTCAATGCAGGAGTGCAGCGAGCGCGGACTTTCGCTGCGCAGTATCAGCATTTCGTTGACCAGCGGCGGCATCAGCTGCTGCTTAAAGATGGCGTTATAGGCTTCGCGCGCCGACACCGCACGCAGCAGACTATCGAGGCAGTAATATTCCCGCACCGTGTCGGGATGCTGCTCCAGCAGCTGCTGGTTAACGCTCAGCAGCCGCGCAGTGCCGTCGCTGCGCTCCATCAGCGTGCCAAGCCGGATAAAACGCAGCGCATCACCGCGCAGCAGCGTGCCGGACATCGCGCCGCGAAACAGATGCGAACGCTCTTTCACCCAGTCGAAGAAGCTGTCGGCACCGGCCGGCGAGATGCCGCGGCGGCGCGTGTTGCGCATCTCAATCCACGTCGAGTTAATGCTCTCCCACACTTCGGATGACAGGCTGCCGCGCACCGCGTGCGCGTTGTTCCACGCCGCCTGCCAGCAGCTGAAAATACTGCTCGGGTTACGCTCATCCAGCGCGAAGAAGTTGAACAGCTGCGGCATGGTGCAGCGCCCGTTGAGGGTTTCAAACAGCTGACGCGTGCCGGTCAGGTTGAGCGGCAACAGCAGTTCGTCGCCCTGGCGATTGCGCACCGGCATCAGCGACAGGCGATGGGTCACATCCAATACCCGGGCAAGTTGTTCTGCGCGCTCCAGATAGCGCGCCATCCAGTAAAGGCCACTGGCCGTCCGGCTTAGCATGATGTGTCATCCTCCAGCACCCAGGTGTCCTTGGTGCCGCCGCCCTGCGACGAGTTCACCACCAGCGAGCCTTCGGTCAGCGCCACGCGCGTCAGACCGCCCGGCACTAGCCGGATATCCGCGCCGTACAGCGCAAAAGGCCGCAGATCGATATGGCGCGGCGCCAGACCGTTGTCGATAAAGGTCGGGCAGGTGGAGAGCGACAGCGTATCCTGCGCGATGTAATTATCCGGCCGCGCCAGCAGCCGCTCGCGGAACTCGCTCAGTTGCTGCTGGCTGGCGACCGGGCCAATCAACATGCCGTAACCGCCGGCACCGTGCACCTCTTTCACCACCATCTGCGCCAGATTGGCCAGCACGTAGCTCAGATCCTGCGGCTTGCGGCACTGCCAGGTGGGCACATTGTTGAGGATCGGATCTTCATCAAGGTAGTAGCGGATCATCTCCGGCACATACGGGTAGATCGACTTGTCATCGGCGACGCCGGTGCCGATCGCATTCGCCAGCACCACATTGCCGGATCGGTATACCGACAGTAATCCCGGCACGCCGAGCATCGAATCCGGCCGGAAGGCGAGCGGATCGAGAAAAGCGTCATCCACGCGGCGATAGATCACATCCACTTTGCACGGCCCGGCGGTGGTGCGCATCAGCACCGCGCCGTCTTTGACAAACAGATCGGCGCTCTCCACCAGTTCCACGCCCATCTGCTGGGCGAGAAAGCTGTGTTCGAAGTAGGCGCTGTTGAAACGTCCCGGCGTCAGCACCACCACCACCGGATCGTTAACCGGCGAGCTTTCGCGCAGCGTCTGCAGCAGGTGCGACGGATAGCGCTCCACCGGCGCGATATGCTGCGCGGCAAACAGCTCCGGATAGAGGCGCATCATCATTTTGCGGTTTTCCAGCATGTAAGAGACGCCGGATGGCGTGCGCAGATTATCCTCCAGCACGTAATAGTCACCGTCGCTGTTGCGTACCATATCGACACCGGTAATGTGCGCGTAGATCTGGCGATGCAGATCGACATCCTGCATACAGGGCTGATACTGATCGTTAACCAGCACCTGCTCGGCCGGCACGATGCCGGCTTTGAGAATATATTGCTGATGGTAGATATCGTGCAGGAAGGCGTTGAGCGCCTGAACGCGCTGGCGAATGCCGCGTTCCAGCATCGCCCACTCGCTGGCAGGAATGATGCGCGGCACGCTGTCGAACGGGATCAGCCGCTCGGCACCGCCATCGTCACCGTAGACGTTGAAGGTGATGCCAACGCGATGAAACAGCAGTTCTGCCTCTTCACGTTTGCGCGCCACCGCCTCTTTGTCCGCCTGTTGTAACCATTCCCAGTAATGCTGATAGTGAGCGCGGTGCTGACCGTCGCTCTGCAACATCTCATCGTAGAAGGTTGATGCTATCTGGTCGCGTGCTTTCATGATTTACCCGGCGCTTGTCAGAGGACCTGACTTCTCTCCTGCACAAAGTGTGCCAGAGGCCCGCCGCCGCAACGGCACGCGCGCCCCGAAAGCGGAGCCGCGCCGGATAATCGTTGCCTTGCACCTTACTGGTGCATCAGCTGCTGCGCCACTGGCAGCCAGATTTCGGTCATTGCTCCTTCGCCACCGGTAAAGGGGTCGCGATCCGGCAGCGGCACGCGCTGGATCTGCTCTTTCGACGCGCGCAGCCGGGAGGGTTCGTCGCGCACGGTTTCCGGTGACATCCCTTCAGGATAGGCGCCAACGGTGAAAAAGTCGTCGGAGGCAAACACCTGTTTATGGCCCACGCCGGCCGGGATCAGCACCGCATCCCCCTCACGCAGCGTCACCATGCGGCCGCTGTCGCCGCCAAACAGCACTTCCGCCCAGCCCGCGCCGACGCCCAGTACCTCATGAGTGTTGGGATGATAGTGGGTGTAAGGAAAAATCGGCGCGCGCCACGCCGCAGGCCAGCCGCTGGCGCTAAAGGTTTTTTCAAACCAGGCCGCGCTGTCCTCCTCCTCTTCCGGCACCACGCACGGCCAGATGATCAGCGGCAACGGATTATTGGGTACACCGCCGGACGGCAGCGATAACATTAAATGCTGCGGGTTACCTGACGATCCCGCGGAAAAGGTACCGGCGGCGAAAGACATCAGTAACAGCAGACTGGAAGATTGGGCAGACATACTCTTTCTCCGGATAGCCACGTTGCCTAATTGTGGCAAAGCCACCGGGCATTGCAATGTGCGCACACCGGCAAAATTCACATAAAAGAATGATTTAGCTTACTAAAGCCAAATTACCTATTAACATATTTAACATTTCGTGGCATGCCGTGGCGCGCCTCGTTTACCCGGCGTCTGCCGCAGCAAAAAACAGGCAAAAAAAACCGGTGGATTTCGCCACCGGTAGAATCAACAGTTGATTCAAAGGCACTGACAGGTTATCGCAGGCGGTCAGCGATGGGTTTCACCACGTTCTCCCCTTCGCGACCATAAAACTGAAACAGCGTCTCGGCTGCCGCCTCGGTGAGCACCATGATTTCAATGCGGCGGTTACGTGCGCTGAGCGGATCGGCTTTGTCCAGCGGCATACGGGATGACATGGCATTCACCTGCAGCACGCGCGTGCTTTCCAGCCCGCCGCGCTCCAGCGCGCGCCGCGCCGCCAGCGCACGGTCACCGGAGAGATTCCAGTTGTTGTACGCCGCGTTGCCGCTGTACTGCGCGGCGTCGGTGTGGCCGCTGATCATGATTTTGTTGTCGATACGGTTAAACACCGGACCGAGTTCGGTCAGCAGGCGCTGATAAAACGGCGTCAGCACCGCGCTGCCGCGCGGAAACATCATGCGATCCTGGTCATCCTGAATCAGGATACGCAGCCCCTGCGGCAGGGTTTCCAGCGTCAGCAGGTTCTGGGCGTGATAGCTGTTGATGATGCTCTGGATCTGCTGACGCAGCTGCGCCAGCTCGGCGTCGGAGCGCGACAGCACGCTGTCCAGATCTTCCTTAGGCTGATTGGCGTTGTTGTCGCTGTTTTCCGCGCTGGTGTCACTGACGGTGGCGCCCTCGGTCGGCGGCGCAATCGCCAGCGTTTCACCAATGATGGCGGAGCCGCGTCCGGTTTCGACATCGAACGGATTAAAGCCGGAACCGTTAAACACTGAGGTGCCGTTGAGCTGCGCGACAATCTCTTTACGCTCGTCTTCGGTGACGGCGCCCATGATCCACAGCACCATAAACAGCGCCATCATCGCCAGCGTGAAATCGGCAAAGGCCACCTTCCATGCGCCGCCGTGAGCCCCGTGATGCGCTTTCCTGCCGCCGCGTTTAATGATCAACTTTGTGGTGGTGACCAAAGGGGCCGAGCGTATTTCTGAAGTGTCGGCGCGCTTTACCCTTGACGCGCTGCCGGGCAAACAGATGGCGATCGACGCCGATCTCAACGCCGGGCTGATTAATCAGGAACAGGCGCGCGTGCGGCGTCAGGATGTGGCCAACGAGGCGGACTTCTACGGCGCGATGGACGGTGCCTCCAAGTTTGTGCGCGGTGACGCCGTCGCCGGCATCATGATCCTGCTGATCAACGTGCTGGGCGGCATCCTGATCGGTGTATTCAAACACGGTTTACCGGCCGGCCAGGCGTTCGAACAGTATGTGCTGCTGACCATCGGTGACGGTCTGGTGGCGCAGATCCCGTCGCTGTTGCTGTCGACGGCGGCGGCGATCATCGTGACGCGCATCAGCGACGGCGCTGACATGGGCGAGGACGTGAAGTCGCAGCTGCTGGCGAAACCGGCCACGCTGTATACCGCCGCGGGCGTGATGTTTGTACTGGCCATCGTGCCGGGCATGCCGCACATGGTGTTCCTCGTCTTCACCGCCCTGCTGCTGTTCGCCGCGTGGCGTCAGAGCCGCGTGGTGCAGAAGCCGACGCAAAGCCATGTCGACATGGAGGCGATCAATCAGGCGCTGGCGCAGCCGGACGAACAGCCGACCATCAGCTGGGACAATATTCCGCTGGTCGAGCCCATCGGCCTTAATCTGGGCTACAAGCTGGTCACGCTGGTGGATAAAGGCAAAGGCGCACCGCTGACTCAGCGTATGCGCGGCGTGCGCCAGGTGGTGTCAGAAACCAGCGGCGTGCTGCTGCCGGAGATCGCCCTGCGTGAAGATTTCCACTTAAAGCCGTCGCAGTACGCTATCAAGATCAACGGCGTTCGCACCGCGGTGGGCGAAGTGCACGCCGACCGCCTGATGGCGCTGCCGACGCCGGATCAGTACGGTGAGATCGACGGCCTGCTGGATACCGATCCCGCATACGGTATGGCGGTGACCTGGATCCTGCCGGAGCAGAAAGCCAAAGCGCTGAATCTGGGGTATCAGGTAGTCGACTGCGCCAGCGTAGTGGCCACGCACGTCAACAAAGTGGTGCGCGAAAACCTGCCGGAGCTGTTCAACTACGATGATATTACTCAGCTGCATCAGCGGCTGGCGAGCGTGGCGCCGAAGCTGTCAGAGGATCTCAACGCGGCGGTGAACTACAGTCTGCAGCTCAAGGTGTATCGTCTGCTGCTCAACGATCAGGTATCGCTCAAGGACATCACCACCATCGCCACCACGCTGCTGGAGAGCGTGGCGATCACCAAAGATCCGATCCTGCTGACCTCCGACGTGCGTTACGCGCTGCGTCGCGCCATGGTGGCGGCGATTGCGCCGGACAACAAACCGCTGTCCGCCTATACGCTGGATAACAACCTGGAAAACCTGCTGCTGGCAGCGCTCAATCAGGCGCAGCAGGGCGGCAAAGTGGCGCTGGACAGTTTCCCGGTCGACCCTAACATTCTCACGCAGCTGCAGAGCACGCTGCCGGTGATGATGGAGCAGCTGAAAGCGCAGAACCTGACGCAGGTGCTGCTGGTGACGCCGCAGCTGCGGCCGCTGATTGCGCGCTACGCCCGGCTGTTCGCCAGCGGGCTGAATGTGCTGTCGTATAACGAGGTGCCGGACGATGCCAATCTGCAGATTGTCGGGCAGGTAAGCTGATGCGTTGCGGAAAACTGTTATAAAAAAACACCGCTGATCTGTCTCTGCCGCCCTTCACTGTTATGTGGTTTACTGGCAGGCAGTGATATTCAGAGGTGAATAATGGACGCGATTAAACAAATTCTGATCGATGAAATCGACACGCTCAACCGCGAAGAGCGGCGCGATAATCTGCCGCGTTTTAGCTTTAACTTCCTGAAAACCCATCCGGGGCTGTGGGGCGTGATGTACCTGTGCTACGGCCTGTGCGTGGCGCTGATTTTCTCGACTGAGATGCTCGGCTGGCCAGCCTTCTGGTTCGCCACGGTGTTCGTGCTGGTGATGAGTTTTCTGATGCTGCTGGACATCAACCCGAAATACCGCTTCGAGGACATCGATACGCTGGATCTGCGTGTGTGCTACAACGGCGAGTGGTATTACGTGCAGCCGGTCTCACAGCAGGCGCTGGACAAGATCCTGGAGAATCCGGGTACGCCCGAGCGCGTGCGCAGCGGCATCGATCGCCTGATGCAGCAGAAAGGGGAAGTGGATTTTTATGATGTCTACTACCTGACCTGGGGCCATCAGCGCGCCGCGAAGATCTGATCGGGCAAATTCATTCCTGCTTCCATGGTATTTATAAGCCTTTAATGACTCACTGCTTAATGACTACCCCCAGCGTCTTTACACAGAAGGTATGCAAAGATAAGGCGGTTAGTAAGACAACGCCTGAAGGCTGGGTCAGGAAGTTTCGCCGCGCGCACCAAATCAAAACGCCGGCACGCCGCTGTGAAAGCGCAGCTCAGCGTCCGGTTCGCTGATCAAGCGCGCTTCCGCTGCCCCGATCGCCCGCACGCGCGGCGCGATATCCTTCGGTGAAATCTGTGCCGCCAGCGTCAGATAATCCTGATAGTGGCGCGCTTCGGAACGCAGCAGTGAGATGTAAAACTTCTCCAGCTGCGCATCCAGATACGGCGCCAGGCTGGCGAAGCGCTCGCAGGAACGCGCTTCGATATACGCCCCGCAAATCAGTTTATCCACCAGCGTATCCGGTTCATGGGTGGTCACTTCACGCAGCAGCCCTTTGGCGTAGCGGCTGGCGGTGATCTTGCGATAGGGCAAACCGCGCGCCTGCATGATTTCCCACACCTGATAAAAGTGGTGCAGCTCCTCTTTGATCAGCAGTACCATCTTTTCCACCATCTCATCAGCCCACGGCAGTTCATTGCGCACAATAATGCTTTTGCTGAGATTCTTGTGGGCATTGATAAAATCGCTGTCGTGATTCTCGCCGAAAATAAAATCTTCGTACGGCTGCAGCCATGCCAGAATCGCGTCGCCACTGGGTTTATCCGCGACGTATTTGCGGATCAGCCACACCGCGGTCTGCGCCGCTTTCAACTCGCATACCATGTGATCGGTAAGCAGCAGCGTGAGATTTTCCGGCTTGCGCGCTTCATCAATCCACGCCTGCGGCGTGCGGCACTGTAAAAACTGGTGAATGGGGTCTAATAGCGAAGCGTAATTCATCGGAGGTTCTTTGCTGGCAGGAAAATTACCGGGCGGCACGTGCCGCCCGTCAGGGCTTAGTGACGCACACCGTCATCGTCTTCGTCGTCGATCTCTTCGCCGTCGTCTTCATCTTCGGCATCCGGATCTTCAAAGTAGGTGCCCCAGCCGTCGTAATCGACGTTATATTTCCCGACCAGATTCACCAGCTGCTCGACCTGCGCGTCAATCAGTTCCGGCTTCAGCGCCGATTCGCTCAGGATGTCGACGCACATCACGGTGCTGCCGTCTTCCAGCTCCAGCTCTTCCGGCTCGGTGACTTCATAGCCCAGCTTGAAAGCGTCAACCGCGGCTTTCTCCAGCGAGTCGAAGTTGTTGCAGGAGAGATGATGCTCGATGGTGTAAAGCGCATCCGGATCGCTGCCGTCTTCCAGCAACTCTTCAATGATCAGGCGCGTCTCTTCGCGCTGTTCTTCCAGCAATGCTTCGTATGCCATGGGCGTGTCCTCAAAATGGTGGCAGTGAATGCAATTATTTTCCCACACTGCCTCGCGCGCCACTACACAAAACAGAAAGTTTCTTATCGCTGGGGTTGAAAATGCATATTCATACGGTTAGATTGAATTTTAATTCATTATTGATGTAATGCGGAGCGCAGTATGAGTCAGCTGTATTCGAGACATTTCCTGAGATTGCTGGATTTCACCCCAGCCGAAATCACCGGTTTGTTATCACTCGCCAGTGAATTAAAACAGGCAAAGAAAAACGCCAGCGAAACCCAGTACCTGAAAGGCAAAAACATCGCGCTCATCTTCGAAAAAGACTCGACCCGTACCCGATGCTCTTTCGAAGTTGCCGCCTACGATCAGGGCGCTAACGTCACCTATCTCGGCCCGAGCGGCAGCCAGATCGGCCATAAAGAGTCGATGAAAGACACCGCGCGCGTACTGGGACGTATGTATGACGGCATTCAGTATCGCGGCTACGGCCAGGCGCTGGTGGAGACGCTGGCCGAATATGCCGGCGTGCCAGTGTGGAACGGCCTGACCACCGAGTTCCATCCGACGCAGCTGCTGGCTGACCTGCTGACCATGCAGGAGCATCTGCCGGGCAAAGCGCTGAACCAGATGACGCTGGTGTACGTCGGCGATGCGCGCAACAACATGGGCAACAGCATGCTGGAAGCGGCGGCGCTGGTGGGGCTGGATCTGCGGCTGGTGGCACCGAAAGGCTGCTGGCCAGAAGAGGAGCTGGTGGCGCAGTGCCGCGCGGCAGCACAGCACACCGGCGGCAAAATCACCCTGACAGAAGAGATTGCCGAAGGCGTGCAGGGTGCTGATTTCATCTATACCGACGTCTGGGTATCGATGGGCGAAGCAAAATCGGTGTGGGAAGAGCGCATCGCCCTGCTGCGTCCCTATCAGGTGAACAGCGCGATGCTGGCGCTGACCGGCAATCCGCAAGTGAAATTCCTGCATTGCCTGCCCGCGTTTCATGATGACCAAACCACGCTCGGACGACAGATGGCCGAACAGTATGGTCTGCACGACGGCATGGAAGTCAGCAACGAGGTGTTTGAATCCGACCATAGCGTGGTGTTTGACCAGGCGGAAAACCGCATGCACACCATCAAAGCGGTGATGGTGGCGACGCTGAGCCAGCGTTAAGCCTGCACAGCGCAAACGTTTACCTCGCGCGTGATTTCTGCTTGATGCGGCTCAGTGAATGCGTATAATGCGCCACAATTTGCCGGAGGAAACATGCAACAGCGCAGCGCACAATTTGCCGCTCCCGTACGCCTGAATGCAGGCGGCGCACCTGTTTCTTTCCGTCATTCATCGATCGCCAAAAAGCCCCTGTAAAGGGGCTTTTTTTTGTCCGCAATCCGGCAGCGCAGAGGAGAGAGCTATGGCCAACCCGCTATATCGCAAGCACATTATTTCCATCAACGACCTCAACCGCGATGAGCTGGAGCTGGTGCTGCATACCGCCGCCCAGCTGAAAGCCCATCCGCAGCCGGAGCTGCTGAAACACAACGTTATCGCCAGCTGCTTCTTTGAGGCCTCAACGCGCACCCGCCTGTCATTTGAAACCGCGATGCACCGGCTGGGCGCCTCGGTGGTGGGATTTGCCGACGGCAGCAACACCTCGCTGGGCAAGAAAGGGGAAACCCTCGCCGATACCATCTCGGTGATTGGCACCTATGTGGATGCCATCGTGATGCGCCATCCGCAGGAAGGGGCGGCGCGGCTGGCCACGGAGTTTTCGGGCGGCGTGCCGATCCTTAACGCCGGTGACGGCGCCAACCAGCACCCGACGCAGACGCTGCTCGATCTGTTCACCATCCGGGAAACCCAGAGCCGCCTCGATAACCTCAACGTGGCGATGGTCGGCGACCTGAAATATGGCCGCACCGTGCATTCGCTGACCCAGGCGCTGGCGAAATTCAGCGGCAACCGCTTCTACTTCATCGCACCGGATGCGCTGGCGATGCCGTCCTACATCACCGATATGCTGGATGAGCAGAATATTGCCTGGTCGCGCCACGACAGCATCGAAGAAGTGATGCCGGAGCTGGATATTCTCTACATGACGCGCGTACAGAAAGAGCGTCTCGATCCCTCAGAGTATGCCAACGTGAAAGCGCAGTTCATCCTGCGGGCGGCCGACCTGGCCGGTGCGCGCGATAACATGAAGGTACTGCATCCGCTGCCGCGCATTGATGAGATCACCACCGATGTCGACAGCACGCCGCACGCCTGGTATTTCCAGCAGGCCGGCAACGGCATCTATGCCCGCCAGGCCCTGCTGGCGCTGGTACTGAATAGCGAACTGGCACTGTAAGGAGCAGAACGATGACCCACGATAACAAACTGCAGGTTGAAGCCATCAAACGCGGCACGGTGATCGACCATATTCCGGCGCAGGTCGGCTTTAAGCTACTGTCACTGTTCCGCCTCACTGAAACCGATCAGCGCATCACCATCGGCCTTAATCTGCCGTCGGGCGAGATGGGACGTAAGGATCTGATCAAAATCGAAAATACTTTTCTGACCGATGATCAGATCAATCAGCTGGCGGTGTACGCGCCGCACGCCACGGTGAATCGCATTGATGAGTATGAAGTGGTGGCGAAGATCGCACCGACGCTGCCGGAACGCATCGAGCGCGTGCTGACCTGCCCCAACGGCAACTGCATCAGCCGCAGCGAGCCGGTGTTCTCCAGCTTTGCGGTGAAACAGCGTGACGACGATGTGCACCTGAAGTGTAAATACTGCGAGAAAGAGTTCGCGCGCCACGTGGTGCTCGGTCACTGGTAATCGCCCGTTTCCTCCCTATAATGGGGCGAACATTTTCGCGGCGGACAAGGGTTCGCCGCGCATGCCTAAGGAGAAACAATGTCTCGCGAAATCAGTACTGAAAAAGCCCCGGCAGCGATTGGCCCGTACGTCCAGGGCGTGGATCTCGGCAGCATGATCATCACCTCCGGCCAGATCCCGGTCGATCCGGCCACCGGTGCGGTTCCGGACGACATCGCCGCGCAGGCGCGTCAGTCGCTCGAGAATGTGAAGGCGATTGTGCTGGCCGCTGGCCTGCAGGTGGGCGACATTGTGAAGACCACTGTGTTCGTCAAAGACCTGAACGATTTCGCCACGGTCAACGCCACCTATGAAGCGTTTTTTACCGAGCATCAGGCCAGCTTCCCGGCGCGCTCCTGCGTGGAAGTGGCGCGTCTGCCGAAAGACGTGAAGATTGAGATCGAAGCCATCGCGGTACGTCGCTGATTTAGCGGTCATCATTCACACAGCATGCAGGGGGCGTATCCGTGCGCACCTGGCGAGATCGCCAGGTCGTCATCAATGACGACCCTGCATAGTTCGTGACTTCCGCTCTTCCCTATCTCGACGATCGCAGCAGTTTCTCCAGCGGTCGCACCAGCGCCAGCACCGTTTCATCCTGCACCTGCGCCGCCGCATCCAGCTGGGCGTGCATTTGCGCCACCTCGCCTGCACCGTAGGCCTGGTTGCGCTCCAGTGCGTTCACCAGATCCAGCCCCATCCGGCTCAGCTCTGCGACCTGGCGCACCTGCGGCTGCAGCGCTTTCAGCTGATAGTTGCCCAGCACCAGCGGCATCACCGCATCGCTGTTGCGCTGCCAGCGCTGCAGCTGATGGCGCAGGGCGCTGGCGGCAGCATGATCGCCGCGATTGGCAATCAGCGCATCCACCTGCTTATCCAGCAGCCGCACCGGCTCGCTCTCGGCCGGCAGTACGTCCGCCAGCCGGTTCAGCGGCTCAAAATAGTCATAATGCCCGGCCTGAAACTTCAGGTGCTGGCGGGTGTAATACTGCGCCGGTTCCAGCACTTCCGCCAGCACGCGCAGCGGAGTGATATCGCTGCTGTTGGCCAGTCGCATCATCTGCACCTCGGCCTGCTGATGCTGCTGCAGGCCGACCGACACCGTTCCCCAGCGATCAATCGCGCTGAGCCGCTGGTACATATTCTCGCTGTCGGTCACATCCTGCGCCGACCACAGCCGCTCCGCCACCACAAAGGCGCGCGGCCACAGTCGCGTATCAATCACCCGGCTATTCACATTCTCCGCCCACAGCGCCGCTTCACCGCCCAGCAAATCACGCTGCAGCTGAGCGGGCGTGGGCAGTACCGGGGCAATACCGGCCGGTATCTGCGCCAGCCTGCTGCCTGTGGTCGGATAGCGCACGTTGCCCACCAGCACGTAGCCGGTCAGGCTGTCACGCGTCAGCGTCACCACCGGCTGAAACGGCCCCATCCAGCTGTCGACGCTGAAGGTCAGCTGCGTCGGTGACAGCCAGCGAATGTCGCTGACCTGGCGTCGCGCCTTGCCGCTGAAATCGATAAAACCGCGCCAGCCGTTTTTGCTCTCAATCAGGGTGAAACTGCCCTGCACCGCGCTGCCTTTCAGACGCGGCATAGTAAACTGCCAACATTGCGCCTGATCGTCGGCGCGCAGTTGATCGACGCCGTTCAGCCCCTGCGGCCAGAGCTCGTTGCGATAGTGATACGCGGCGCTCTGCGGCTGGTCGAGATAAAAACCGGTGGAAAGAATGCCGCGATACCCCTGCTTTACCACTTCGCTGAGCGCGTCCTGCCCCTGCCACGACTGAATCACAATACTTTTCGGCAGGTCGGGATGGTACACCTCATCCCAGCCAAGCATGCGCCGCTGATGCGCGGCGAGAATCTTCTCCACCCGCTGGTTGAACCACGCCTGCAGCGCATGGGCGTCCTGCAGGCCGTGATCGCGCATAAACTGCTGAATCTTCGGTGAGGCGTTCCACTGACTGGGATCGACTTCATCCCCGCCGATATGAATGTAGGGATCGGGAAAGATCGCCGCGACTTCGCCGATCAACGTGTCGATAAAGCGAAACACCGCTTCATTGCTGGGATCGAGCAAGGGTTTAAATACCCCCCAGCCGCGCTCCATGGCATATGGACCCGGCGCGCTCATCAGCTCCGGCATCGCCACGGCAAGAGCGGAAGCATGGCCGGGCAGATCGATTTCCGGCACCACGCGCACGCCGCGCTGGGTGGCATAGTGCACCAGCTCGCGCATTTGCTGCTGGCTGTAGAACAGGCCATCACTGGCCTGCTGCTGCAGCTGCGGATAGTGACTGGAAGCAAAGCGCCAGCCCTGATCGTCGGTCAGGTGCCAGTGGAACACATTCATGCGCGCCGCGGCGATACCATCAATCTGCCGCTTGAGGGTTTCCAGCGGCAGGAAGTGGCGCACCGGGTCGATCAGCACGCCGCGCCACGGGAAGCGCGGCCGATCGTCAATGGTGACAAAGGGAATTTGCGTGCCGCTGGCGGTGTTGGCGATCAGCTGCAGCAGGGTTTCCATGCCGCGCATCGCGCCAAAACGGGTAGGTGCCTGCAGCAGTACGCCACTGCTGCTGACCTCCAGACGGTAGCTTTCGTCGCTGTCCGGTTGCGGTAGCGGATCGACCGCGTCGGCAATCCGGATCTGAATGGCGGGACGATCGCTGGCCGGGCTGGCGGGCAGCAGCGCCCAGCCGGTTTGCCGCGCAATGCGGGCGCGCCAGCGCGCTTCGGCCCCTTCCAGGTGATCGCCGGTGATGTGCAGCGAAAATTGCGGCGTCAGGGTAAACGCGCCACCGCCTGCGGGCTGCGTCACCTGCTGTGGCCATGGCATCAGCGGCAGATCGCCTGCCGGTGCGGCCTGCGTGGAAAACGTCAGGGAACACAAAACGGCCAGCAGCGTACGGGGCAGAAGCATGGTGGGCATCCTTGTAAGGCAAAACGATGGGCCGGAAATGGCGCAAAACGCTCATTAAACCTGTTTCGCAACGCAAAGCAAGTTGCAACCGGCTGAAGTTTGTGCGGCTTAAAACTTTTCAGTGTAGCGGCTGTTGACCACTGCACGGCTTTCAGGCGCTGGCCGCGCTTCTTTGCGACAGGTCAAAAACAGTGCGATTAATTTCCTCTGAAACACCACATGTTGCGATTACACTCCTTAAAATTATCTACATGTAGTTTCCAGCGGAGAAAGGGAAGATGGCAACGGTAGTGATTAAGCGTGACGGCTGCAGGGTGCCGTTTGATGCCCGGCGCATTGAAGCTGCAGTGCGTGCCGCCGCGCAGGCCGCCCAGGTTGACGACCTGGCCTGGTGCACGACGGTCGCTCAGCAGGTCAGCGCGCAGCTGGCAACCCAGGCTGAAGTCGATATTCGCGACATCCAGTGTGCCGTGGAAGAGGCGCTGATGAGCGGACGCTGGCCGCAGCTGGCGCGCGCCTATATTGAATACCGTCACGACCGCGATCTGGCGCGCGAGCAGCGCGGCAAGCTGCACCATGCCATTCGCGGCCTGGTGGAACAGACCAACGCGGCGCTGCTCAACGAAAACGCCAACAAAGACAGCAAAGTGATCCCGACGCAGCGCGACCTGCTGGCCGGCATCGTGGCCAAACATTATGCCCAGCAGCAGTTGCTGCCGCGCGATGTGGTGCTGGCGCACGAGCGTGGGGAAATCCATTACCACGATCTCGACTACTCTCCCTTCTTCCCGATGTTTAACTGCATGCTGATCGATCTGCACGGCATGCTGACGCACGGCTTCAAAATGGGTAACGCCGAGATTGAACCGCCAAAATCCATCGCCACCGCCACCGCGGTGACGGCGCAGATCATTGCGCAGGTCGCCAGCCATATTTACGGCGGCACCACCATTAACCGCATTGACGAAGTGCTGGCGCCGTTTGTCACCCTCAGCCTCGAAAAACATCGCCAGATTGCCCGCGAATGGCAGATTACTGACGTGGAAGCTTACGCGCGCGCACGCACGGAAAAAGAGTGCTACGACGCGTTTCAGTCGCTGGAGTACGAGGTTAATACGCTGCACACCGCCAACGGCCAGACGCCGTTCGTCACTTTTGGCTTTGGCCTCGGTACCGACTGGGCGGCGCGCCTGATTCAGCAATCGATTTTGCGCAACCGCATTGCCGGGCTGGGCAAAAACCATAAAACCGCGGTGTTTCCTAAGCTGGTGTTCGCCATTCGCGAAGGCGTCAATCGACGCGCCGGCGACATCAATTACGACATCAAACAGCTGGCGCTGGAGTGTGCCAGCAAGCGCATGTATCCGGATATCCTCAACTACGACAAAGTGGTGGAAGTCACCGGCTCGTTCAAAACGCCGATGGGCTGCCGCAGCTTCCTCGGCGTTTACGAGGAAAACGGCGAGCAGATTCATGAGGGCCGCAACAACATCGGCGTGATCAGCCTCAACCTGCCGCGCATTGCGTTAGAAGCTCAGGGAGACGAAGCCCGCTTCTGGACGCTGCTGGATGCACGCCTGGCGCTGGCGAAGCGGGCGCTGATGACCCGCATTGCCCGGCTGGAAAAAACCAAAGCGCGCGTCGCACCGATTCTTTATATGGAAGGCGCCTGCGGCGTGCGGCTCAACGCGGACGACGAGGTGGGCAAGATCTTTCGCAACGGCCGCGCCTCGATCTCGCTGGGCTATATCGGTCTGCATGAAACGCTTAACGCGCTAAGCGGCAACGCCGTGCATCCGTATGATGCCGCGCATCTGCGCGCAACCGGTGTGGCGATTGTGACGCATCTGCGCCAGGCGGTGGATGCGTGGAAAGCGGAAACCGGCTACGGCTTTAGCCTGTACAGTACGCCCAGTGAAAACCTGTGCGATCGCTTCTGTCGCCTTGATGCCGCCGAATTTGGCGTAGTGCCGGGCGTGACCGACAAGGGCTATTACACCAACAGCTTCCATCTCGACGTAGAGAAAAAGGTCAATCCGTACGACAAAATCGACTTTGAAGCGCCCTACCCGGCCATCGCTAACGGCGGCTTCATCTGTTACGGCGAATACCCCAACATTCAGCACAACCTGCGGGCGCTGGAAGATGTGTGGGATTACAGCTACGACCGCGTGCCCTATTACGGCACCAACACGCCGATCGATGAGTGCTACGAGTGCGGCTTCAGCGGCGAGTTCAGCTGTACCAGCAAAGGCTTTACCTGTCCGAGCTGCGGCAATCACGATCCGGCGCGCGTTTCGGTCACGCGCCGCGTCTGCGGCTATCTTGGCAGCCCGGATGCGCGACCGTTCAACGCCGGCAAGCAGGAAGAGGTGCAGCGCCGCGTCAAACACCTTGATACCGGACAGCTGGGATGATGCACATTCATCGCTACTACGATGTGGATATCGTGAATGGTCCCGGCACGCGCTGCACGCTGTTCGTCGCGGGCTGTGAACATCAGTGTCGCGGCTGCTACAACCAGAGCACCTGGCGGCCTGACTCCGGCGTGCCGTTTACGCTGGCCATGGAGGAGCAGCTGATCGCCGATCTGCAGGATCGCCGCATTCCACGTCAGGGGCTGTCGCTGAGCGGCGGCGATCCGCTGCATCCGCACAATGTGCCGCATATTCGCCGGCTGGTGAAGCGCGTGCGGCGCGACTGTCCGGATAAAGATATCTGGCTGTGGACCGGCTACACCCTGGCGGAGCTGACGGCGGCGCAGCGCGAAGTGATTGCGGAAATCGACGTGCTGATTGATGGACGTTTCATCGAAGCGGAAAAAGATGCGCGGCTGCTGTGGCGCGGCAGCCGCAATCAGACTATCTGGTATCTACGCCAGCCACAGTGCGAGGATGCCGAGCAGCATGCCGCTGACGGCCACGCCGCAGAAGGCGATCCACAGCGCGCGCGGCGGGAACGCGCGATGCAGCATCAGTAGCGACGGCACGCTGACCGCGGGCAGCGTCACCAGCAGCGCCAGCGCCGGTGCGATGCCCATGCCCGCCAGCATCATGGTTTGCACGATAGGGATTTCGGCGGCGGTCGGGATCACAAACAGGCAGCCGGCGATGGCCATCAGCATCACCCAGAACAGCGTATTCCCTACCGCGCCGTCCGCGTGCGGAAACAGCCAGACGCGCGCGGCGCCGAGCAGCAGCACCGCCACAATGTAGAGCGGAATGGTGTTACAGAACAGCCGCCACATCACGCGCAGCCAGCGCGTCACAAACCGTTCATGGCTTTCTTGCGGCAACAGCGGCGCGGCAACGGCGGTTTCCGGCACGCTGCGCTGCACCAGCATGGCAATGCCCAGCACCATCACCCCACCCGCCACCAGCCGAATGGCGGCAAACTGCCAGCCGAGCACAAAGCCCATAAACACCAGCGTTGCCGGATTGAGCAGTGGATTCGCCAGCCAGAACGCCATCGCCGCGCCGCTTGAAACCTGCGCCTGGCGCAGGCCGACGGTCACCGGCGCGGCACAGCAGCTGCACATCATGCCCGGGAGGCCAAAACCGGTGCCGACCAGCGTGGCCCCCAGCCGGTTGCTGCCCATCAGGCGCAGCAGCCAGCGGCGCGGAATCAGCACCTGCACCAGCGAGCCCAGCACCACGCCGAGCACCGCGGCTTTCCACACCGCGAGAAAATAGACCATGGCGTAATCCAGCGCGGCGCGCCACGGCGAATCTGCGGCATTGGCAAGAATAGAGCGGCCGATGGAATGGGTTTCTGCGGCCGTGAAGGCTTTGCCATAGTAAGGCTGCCATTTTACGTACCACAGGCCGATAAGTACCACGGCGAAGAACAGCAGCGGTTTCCACCAGGCGAAGCGAGCCGCTGGTGCAGGTGAGGCGAATTGGGTCATAACCGGTTCCGTATTCAACTGAATAACGTATGTCGCGCGTAGGGCGCGACGCAGATCCCACAGTGTTATTCAGGTTATGCCTGTGTGCCAGCGTCGTCACGCTTAAACTTGATCTGTCTCCGGAATTTAACCAATCCCACCTGCGCCGGCTGGCTTGCGTTTCCGCGCTCAGGGTCCAGACTTGTCTGTTGAAACGTGTCACGCACAGCAGGTGCGTGACCAGCAAGGAGGAGAAAGATGAGCAAGAAAATAGCGGTTCTGATTACCGATGAATTTGAAGACTCAGAGTTTACCTCACCGGCCGAGGCCTTCACCAAAGCGGGCCATGAAGTGGTCACCATTGAGATGCAGGCGGGCAAAACCGTGAAGGGAAAGCAGGGCAAAGCCGAAGTCAAAATCGACAAGGATATTGACCATGTCAGCCCGGCCGAGTTCGACGCGCTGCTGCTGCCCGGCGGTCATTCGCCTGACGCGCTGCGCGGTGACGATCGCTTTGTCACCTTTACCAAAGAGTTTGTCGCCAGCGGCAAACCGATTTTCGCCATCTGTCACGGTCCGCAGCTGCTGATCAGCGCGAACGGCGTGCGCGGTCGCAAAATGACCTGCGTGAAAGCTATCGCCATCGATCTGCGTAATGCCGGCGCGGACTTTTACGATAAAGAGGTGGTGGTTGATGATGACAAGCTGGTTACCAGCCGCACGCCTGAAGACCTGCCCGCGTTTAACCGCGAATCCCTGCGTATTCTGAACGCAGCGTAAGGCGGTTGCCCGGTGCGCCTCTGCGCGTGCCGGGCTAACGCTGCCAGACAATCTTTTTGCCAAATCCCAGCGCGTTATCGGTCATTTTCAGCTCATCCAGCGTAATTTCCCACAGCGGCGCGGTGACTTTTTTTGCCACCGGAAAGCGCGCCTGATAGGCCTTTAGCGCTTGCGCCTCATCGGTCAGCTGAATACGCCCGCGATACTGCACGCCTTTAATCAGCAGCACCGTTTTCGGCTGGCCGTTCACCGTGCCGGCGACGCGTGGATGACGCGCCATCAGCGCGCCGTGACGCGTATCCGCTTCGGTCATCAGCCAGAACGCCATGCGCGCTTCATCGAACACGTAGAAACAGTTGGCGCACCATAGCGCATCACCGTCGCTGGCACACAGCGACAGCACGTGCTGTTTTTTCAGATAGCGAATCAGATGAGAATGGTCAGACAAGAGCAACTCCGTGCGTTGATAGCGATGCGGCCGCAGGCGCGTTACACTGCCCGCCAGCACATGAACGAGGTTTGTAAATGGAACAGGGCTGGCAGTTGTATATGCTGCAAACCGCCGCCGGGATGCTTTATACCGGCATCACCACTGACGTCAACCGTCGCCTGCAGCAGCACCAGCAGGGGCGCGGTGCCCGTGCGCTGCGCGGCAAAGGTCCGCTGACGCTGGTGTTTCACTGCGCGGCCGGCGATCGCGCGGCGGCTTCCCGGCTGGAGTATCAGGTAAAACAGCTGAGCCGGGCGCAGAAACTGCTGCTTGTTGCCCAGCAGCCGGCCTGCTTAACGGCGTGGTTTAGTCGATACGATTGAAAGGTGCCGAGAAGGCGATCAGCCCTTCTGCCCCATCGAATGCATCGTCCGCCAGTTTATACACCTGAAACGCCGCTTCGCTGCCGGGCCAGCGGCAGTGCAGGCCGTGACGCGCCGCCGGTTCAAAGCCGAGCGGATTGTAGAACTGCGGATCGCCCAGCACCACCACGGCGCTGTAGCTGAACTCATTGAGCGAATCGAGCCCTTCATACACCAGCTGTTTAGCAATGCCCTGACTGCGCACCGAGGCATCAACCGCCAGCGGCGCCAGCGCCACCCAGTTACGATCCTCGCCCTGCAACGTCACCGGACTGAAGGCGGCATAACCCAGCACCTGGCCTTCGTCATCGGTAGCCACCACGCCCAGCGTGAGTAAACCGTCTTCACGCAGCTGCTGTACCAGTTCCGCTTCGGCTGCGGTGGCAAAACTGCGCTTTAACAGGCTGTCGATGCCTGCCGCGTCCACACCAATTTCAGTACGAATCAACATGAGATCCCCGCGCGCGCCTCAGCGGCCTTCGCGTCCTGTGTCATTCCTGCCTCAACAAAAGCAGCCAGCTGCAGCAACCCCGTGCGCAATGGCGTGGGCATGGCGTCCAGTTCTATGGCATCCATCAGATTCTTCACCTCCAGTCCCAGCTCCGTGTCGCCCTCAATCACCAGACGGCGCTGAAAGAACAACATATCGGGGTCGGCTTTGCGTGCTGCTACCAGCAGCAGATCGTTGGCTTCGCCACGAAACCAGACATCTGCTTCGGCGTCGCGCGAAACGGTCAGGCGCCCGTCCTGCAGCGTGGTGATCCAGCGCAGATTGACGTCCGCGATCTCAATGCCGAGATAGCGCCCTTGCAGAAAGTCTAACTCACCTTCAGCCAAAGCATGACGAAATTGCCAGTTTAGGAGTTGTTGCAAAACCGTTTTTTTCACGGCGAATGGTGTTAGCGACACCGGTAAAGCGAGGAATTCCGGCCCTTTTTCAATTAACAGGCCGCGTAAGCGTGCGAACATGCGCTGCACTCCCTTGAGAAAATTTTATCTATATTGCCACATCCGTCGGCTTTCGCCTCAACCGGGATCAAGGAAATCGCCCCGCGTCTGTGCGAAAATTCTCCATTCCGCCCTGGCAATCCCGCTTTCACTGCCTTAAATCAACATTGCTGCACCTGCGCTTCCTTACACTCAACGGCGTTCAGAATCCGGGGGAGGAAATTGTATGGAACTGCTGTGTCCGGCGGGGAATTTACCTGCGCTGAAATCGGCGGTGGAGCACGGCGCTGACGCGGTGTACGTCGGCCTGAAAGATGACACCAACGCCCGCCACTTTGCTGGCCTCAATTTTACCGATAAGAAACTGGCAGAAGCCGCGCGCTTCCTGCATCAGCACCGGCGTAAACTGCACGTGGCGATCAACACCTTCGCCCATCCCGACGGCCTTAACCGCTGGCAAAGCGCCATTGACGTCGCCGCACAGAACGGTGCCGATGCGCTGATTCTGGCCGATATCGCCACGCTGGAGTACGCCGCCAGCCGCTATCCGCAGGTTGAACGTCACCTGTCAGTGCAGGCGTCCGCTACCAATCTGCAGGCCATTCAGTTTTATCACCGCCACTTTGCGCTGAGCCGCGTGGTGCTGCCGCGCGTGCTGTCGATGCACCAGGTGAAGCAGCTGGCACGCGAAACGCCGGTGCCGCTCGAAGTATTCGCCTTTGGCAGCCTGTGCATCATGGCCGAAGGCCGCTGCTATCTCTCGTCGTGGCTGACCGGCGAGTCGCCGAACAGCGCGGGTGCCTGTTCACCGGCCAAATTTGTGCGCTGGCAACAGACGGCCCAGGGCATGGAGTCGCGCCTGAACGAAGTGCTGATTGACCGTTACGCCGCCGATGAGAGTGCGGGCTATCCGACGCTGTGTAAAGGGCGCTATGAGGTGGATAACCAGCGCTATCACGTGCTGGAAGAGCCCACCAGCCTCAATACCCTGGCGCTGCTGCCGGAGCTGCTGCGCGCCAATATCGCCTCGGTGAAAATTGAAGGACGCCAGCGCAGCCCGGCCTATGTGGCACAGGTGGCGAAAGTGTGGCGTCAGGCGATCGATCGCTGCATGGCCGATCCGCAGCAGTTCACGGTGCAGGCGCCGTGGATGCGCGCGCTCGGTGAACTTTCCGAAGGCAGCCAGACCACGCTTGGCGCCTATCACCGCGACTGGCAATAAGGAGACCGTATGAAATACGCCATCGGCCCGGTGCTGTGGTACTGGCCTACCGATACGCTGGAGCAGTTTTACCAGCGCGCCGCAGAGAGCAGCGCAGAGATTGTCTACCTCGGCGAAGCGGTGTGCAGCAAACGCCGCGCCACTGCGTTCAGTCAGTGGATGGAGATGGGCCGCACGCTGGCGGCCAGCGGCAAACAGGTGGTGCTGAGCACGCTGGCGCTGCTGCAATCCCCTTCAGAAGTCAAAGAGCTGCGCCGCTATGTTGAAAACGGTGAGTTCTTACTGGAAGCCAACGATATTGGCACCGTGAACATGGCGGCAGAGCGCAAACTGCCGTTTGTCGCCGGTCCCACCCTGAATGTGTATAACGCGCAGACGCTCCAGCTGCTGCTACAGGAGGGCATGACGCGCTGGTGCATGCCGGTGGAGATGTCACGCGACTGGCTGATTCAGCTGTTGCAGCAGTGCCATGACGCTGGCCTGCGCGATCGGTTTGAGGTTGAAGTGCTCGGCTATGGCCATCTGCCGCTGGCGCTGTCGGCGCGCTGCTTTACCGCGCGGTCTGAAAACCGCGCCAAAGATGATTGCCAGACCTGCTGTATTGATTATCCCACCGGGCGCCGCGTGCTGTCGCAGGAGGGCCAGCAGGTATTTGTCCTGAACGGCATTCAGACCATGAGCGGCTACTGTTACAACCTTGGCAACGATCTCGCCGGTATGCATGGCTGGATCGATATTGTGCGCCTGTCGCCGCAGGATGAGCGCACGCTGGCACAGGTTGATCGCTTCCGCGCTAACGAAGCGGGTGAAGCGCCGCTGATGATGGCGCGCGGCAGCGACAGCAACGGTTACTGGCGCCGCCTGGCCGGAATGGCGCTGGATAGCGGCGGTTAAAGGCACATTCCGGCTATATTCCTGCCGTTATTAGCAGTTTTAATATGGGTAATGATGCGTAATACTGACTGGTGCAGGTTTACTTATCACCTGCGCCATCCTTTGCTGGAGTACCCATGTCTGAGAAGAAAACTGTTCGCCTGTCCGTGCTGGATCTGGCCCCCATTCCGCAAGGCTCGTCTGCGCGCGATGCCTTCCATAATTCGCTGGCGCTGGCGCGTCAGGCTGAAGCCCTTGGCTTTCATCGCTACTGGCTGGCCGAACACCACAACATGACCGGCATCGCCAGCGCCGCAACGTCGGTGCTGATTGGCTATCTCGCCGCTAACACCGAAACGCTGCGCCTCGGCTCCGGCGGGATCATGCTGCCCAACCACGCACCGCTGGTGATTGCCGAACAGTTTGGCACCCTGGAATCCCTCTACCCTGGCCGTATCGATCTCGGACTGGGCCGCGCGCCCGGCTCCGATCAGCGCACCATGCTGGCGCTGCGCCGTCATCTTTCGAGCGCCCAGGCCGACAGCTTCCCGGAAGATGTGGCCGATCTGATCCGCTGGTTCGATGCCGAAGAGGGCGAGCATCCGCCGGTGCAGCCGGTGCCTGGCCTCGGGCTGAAAATTCCGGTGTGGCTGCTGGGTTCCAGCCTGTATAGCGCGCAGCTGGCGGCGCAGCTTGGTCTGCCGTTTGCCTTTGCTTCGCACTTCGCGCCAGACCTGCTGTTGCAGGCGCTGCACCTGTATCGCGAAAAATTCCAGCCCTCTGCGCGTCTGGCAAAACCTTACGCTATGGTGTGTGTCAACGTGGTGGCGGCAGACAGCGATCGTGATGCGCGCTTCCTGTTCACCTCGATGCAGCAGCAGTTCATTAATCTGCGTCGCGGCAAGCCCGGCCCGCTGCCGGCGCCGGTGGAGAACATGGATAACCTGTGGTCGCCGTCCGAACAGTATGGCGTGCAGCAGGCGCTGAGCATGTCGGTGGTGGGCGATAAAGATAAAGTACGCCACGGCCTTGCCGCGCTGCTGCGCGAAACCCAGGCGGATGAGATCATGGTCAACGGCCAGATTTACGATCCGCAGGCGCGCCTGCGTTCGTTCGCGCTGGCGATGGAAGCCGCACGCACGCTGTAAGCCTTACTGCGGTGGGGAGAGTCCTTCCGGCCCCACCGCCATCTTGCGCACATCGCGCGCCGGTGACTGGCCGTAAAAACGGCTGTACTCCCGGCTGAACTGCGACGCACTCTGATAGCCCACCCGATAGCCCGCCGTCCCGGCATCCAGCTTCTCAATCATCATCAGCCGGCGCGCTTCATTGAGCCGCAGCTGCTTCTGATACTGCATCGGCGTCATCGCCGTAACCGCTTTAAAGTGATGATGCAGCGATGAAATGCTCATGCCAACGCTGCTGGCCAGCTGATCCACCTTCAGCGGTTGATGAAAGTTTTCGCGCAGCCAGCGCGCCGCGCGCGCCACTTTGTTGCCCGGGCGCTCGGTCAGCGCCATATTCAGAATGCGCGGCCCTTCCGGCCCGGTCAGCAGGCGATAGAAAATCTCCTGCTCAATCAGCGGTGCCAGCGCGGCGATATCCTGTGGCTGATCCAGCAGCGCCACCAGCCGCATCACCGCATCCACCAGCGGTGGCGCGACTTTGTGCACGGTAATGCTGCGTTCGGGGGCGGCGCTGCCAATCTGCTGCGGCGGGAAATGCTCCAGATAGCGCAGCAGGCGCGCTTCGTTGATGGTGATGCCGACGCCAAGACAGGGTTTCTCTGGTGTCGCCAGCACCACGCAGGACTGCACCGGCATGTCCATGGTGACCAACAGCAGATCGCCCGGCCCGTAATGCATCACATCATCGCCCATGCGCAGTGCTTTCTGGCCCTGGGCCATCAGCGCAAACCCCGCCCAGCTGGCAATGTGCGCCAGGCTTGAGGGGTGCGAGCTGCGGCCAAAAGAGAGAAAATCAATCGCGCTGGCGGTACGCCCATCCTGCTGCGCGTGACGGGCAATCATCGCCACCAGCTGCTGCCACTGTTCCTGATGAATCATGCGTTATGCACTCCGCGATGAAAAATCACTGAATCCCCATTCTTACCTGCCGATGCGGTTGCGCCTAGTCCCTGCGCCACAGATTTGCAGGATCGTGCAAAAAGCTTGCAGGATTGCGCTACCGCACAAAGCGGCAACAGCGCATGCTTTACTCACCCGAAATCTCAGGTGGAGAGACACAATGCAAGCACTTGAAGGCAAAATTGCGCTGGTGACGGGCGCGTCGAAAGGCATTGGCGCCGCCATCGCCATGACTTTCGCCGCGGCCGGCGCCCGGGTGGTGGTGAATTATCGTCAGGATGAAGCGGGCGCGGCGGATGTGGTGACCGATATCTGCGCGCTGGGAAGCGACGCCATCGCCGTACAGGCCGATATATCCCGTGAAGCTGACGTGCAGCGCCTGTTCGCCAGCAGTATTGCGCAGTTTGGCGCGCCAGACATCGTGGTCAACAACGCCGGCATGTTTCACCATGGCGACTTCGCCAGCCTCAGCGTCAGCGACATGCAGCAGCAGCTCAACGTCAATCTGCTCGGTACGCTGCTGGTGTGCCAGCAGGCGGCGCAGCATTTTCCGGCGCGCGGCGGCTGCATCATCAACCTCAGCGCGCTGAACAGCCAGCGCAGCCTGCCTGGCTCGGTACTGTGGTCAGCGACCAAAGGCGCAATCGATACCTTAACGCAGGGGCTGGCACGTGAGCTGGGCCCGCGTAATATTCGCGTCAACGCGCTGGCACCGGGGATCATTCTGACCGAAGGGCTGCTGGCAGCGAAAAAAATGAATGCGGAATTTAAAGCGCAGCTGATCGCGGCCACGCCGCTGGGACGCTTTGGCCTGCCGGAGGATGTGGCGCAGGTGGCGCTGTTTCTGGCGTCGGAAGAGTCGGCTTATGTTACCGGTGAGCGGGTGCTGATTGCCGGCGGCGTGTAAAGCCCGCGTTACAGACATAAAAAAAGGACGCTTGCGCGTCCTTTTTATTTTTAAGCGATTAACGCTTATGCATCACGGCGACGTGGTGCAGCTGCACCTTCGTCGCGACGTGGGCCACGGCCACCTTCACGGCTGAAACGTCCGCCTTCACGACCGCCTTCGCGACGCTCAGAGAAACGACGCGGTGCGCCACCTTCACGGTTGCCACCCTCGCGGTTACCACGACGCTCACCACCGAAGTCACGACCGCCGCTACGACGCTCGGTGCGCTCGTGTGGCTGTGCATCGCCCAGCAGCTGCATATTCATCGGCTTGTTGAGAATACGCGTACGCGTGAAGTGCTGCAGGACTTCACCCGGCATGCCTTTTGGCAGCTCGATAGTGGAGTGAGTACCAAACAGCTTGATGTTACCGATGTAACGGCTGCTGATGTCGCCTTCGTTAGCAATCGCGCCCACGATATGACGCACTTCAACACCGTCGTCACGGCCCACTTCAATGCGGTACAGCTGCATTTCGCCAACGTCACGACGTTCGCGACGTGGACGATCGCCACCTTCGCGACTGTCACGGCTGTCACGACGTGGACGGTCGCCGCCACGCTCATCGCGATCGCGGAATTCACGACGCTGTGGACGTGGTGCATCCGGTGGCAGAATCAGTGGACGTTCGCCCTGTGCCATTTTCAGCAGTGCAGCGGCCAGCGTTTCCATATCCAGCTCTTCTTCTGGCTGCATTTTAGCCAGCAGCGCACGGTACTGATCCAGATCGCTGCTTTCCAGCTGCTGCTGAACTTTGGCAGCGAACTGCGCCAGACGGCGCTGACTCAGCAGCTCAGCGTTAGGCAGTTCAACTTCCGGAATAGTCAGCTTCATGGTGCGTTCGATGTTGCGCAGCAGACGACGCTCGCGGTTCTCAACGAACAGCAGCGCACGGCCAGCACGACCCGCACGACCGGTACGGCCGATACGGTGTACATACGATTCGGCATCCATCGGGATGTCGTAGTTAACCACCAGGCTAATACGCTCAACGTCCAGACCACGGGCCGCAACGTCAGTCGCGATCAGGATATCCAGACGACCGTCTTTCAGGCGCTCCAGCGTCTGCTCACGCAGCGCCTGGTTCATGTCACCGTTCAGCGCGGCGCTGTTGTAGCCGTTACGCTCCAGCGTTTCTGCGACTTCCAGCGTGGCATTTTTGGTGCGCACGAAGATGATAGCAGCATCGAAGTCTTCCGCTTCGAGGAAGCGCACCAGCGCGTCAGACTTACGACCGTAAGCGGTCCAGTAAGACTGAGAAATGTCCGGGCGTGTAGTGATGCTGGACTGGATGCGCACTTCCTGCGGATCCTTCATGAAACGCTTAGTGATACGGCGAATCGCTTCCGGCATGGTTGCAGAGAACAGTGCGGTCTGATGACCTTCCGGGATCTGCGCCATGATGGTTTCAACGTCTTCGATGAAGCCCATACGCAGCATTTCATCGGCTTCGTCCAGTACCAGACCACGCAGGCTGGACAGGTCCAGGGTACCGCGTTTCAGGTGATCCAGCAGACGGCCCGGGGTACCAACCACGATCTGTGGACCCTGGCGCAGTGCGCGCAGCTGCACGTCATAACGCTGGCCACCATACAGGGCCACGACGTTAATACCGCGCATGTGTTTAGAGAATTCTGTCATCGCTTCAGCCACCTGAACCGCCAGTTCGCGGGTCGGCGCCAGCACCAGGATTTGCGGTGCGCGGACAGAAGGATCAACGTTGTTCAGCAGCGGCAGCGAGAACGCTGCTGTTTTACCACTACCGGTCTGCGCCATACCCAGCACATCACGGCCCGCCAGCAGGTGAGGAATACACTCAGCCTGGATTGGCGATGGCTTAACGTAGCCCATACCGTTCAGTGATTCGAGGATGTCGGCGTTCAGGCCCAGATCAGCAAAAGTGGTTTGAATATCAGTCATGTAGTACACGTGCCTCTTAGATTGCGGCGGCCAGTCTACATAACTCGTCGTGAAAACTTTCAGTCATTTTCATCAAAAAGTGTGAACCGGCTCAAATTAGAAGTTTTGACGAACAGAAAAGCCCTCACCTGTTCAGGCGATGACTTTACGGGTAAATCAGGCAATAAAAGTTCGTCAGCTATTGCTGGTCAGATTCTGATAAATCGTCTTGTGTCTGGCCGAGTTGCGCCAGTTCCAACAATGCGTATCGGTGTTCAACAAAGTTATTGACGTTGTTGGCCACCGCCAGTTTGAACAACGCTTTCGCGTCGTCCTTCTCCCCCAGACTTAGGTAGTACTTACCTAAATAGAAGTTGGTTTCACTGAGATGTTCAGCGAGCGAGGTGTTATCCGTTGCGTCCGCCTTGAGACGTTCCATCAATGTTTTTTCACTGATGTCGCCCAGGTAGAACTCGACAATATTCCATCCCCATTGGTCCTTAGCCGCCTTGTCGTAACGCTGTTGGAGCGTCACTTTTGCCTTGTCGGCATCCATCTCGCGTTCAACGAGGTAGAGCCACAGGCTGCGGAACGGATCGTTAGGATCGTCTTGATAAAACGCCAGCAGATCATCTTGCGCTAACTTGTATCGACCGCCGTAATAGAGGGCGATACCACGGTTTAAATGCGCATAGTTGTAAGTTGGATCAAGCTCAAGTACAGAATCAAACGCTTCATAGGCAGCATCAAAATTGCCTGCCTGCGTTAAGTAAATGCCGAGATAGTTAAACACTTCCGGCATATCCGGTCTGATAGACAGCGCTTGCGAGAAATCGTTCCGCGCTAGTGCCCTCAGACCCAAACTATCATACAACACTCCGCGCTCATATAACAGCTGTGCGCGTTCATCATCGGTCAGGGCCCGACTGGCAAGAATTTGTTCCATTCGCGCCAGAATAACCTCTTGCTGCAGTGTGGGCTGCAAAGGTACTGCCAGAACTTCGTTCTTACGCCAATTGGAGTTGCTGCATCCTGCCAGCGTGATAGCTGTCGCAACAAAACACCAGCGCAAAAAAGGCTTCATTTCCCACTCCCGAATACAAACATTGGGATAACCATCCTGTCATCCGCCTGCTATGCACAAGGGTTCCCGCCCTCGCGATGATACCCATCCTGCTTCAGCTGCACTGACACGCTGACCAGCGCGCCACGCATTCCGGGTATACAAACACCGCTCCCCGCCAGCAGGCAGGGAGCGGCTGATCAGGAAAAACGCTTACTCGGCGTCAGGCGTCGTCACCGCAGCGGTTTCTTCTGCTGGCTTCTGCTCTGTCGCTTCTTTGATGCTGAGACGAACGCGGCCCTGACGATCCACTTCCATCACTTTAACTGGCACTTCCTGACCCATCTGCAGGTAATCGGTCACTTTCTCTACGCGCTTGTCGGCGATCTGAGAAATGTGTACCAGACCTTCTTTACCGCCGCCGATCGCCACGAAGGCACCGAAATCAACGATACGGGTCACTTTACCGGCGTAGATACGGCCCACTTCGATCTCAGCGGTGATCTCTTCGATGCGACGAATCGCTTCTTTGGCTTTCAGGCCGTCGGTCGCTGCGATCTTCACGGTGCCATCATCTTCGATTTCGATGGTGGTGCCGGTCTCTTCGGTCAGCGCACGGATAACTGAACCGCCTTTACCGATGACGTCTTTGATCTTGTCTGAGTTGATCTTGATGGTGTAGATGCGCGGCGCGAACTCGGAGATCTCCTGACGCGGCGTGCTGATCGCCTGTTCCATCACGCTCAGAATGTGCAGACGCGCACCCTTGGCCTGGTTCAGTGCCACCTGCATGATTTCGCGGGTGATACCTTCAATTTTGATGTCCATCTGCAGCGCGGTGATACCTTCACGGCTACCGGCTACTTTGAAGTCCATATCGCCGAGGTGATCTTCGTCGCCGAGGATGTCAGACAGCACCACGAACTTCTCGTCTTCTTTCACCAGACCCATCGCGATACCGGCAACGGCCGCTTTGATCGGTACGCCAGCGTCCATCAGTGCCAGCGATGCACCGCACACGGAAGCCATAGAAGAAGAACCGTTCGATTCGGTGATTTCAGACACGACGCGCACGGTGTACGGGAACGCATCCTGTTTAGGCATTACTGCCAGCACGCCACGCTTCGCCAGGCGGCCGTGACCAATTTCACGACGCTTCGGTGAGCCAACCATACCGGTTTCGCCCACGGAGTACGGAGGGAAGTTGTAGTGGAACAGGAAGCTGTCAGTACGCTCGCCCATCAGCTCATCGAGATTCTGTGCGTCACGCGCAGTACCGAGGGTGGCAGCGACCAGCGCCTGCGTTTCACCACGGGTAAACAGCGCAGAACCGTGGGTACGCGGCAGTACGCCAGTGCGCACGTCCAGACCACGGATCATATCTTTTTCGCGGCCATCGATACGCGGTTCGCCGTTCAGGATACGGGTACGCACCACGTTCTTTTCCAGGCTGTGTACGATGTCACCGATTTCGGCATCATCCAGCGTTTCGTCTTCAGCCAGCAGTGCGGCGATGGTTTCGTCTTTGATGACGCCAACCTGCGCATAGCGCTCCTGCTTGTCAGTGATGCGGTACGCATCGCTGATGCGCGCTTCGGCCAGGGCAGCAACGCGTGCGATCAGCGCATCGTTCGCCGGCTCTGGCTGCCAGTCCCAGCGTGGTTTGCCGGCTTCGGCCACCAGCGCATTGATGTTTTCAATCACAACCTGCTGCTGGTCGTGGCCGAACACCACCGCACCCAGCATCTGATCTTCGGTCAGGATGTCCGCTTCAGATTCCACCATCAGCACTGCATTCTGCGTACCGGCAACCACCAGATCCAGACGAGACTGTTTGATCTCATCCGCGGTTGGGTTCAGCACGTACTGATCGTTGATGTAACCAACGCGTGCCGCACCGATTGGGCCGTTGAACGGAATGCCAGACAGTGACAGCGCAGCAGAAGCACCGATCATCGCAACGATGTCCGGGTTAACCTGCGGGTTCACGGATACCACAGTCGCGATAACCTGTACTTCGTTAACAAAACCTTCCGGGAACAGCGGACGCACCGGGCGGTCAATCAGACGCGCAATCAGGGTTTCGCCTTCGCTTGGACGGCCTTCACGACGGAAGAAGCTGCCCGGAATACGGCCAGCGGCGTAAGTACGCTCCTGGTAGTTCACCGTCAGAGGGAAGAAGTCCTGACCGGCTTTGGCTTTTTTCTGGCCCACGACGGTAACGAATACCGCGGTGTCGTCCATGCTTACCATTACTGCTGCGGTGGCCTGGCGCGCCATCATGCCGGTTTCCAGCGTGACGGTATGCTGACCATATTGGAATTTGCGTACGATCGGGTTCAGCAAAATTTAAGTCCTTAAATTCGTGGCAAAGCCTGCTCGGCCCGCCGGGGATTACCGATCTTTAGTTGCATCCTCGCGACTAATGACAACCCTTAACCGCCCCTGCGGTAAAGCCTCTCATTAGCCGCGCGAACCTCTGCAAGCAAAGATCACTCTCAGCAACAATACATGAGTTTGGTCCGGATTGCTGCGGATTGCTCGAAAAAAGGGGCCATAAAGGCCCCCTTTTCGCGAAACTCGCACAAATCTGATCGCCAGATGCGGTTTTTTGCATACTGCATGCGCTACATCGTTGATCAGATTCTTCAGACTTAGCGACGCAGACCCAGGCTTTCGATCAGGCTGGTGTAACGTGCAACGTCTTTACGCTTCAGGTAGTCCAGCAGCTTACGACGCTGGGATACCATGCGCAGCAGACCGCGACGGCTGTGGTGGTCTTTCTTGTGCTCAGAGAAGTGACCCTGCAGGTGGTTAATCTGAGCAGTCAGCAGAGCAACCTGAACTTCAGTTGAACCGCTGTCGTTAGCGCCACGACCGTATTTAGCAACGATCTCTGCTTTAGCTTCTACGCTTAGAGACATAATAAACTCCAGTAAAAAATGAATGTATGGGTGCCGATCTCTAATTCAGCAGCCCGCTTTTAAAGCCGCGCTATTCTACTCTTCGCCCGGTAGCAACGCAAATGCGCTGTAACGCCCAGCGGTAATACGCGGTCAGTCGGCAAACTCCACTACCAGACGACGCGGAGCCACGCGACCATCGTGGGCGATTTCCGCCATGCCGATAAATTTCTGCTGCTCGCCCTCGGTCACCCGCACCAGCCCGCTGGCCGGCGCGTTTTCCGCCTGGACCGGCATGCCCTGTTTGAACCAGGCCGCGATCGGCGTGGGCAGATTGACCGCTGGAAAATCTTCCGCCGGGCTGTCCATCGGCAACAGCAACGCGTCCAGCGGTGCGTAATCCGGCGTTTCCGCCGCATTAACCTGCGCCGCCAGCGCCTGCAGCTGTTCCAGCGTCATCATGCGCGCAATCGGGTAGCGCGCCACCTGCAGACGGCGCAGCATGATCACGTGTGCACCGCAGCCGAGCTTCTCACCTAAATCGTCAATGATGGTGCGAATGTAGGTGCCTTTGGAAACATGGATTTCCAGTTCCAGCTCGTCGCCCTGCCAGCGAATAAACTGCAGTTCAAACACGGTAATCGGTCGCGCTTCACGCGGCACGGTGATGCCTTCGCGCGCATATTCGTACAGCTTGCGGCCCTGATACTTGAGCGCCGAGAACATGGTGGGCACCTGCAGCGTCTCGCCGCGAAAGCTCTCCAGCGCGGCATCCAGCTCAGCCTGGCTGAAGGTCACCGGCCGCGTTTCAACGATATTGCCGTCCGCATCGGAGGTATCGGTGCGCTGGCCCAGACGGGCAATCACGCGGTAACGCTTGTCCGAATCCAGCAGATAGCGGGAAAACTTGGTGGCTTCGCCGAGACAAATCGGCAGCATACCGGTGGCCAGCGGATCGAGCGCGCCGGTATGGCCCGCCTTGTTAGCATTAAACAGGCGTTTTACTTTTTGCAGCACATCGTTGGAGGATGCGCCCTGGTGTTTATCCAGCAGGAAAACACCGTGGACATCACGACCACGGCGACGAGGACGACTCATCAGTCCTCCTTGTCGTCTTCCGCCGGGCTTTCACCCCGTCGCTCAGCATCGTTTCTGATCACGTTAGACACCAGATTCGACATGCGCATCCCTTCAATCAGCGAGTTATCGTAGAAGAAGGTCAGCTCCGGCACGATGCGCAGACGCATCGCTTTACCGAGCAGAATACGGATGTAGCCAGACGCTTCTTTCAGCGCTTTGAGGCCGTTTTTCACCGCTTCTTCATCCTGGTCGTTCAGGAAGGTCACGAACACTTTGGCATACGCCAGATCGCGTGACACCTCAACGCCAGACACGGTGACCATCATACCCAGACGCGGGTCTTTGATTTCGCGCTGCAGGATGATCGCAATCTCTTTCTGCAATTCCTGCGCCACGCGCTGTGGGCGACCAAACTCTTTCGCCATACTATTTCTCCCAAATAATTCGGGAGGCCAGAGGCCTCCCAAATTGCATCACATCGACCAGCAATTACTCGATGGTGCGTTTAACTTCAATCACTTCGAACACTTCGATCATGTCGCCAACGCGAACGTCGTTGTAGTTCTTCACGCCGATACCACACTCCATGCCGTTACGCACTTCGTTGACGTCATCTTTGAAGCGACGCAGAGATTCCAGCTCGCCTTCATAGATAACCACGTTGTCGCGCAGTACGCGGATCGGATTGTGACGTTTGATGTTGCCTTCGGTGACCATACAGCCGGCAATCGCGCCAAATTTCGGTGACTTGAACACGTCACGGACTTCGGCCAGACCGATAATCTGCTGTTTGAACTCTGGTGCCAGCATGCCGCTCATGGCAGCTTTCACTTCGTCAATCAGGTTATAGATGACGGAGTAGTAGCGCAGGTCAACGTTTTCAGCGTCAATCACGCGACGCGCAGAGGCATCAGCACGCACGTTGAAGCCGAGGATGATCGCGTTGGACGCAGCGGCCAGGGTGGCGTCGGTTTCGGTGATACCGCCCACGCCAGAACCGATAATCTTCACCTTCACTTCGTCGGTGGAGAGTTTCAGCAGCGAGTCGGAGATCGCTTCCACAGAACCCTGTACGTCGGACTTCAGGACGATGTTCAGCTCGGACACTTCGCCTTCGGTCATGTTGGCAAACATGTTTTCCAGCTTGGACTTCTGCTGACGCGCCAGTTTGACTTCGCGGAATTTGCCCTGACGATACAGCGCCACTTCACGCGCTTTCTTCTCGTCACGCACCACGGTCGCTTCGTCACCCGCTGCCGGCACACCGGACAGACCGAGGATTTCCACCGGAATCGATGGACCCGCTTCCAGCACTTCGCGACCCAGTTCGTCACGCATCGCACGCACACGGCCGTATTCGAAGCCGCACAGCACGATATCGCCCTTGTTCAGCGTACCTTCACGCACCAGCACGGTTGCTACCGGACCACGACCTTTGTCGAGGAACGATTCGATCACCACGCCGCTCGCCATACCCTGACGAATCGCAGTCAGCTCCAGTACTTCCGCCTGCAGCAGAATCGCGTTCAACAGGTCGTCGATGCCGGTACCGGCTTTCGCCGAGACGTTAACGAACATGTTCTCGCCGCCCCACTCTTCCGGAATGATACCGTACTGGGTCAGCTCGTTCTTGACGCGATCCGGATCGGCTTCTGGCTTATCGATCTTGTTCACGGCCACGACCACCGGCACACCGGCCGCTTTCGCGTGCTGGATAGCTTCGACGGTTTGTGGCATCACGCCATCGTCCGCCGCCACCACCAGGATAACGATATCCGTGGCCTGCGCACCACGTGCACGCATTGCGGTAAACGCGGCGTGGCCCGGGGTGTCGAGGAAGGTGATCATGCCGTTATCAGTTTCAACGTGATACGCACCGATGTGCTGGGTAATCCCGCCCGCTTCGCCGGAGGCGACTTTGGTGGAGCGGATGTAGTCCAGCAGCGAGGTTTTACCGTGGTCAACGTGACCCATGATGGTCACGACCGGCGCACGGCTTTCCTGCGCAGCATCGGTATCACGATCGTCCATTACCGCTTCTTCCAGCTCGTTCTCGCGGCGCAGGATCACTTTGTGACCCATCTCTTCGGCCACCAGCTGGGCGGTTTCCTGGTCGATAACCTGGTTGATGGTCGCCATGGCACCCATCTTCATCATCGCTTTAATAACCAGCGAGCCTTTCACCGCCATTTTGTTGGCCAGCTCGGCAACGGTGATGGTTTCGCCAATGATGACGTCACGGTTCACCGCCTGAGCAGGTTTGTTGAAGCCCTGCTGCAGCGTGCTTGGTTTACGATGTTTGCCACCTTTACCGCCGCGTACCTGAGCACGCGCTTCTTCACGGTCAGTTTTGGCTTCAGAGTGCTTGTTGCCTTTTTTGGCCGGACGCGCTGCCTTGGTGGTGCGGGTGCGACCACGACCGCCTTCGACTTCGCGATCGTTTTCGTCTTCTGCCTGACGGGCATGAGTTGAAGTGGTGACGTGATAGTCGCCCTTATCTTCTTCCTCTGGTTTTTCCCATTCAGCGGCTTTCTCTTCGGCCAGACGACGGGCTTCTTCCGCCGCGCGGCGCGCATTCTCTTCCAGCTTACGGCGCGCTTCTTCTTCAGCTTTACGCTTCAGTTCGGCGGCTTCAGCTTCACGACGGGCTTTGTCAGATTGCGCAGCCTTGGTCATTTCGTCGGTAGGTTGATTAGTCACTTTCTCATTTTCCGCTGCTTCACGCTTAGCCTTGTCAGCGGCTTCGCGCTTGGCTTTCTCTTCGGCTTCACGTTGCGCTTTTTGTTCAGCTTCGCGACGGGCTTGTTCTTCAGCCTCGCGACGCGCCTGCTCTTCCGCTTCACGCTGCGCCTCGGCTTCTGCTTCCGCCTGAGCTTGCTCAGCGTCGGCATCACCTTTCACGTATGTGCGCTTTTTGCGGACTTCGATTTGCACCGACTTACTTTTACCCCCGGTGCCTGGAATATTCAAGGTGCTGCGCGTTTTGCGCTGCAACGTCAGTTTGCCTGAACCGGTCTGACCGTGCTCACGATTCAGGTGGGACAGTAAGGTCTCTTTCTCTTGCTGGGATACGGCGTCGTTTTCAGACTTACGGATCCCTGCATCAGCAAATTGCTGTACCAGGCGATCGACCGGAGTCTGAATTTCGGCGGCCAGCGATTTTACGGTTACATCTGTCATGCTGTTCCTTCCTGTTATTACGCGTCATCGCCGAACCAGCAGATATTACGTGCAGCCATAATCAGCGCACCGGCTTTCTCATCATCCAGCCCTTCAATATCTGTCAGATCGTCAACACCTTGCTCAGCGAGATCTTCCAGCGTGCAAACGCCTTTTGACGCCAGGCGATACGCCAGCGCACGATCCAGGCCTTCAAGATTCAGCAGGTCCTCAGCAGGTTCCTGATTACCAAGGCTCTCTTCTTTCGCTAATGCCAGGGTGGTTAACGCATTTTTTGCTCGTTCACGCAGGGCTTCAATGGTCTCTTCGTCGAGGCCGTCGATTTCCAGCAGCTCGTTGATTGGCACGTAAGCCAATTCTTCCAGCGAAGAGAAGCCCTCTTCCACCAGAACGGTGGCGAACTCTTCGTCGATGTCGAGATGTTTAGTGAACATATCGATCGCTGCATGGGCTTCGGCCTGATGCTTCGCCTGCAGATCATCGACGGTCATCACGTTCAGCTCCCAGCCGCTCAGCTGGGATGCCAGACGCACGTTTTGGCCATTACGGCCAATCGCCTGAGCCAGATTGCCGGCTTCAACAGCGATATCCATGGTGTGATTGTCTTCATCCACCACAATTGACGCCACATCGGCAGGTGCCATGGCGTTAATCACGAACTGTGCCGGGTTGTCGTCCCACAGCACGATATCAATACGCTCGCCGCCCAGCTCGCTGGACACCGCCTGCACGCGCGCACCGCGCATACCGACGCAGGCACCGACCGGATCGATACGTTTGTCGTTAGTTTTTACCGCAATTTTGGCGCGTGAACCCGGATCGCGCGCTGCCGCTTTGATCTCGATAACTTCTTCGCCAATCTCCGGCACTTCAATGCGGAACAGTTCGATCAGCATCTCCGGTTTGGAGCGGGTAACGAACAGTTGCGCACCACGCGCTTCCGGACGCACGGCATACAGCACGCCGCGAATACGGTCACCCGGGCGGAAGTTTTCACGCGGCAGCATGTCTTCACGCACAATCACCGCTTCGGCGTTGTTGCCGAGATCCAGTGAAATGTTGTCGCGATTCACTTTCTTCACCACGCCGGTGATGATTTCGCCTTCCTGCTCGCGGAACTGATCGACCACCATCGCGCGCTCGGCTTCACGCACTTTCTGGACGATAACCTGTTTCGCGGTCTGCGTGGTGATACGGTCGAAGGTGACAGATTCGATCTGATCTTCAACATAATCGCCCAGATTGAAGGCTTCATCTTCAAAGCGTGCTGCTTCCAGCGTGATCTCGCGCGTTGGCTGCGTGACTTCTTCTACAACCACCCAGCGACGGAAGGTGTCGAAATCGCCGCTGCGACGGTCAATGCTGACGCGCACGTCGATTTCCTGCTCATACTTCTTCTTGGTCGCAGTGGCCAAAGCGCTCTCCAGCGCTTCGAAGATTTTCTCACGCGGCAGGGCTTTTTCGTTAGAAACGGCTTCTACTACAGCTAAGATCTCTTTGTTCATCCTGGTTAGCCTCAATCCGGACTTTTAAAAGTGGGGGACCAGGTTCGCTTTCTGAATGTTGCTCAGCGCGAACACTTCATCGTTACCCTCAACGGTTACCGTGATCATCTCGCCTTCGACAGACTTAATGATGCCCTGCCATTTACGGCGGTTCTGCACGGCCATACGCAGTACCAGGCTCACCTCTTCGCCAGCGAAACGCGCATAGTGCTCCGCGGTGAACAGAGGGCGATCGAGACCCGGTGAGGAAACTTCAAGGTTGTAAGCCACCGTAATAGGATCTTCCACATCCATTACAGCGCTGACCTGGTGGCTAACATCGGCGCAATCATCAACATTGATACCCTCTTCACTATCAATATAGATGCGCAAGGTTGATGTGCGACCACGAATGAACTCGATACCGACCAATTCGTAGCCAAGCGCTTCTACCGGAGCAGAGATCAACTCTGTCAACTTTTGCTCTAATGTGGACAAGCCCACCCCCAAGACATAAAAAAAGGGCCTAAAGCCCAGTGTTACGATTTCCTGATAACAAAAAACCCCGAAAATTCGGGGCTTTTTGTGACTGGACCCTGTATGCCGCGATGCGGCTTCGGCACACCATCCAGCAGAATTTTTTTCAAAACTGACTGCGGATGCGTCCGTCGATGCATACAGTATATTTGAAAAAGAACTCTAAGGGAAAGTGGTTGCGGGGGCCGGATTTGAACCGACGACCTTCGGGTTATGAGCCCGACGAGCTACCAGGCTGCTCCACCCCGCGTCCGAAAACGTGGCGAATATTACGCCGATCTTGCGAAAAATGCAAGTTATACTGAGATTTGGTACCGAGGACGGGACTTGAACCCGTAAGCCCAATCGGGCACTACCACCTCAAGGTAGCGTGTCTACCAATTCCACCACCTCGGCACTTCACTGACTGCGACGATACGATGTCGCTTTAGCGCTGACGATCTTACTGCGGGATATCATTGCCCGGCGTGGCCGGTTTAGCTGGCTGAGTCTGCTGTTGAGACTGAGCCGGCGCGCTGAGGTTTTCCCACTCGCTTCCTTTGGAAGTCTTGTTACTGTTCAGGTTGCCCAGAATCAGACTGATAATGAAGAACAGCGTAGCCAGTACCGCAGTCATGCGAGTCATGAAGTTACCAGACCCGGTTGAACCGAACAGCGTACCAGAAGCGCCTGCACCGAATGAGGCTCCCATATCAGCGCCTTTGCCTTGCTGCAGCATGATCAGACCAACGAGGCCAATCGCTACAATAAGGAAAACAACCAACAGAGCTTCGTACATAATCAACCTGTTTCCTTGCGCGTTATCCGCACAGTTAAAGCTTCAACCAATATTGACGGGGAGTCTCGTCATCACCCATCAGAAGCGGGTGTGAATACTAACCAAAGGCGCATACCTCTGCAAGCGCAATTTACACGAAGTTTTGCGATTGCGGAAAAAAGCGCCATCCCGGTGATTTTACAGGCGGAAAGCAGCAAACTGACCGCCCGTAACGCGGCTAAACCGCTTTTACCGCATCGGCAATTTTGTGCGCCAGCTCGGTCACCTGCGCCTCATCCTCGCCTTCCACCATCACGCGAATCAGCGGCTCGGTGCCGGATTTACGCAACAGCACGCGCCCGCGTCCGGCCAGCGTTTTTTCCACCTCTGCGGCAGCCGCTTTGACGCTGTCGCTCTCCAGCGGATCGTGGCTGCCGCTGAAACGCACATTCACCAGCACCTGTGGCAGCATCTTCATGCCGCTGCACAGATCGTGCAGACTCATGTGGTTGCGCACAATCGCAGTGAGTACTTGCAAACTTGCTACAATGCCGTCACCGGTGCTGATTTTATCCAGCAGAATCACGTGGCCGGAGTTCTCCGCGCCCATGCGCCAGCCCTTCTCCTGCATTTTTTCCAGCACGTAGCGGTCACCCACTTTGGCGCGGGTAAATGGAATCCCCAGCTGTTTCAGCGCCAGCTCCAGCCCCATGTTGCTCATCAGCGTGCCGACCACGCCGCCACGCAGCTGGCCCTGACGCAGCGCTTCACGCGCAATGATGTAGAGAATCTGGTCGCCATCCACCTTCTGTCCAAGGTGATCCACCATCATGATGCGGTCGCCGTCACCGTCATAGGCCAGGCCGAGATCGGCTTTTTCATCCAGCACGCGCTGCTGCAGCTGACGCAAATCGGTAGCGCCGCACTCTTTGTTGATGTTCATGCCGTCCGGCTGCACGCCAATCGCAATCACCTTCGCACCCAGTTCACGCAGCACATTCGGCGCGATGTGATAGGTCGCGCCGTTGGCACAGTCCACCACGATCTTCAGCCCGTTCAGGCTTAGCTCGCTGGGAAAAGTGCCTTTGCAGAACTCAATGTAGCGCCCGGCGGCATCGACGATGCGGCTGGCACGGCCCAGCTCAGCGGATTCGACGCAGGTCAGCGGCTTCTCCAGCTCCAGCTCAATGGCGGCTTCAACGTCGTCCGGCAGTTTGGTGCCTTCGGCAGAGAAGAATTTGATGCCGTTGTCGTCAAACGGGTTGTGCGACGCGGAGATCACGATGCCCGCCTCGGCGCGGAAGGTGCGCGTCAGGTAGGCAATGGCCGGCGTGGGCATCGGGCCGGTGAAAGCCGCAGACAGACCGGCAGCCGCCAGACCGGCTTCCAGCGCCGATTCCAGCATGTAGCCGGAAATCCGTGTATCTTTGCCAATCAATACCTTGCGCGAGCCGGAACGGGCCAGCACTTTGCCGGCAGCAAAACCCAGCTTCAACACAAAGTCCGGGGTAATGGGCGCTTCACCCACTTTGCCGCGAATCCCATCCGTACCGAAATATTTACGTTCGCTCATGCCTTTATCCTTTTGCTCTCCGTGTCGCCTCGACGATGCGCATCGCTTCGACAGTTTCTTTAACGTCATGCACGCGAATAATCTGCGCGCCCTGCATGGCGGCGATCACCGCACAGCTCAGGCTGCCGGTCAGGCGCTGTGCCGGGCCGACGTTTAACAGCTGGCCAATCATCGACTTACGCGACATGCCCACCAGCAGCGGCAGACCGTGATGGTGAAAATCACTGAGATGCGCCAGCAGCTCATAATTGTGGCTGAGATTCTTACCGAAACCGAAGCCCGGGTCGAGCAGCAGACGCTCTTTTTTAATGCCGGCCGCTTCACAGCGGGCAATCTGCGCAGCGAAGTAAGCGTCCACTTCGCTTACGATGTGCTGATATTCCGGTGCCTGCTGCATGGTGCGCGGTTCGCCCTGCATGTGCATCAGGCATACCGGCAAACCGGTCTCTGCGGCGGCCTGTAACGCGCCCGGCTCGGACAGCGAGCGGATATCGTTAATGATGTGAGCGCCCACTCGCGCGGCTTCGCGGATCACTTCTGCTTTTGAGGTATCCACCGAAATCCACACTTCAAAGCGCTGCGCAATGGCTTCCACCACCGGAATCACCCGCGCCAGTTCCTCTTCCACCGGGACTTCATCAGCACCGGGACGCGTTGATTCGCCGCCCACATCGATAATCGTGGCACCGGCATTCACCATCTCGTTGGTGTGCGTGAGCGCGTCGACCAGCGTGTTGTGCGTTCCGCCATCAGAAAAGGAGTCCGGCGTGACATTTAAAATTCCCATCACATGGGGAAACGACAGATCGAGATGGGTATCACGGGCGTACAACTTCATGGCGAAAATCTCCCTGAGGAATCACTGGATTGTGGAATGTAAAAAACCCCGGACCAGCCGGGGTTTTTGCTTAGGAACAGGCCTGTTACTTGTCGAACTGTTCTGACATGGTGTTGCCTGGGTTTGGCGTACGCGGTTCATCAACCGGACGTGGCGCCTTTGGCGTACCGTTGCTGTCAGAGTTGTTGCTGCCTGGATCTTCCCAGCCTGCTGGCGGACGCACTTCGCGGCGCGCCATCAGGTCGTCGATCTGCGGTGCGTCGATGGTTTCATACTTCATCAGCGCGTCTTTCATCGCGTGAAGGATGTCCATGTTCTCACCCAGAATACGGCGTGCACGCTGGTAGTTGCTGTCGATCAGGTGTTTAACTTCCTGGTCGATGATGCGTGCCGTTTCGTCCGACATGTGTTTGGCTTTTGCCACTGAACGGCCGAGGAACACTTCACCGTCCTCTTCCGCATACAGCAGCGGACCGAGTTTTTCCGAGAAGCCCCACTGCGTCACCATGTTGCGCGCCAGGTTGGTCGCCACTTTGATGTCGTTTGAAGCACCGGTAGAAACGTGTTCCGCCCCGTAGATGATCTCTTCTGCCAGACGGCCGCCGTACAGCGTTGAAATCTGGCTCTCCAGCTTCTGACGGCTGGCGCTGATCGCGTCGCCTTCAGGCAGGAAGAAGGTCACACCCAGCGCACGGCCGCGCGGGATAATCGTCACTTTATGCACCGGATCGTGTTCCGGCACCAGGCGACCAATAATCGCATGGCCCGCTTCGTGATACGCGGTGGATTCTTTCTGCGCTTCCGTCATCACCATGGAGCGACGTTCCGCACCCATCATGATTTTGTCTTTCGCTTTCTCGAACTCGACCATCGACACTACGCGCTTGTTGCCACGCGCAGCGAACAGCGCCGCTTCGTTGACCAGGTTCGCCAGGTCCGCACCGGAGAAGCCCGGCGTACCACGTGCGATAATCGCGGCATCAATGTCGGTTGCCAGCGGCACGCGACGCATATGCACTTTCAGAATCTGTTCACGGCCGCGCACGTCTGGCAGACCTACCACCACCTGGCGGTCAAAACGGCCTGGACGCAGCAGCGCCGGGTCCAGTACGTCCGGACGGTTAGTCGCGGCGATGACGATGATGCCTTCATTGCCTTCGAAGCCATCCATCTCAACCAGCATCTGGTTCAGCGTCTGCTCACGTTCGTCGTGACCACCGCCTAAACCGGCACCACGCTGACGACCCACCGCATCGATCTCATCGATAAAGATGATGCACGGTGCCGCTTTCTTCGCCTGCTCGAACATGTCGCGCACACGAGATGCACCGACACCGACGAACATTTCTACGAAGTCAGAACCGGAAATCGTGAAGAACGGTACTTTCGCTTCGCCGGCAATCGCTTTCGCCAGCAGCGTTTTACCGGTACCCGGAGGGCCCACCATCAGCACGCCTTTCGGGATTTTACCGCCCAGCTTCTGGAAGCGGCTCGGCTCACGCAGGTATTCCACCAGCTCACCCACCTCTTCTTTTGCTTCGTCGCAACCCGCAACGTCAGCAAAGGTGGTTTTGATCTGGTCTTCGGTCAGCATACGGGCTTTGCTCTTGCCGAAGGACATCGCGCCCTTGCCGCCGCCGCCCTGCATCTGCCGCATAAAGAAGATCCACACGCCAATCAGTAGCAGCATCGGGAACCAGGAGATGAAGATGGAAGCCAGCAGGCTCGGCTCTTCCGGTGGTTCACCCACAACTTTGACGTTTTTGGTCAACAGGTTATCGAGTAACTTGGGATCGTTGACAGGAATGTAGGTCGTGTATTTATTACTGTCTTTTTTGGTTACGTTGATCTCACGCCCGTTAATACGTGCCTCGCGGACCTGATCCTGGTTCACTTCCGACAGGAAGGTTGAATAATCAACCCTACGGCCATTCGACTCGCTGGGCCCAAAGCTCTGGAATACTGACATCAGCACGACCGCGATGACTAACCAGAGAATCAGGTTTTTCGCCATGTCACTCAAGGGATTAACCTCATATTACAACGGTGTTAACAGACAGCGTAGGGTACTATATATCCTTCATACCTGGAATCGCGGCGCTGATGATTTTGCCTGTTTAGCCTGAAACTCAGAATTACGCATCAGAATAAACGCCGTTTCGCCTTGCTTTGATTCCGGTATGGAGGGCTACAGTTTGCGCCCTGTCGCCACAATGTACACTTCGCGCGAACGTGATCGCGAAGCGTCCGGCTTACGAATTTTCACTTTCGTAAACAGGGAGCGAATTTCCCGCAGGTATTCATCGAAGCCATCTCCCTGAAACACTTTCACTACAAAACTGCCGCCAGGTGCCAGTACATCCCGACACATTTCTAACGCCAGTTCAACTAAATACATGGAACGCGGGATATCGACCGCAGGCGTACCGCTCATGTTCGGCGCCATGTCCGACATCACCACCTGCACTTTCTGGTCGCCCACGCGCTCCAGTAACGCTTTCAACACCGCTTCGTCGCGAAAATCGCCCTGCAGGAAGTCAACGCCAACGATGGGATCCATCGGCAGCAGATCGCAGGCAATAATACGGCCACCCGAACCAATCTGTTGTACCACATATTGCGACCAGCCGCCGGGCGCAGCGCCCAGGTCAACCACGGTCATACCGGGTTTGAACAGCTTGTCACCCTGCTGAATTTCATCCAGTTTAAACCAGGCGCGCGAGCGCAACCCTTTTTTCTGTGCCTGTTGCACATATTTATCGCTAAAGTGTTCCTGAAGCCAGCGACTGGAACTGGCCGAACGCTTTTTACCCGTCATAATATTTCCAGTTAAATCGTCATCGTAGCGATAAATCAGCACGCAATGGGTCGCGTTGATTTGGCGATATACCCGAGATGGCGGTAGAATGAACCGTTTTCAATCCCTGAGTAAGCAAAAAATACGATGAATCTGAGTACCAAACAAAAACAGCACCTGAAAGGCCTTGCCCATCCACTGAAGCCAGTGGTCATGCTGGGCGGCAATGGCCTGACTGAAGGCGTGCTCGCCGAGATCGAACAGGCGCTCGAACATCACGAATTGATCAAGGTAAAAATTGCCTCGGAAGATCGTGAAACCAAGCAGCTGATCGTGGACGCTATCGTGCGTGAAACTAAGGCAAACAACGTTCAGGTCATCGGCAACGTGCTGGTGCTGTATCGCCCTGCCAAAGAGCGCAAAATTACTCTGCCACGTTAAGCGTACCGTTACGGCTCGTCCGACGGGCAGAGAAAGTGCCATGCTCCTGCATGGGATAAAAGGCCGCAGCGCGGCCTTTTTCCTTTCTTTACAATATGCAGCTGCGCATTTCAAAGCGTAGCAATATCTTAGATGTATTCCACTTTCAGCACTTCATATTCCACATCGCCGCCTGGGGTTTTAACAATAGCCACGTCATCGGCCTCTTTGCCCACCAGACCGCGCGCCATCGGCGAATTCACGGAAATCAGGTTCTGTTTAAAGTCCGCTTCGTCGTCACCGACAATCCGGTAAGTAAACTCTTCATCGGTATCGACATTCAGCACGGTGACGGTGGCGCCAAAAATCACGCGGCCGGTTTTCGGCATGGCGGTCACGTCAATCACCTGTGCATTGGAGAGCTTGGCTTCGATCTCCTGAATACGCCCTTCGCAGAACCCCTGTTCTTCGCGCGCGGCGTGGTATTCGGCATTCTCTTTCAGATCGCCGTGCTCACGGGCTTCGGCGATAGAGGCGATGATGCGCGGACGCTTAACGGTTTTCAGTTCGTTCAGCTCTTCACGCAGCTTCTCAGCGCCTTTCAACGTCATCGGAATCTGATTCATTTTGGCTCCTCGTCATCTATCCTGGTTAACGGCGTCATCCTGACCGGTGACAGCAGAAGATCGGCTTCTGCGGCGCGTAACCTCTTTTCACAAGCAAAAGAATCCTGACCCGGAAAGCTTTCCGGGTCAGGTATCGGTTTTGCATTTTGATACGTATTTTACCCCAGAGTTCCCTGTGGGTCATTGTTTACTTTGCACCGTCCGGGGACATAGTATTGACGCCTTCACCCGTCAGTTACCGCGAGATTATGCGATTTTCACGACTTGTTACCGGATTAACCTGTGCGTTTATGCTGCAGGCACAAGCAGCACCCGTTGAAGAATACATGCAGTATTTGCCAGACGGCGCAAACCTGGCGCTGATGGTACAAAAAGTGGGCGCATCCACCCCGATAATCGACTATCACGGCAAACAGATGGCGTTGCCGGCCAGTACCATGAAAGTGATCACCGCGCTGGCGGCACTGCTGGAGCTGGGCCCGGACTTCCGTTTTCAGACCACGCTGGAGACCAAAGGCGCGGTCAGCGATGGCACCTTAAATGGCGACCTGGTAGCGCGCTTTGCCGGCGATCCGACGCTCAGCCGCCAGGATCTGCGCAATATGGTGGCGGCGCTGAAAAAGCAGGGCATCAACCATATCAAAGGCAATCTGGTGATCGACACCTCGGTGTTCGCCAGTCACGATATGGCGCCAGGCTGGCCGTGGAACGATCTGACACAGTGCTTCAGCGCCCCGCCAGGTGCGGCGATTGTTGATAAAAACTGCTTTTCGGTTTCGCTCTACAGTGCCAATACGCCCGGCGAAAACGCCTTTGTGCGCATCGCCTCTTACTATCCGGCGCACATGTTCAGCCAGGTGCGCACGATCGGACGCAACAGCGGTGACGGGCAGTATTGCGAGCTCGACGTGGTGCCCGGCGAGCTCAATCGCTACACGCTGACCGGCTGTATGCGCCAGCGTGCGGAACCGCTGCCCCTGGCGTTTGCCGTGCAGGATGGCGCCGCGTGGGCCGGCGAGATCCTTAAAGCGCAGCTGCGCGACGCCGATATTGATTACAGCGGCCATTTAGTGCGCCAGACGCAGGTGACGTCACCGGGCACGGTGCTGGCCTCGACGCAGTCCGCACCGCTGCACAACCTGCTGCACACCATGCTGAAAAAGTCAGACAACATGATCGCTGATACCGTGTTCCGCACCATCGGCCATCACTACTTTAACGTGCCGGGCACCTTCCGCGCCGGTTCGGATGCGGTCAGGCGTGTGCTGCGCGAAAAAGCCGGCGTCGACCTCGGCAACAGTATTCAGGTGGATGGTTCCGGCCTGTCGCGTCACGACCTGATCGCGCCGGATACCATGATGCAGGTGCTGCAGTTCATCGCCAAAAATGACGCCACGCTGAATTATATTTCGATGCTGCCGCTGGCAGGTTATGACGGCACGCTGCAGTATCGCGGCGGTCTGCACGAAGCGGGGCTGGATGGCAAAGTGTCGGCAAAAACCGGTTCGCTGCAGGGCGTCTATAATCTGGCTGGGTTCATCACCACGTCGAGCGGTGCGCGCGTGGCCTTTGTCCAGTTCCTCTCTGGCTATGCGGTACCGCCGGAAGACCAGAAAACGCGGCGGATTCCGCTGGTGCGCTTTGAGAGCCGCCTCTATACCGACATTAACAAGAACAACTAATGAAACTGTTGATCGTTGAAGATGATGCGTTATTACAATCGGGCCTGGCGCAGGCGCTGAGCAGCGAGGGCTACGCCGTGGATTGCGCTGGCAGCGCGGCGGAAAGCAACGCCCTGCTGCGCAGCAGCCAGTACAGCCTGATCGTGCTGGATCTCGGTCTGCCGGATCGCGATGGCGCCACGCTGCTGCGCCAGTGGCGGCGCGGCGGCATCGCGGTGCCGGTGCTGATCCTGACCGCGCGCGATGCGCTGGAGGATCGCGTCGACGGGCTGGACGCCGGTGCCGATGATTACCTGGTCAAGCCGTTTGCGCTTGCAGAACTGCAGGCGCGGGTGCGCGCGCTGATCCGCCGCTATCAGGGGCACAGCGACAACCTGCTGCAGCAGGGCGATCTGACGCTCAATCTCAGCTCGCAGCAGGTGCTGCTGGAGAATCTGCCGCTGGAGATCACCCCCAAAGAATTCGCCCTGCTCACCCGCCTGCTGATGCGCGTGGGGCAGAATGTGCATCGCGAAACGCTGCAGCAGGATCTCTACAGCTGGAACGACGATCCCGGCTCCAACACTTTAGAAGTTCACATTCATAATCTGCGCCGCAAGCTGGGGAAAGATCGCATCAAAACCGTGCGCGGCGTTGGCTACCGGCTGGAACTACGCGAATGAACAGCATGCGTCAGCGGTTACTGATCATGCTGGCGCTGATTCTCCTCACCTGCCAGGTGATGAGCGCTATCTGGCTGTGGCACGAAAGCCGCGAACAGATCAGTTTCCTCGTCAACGAAACCCTGTCGGCCCAGGCGCGTAACGATCGCGTGGAGAATGAGATCCGTGAGGCCATCGCTTCGCTGTTGCTGCCTTCGCTGGTGATGGTAAGCCTGACGCTGCTGCTGTCGTTCTGGGCCATCAACTGGATTATCCGTCCGCTCAAATCGCTACAGGACAGCCTTGCCCACCGCTCTGCCGACAACCTGACGCCGCTGCCGATTTACTCCGAGATGGATGAGATCGTTGCGGTCACCTCCTCCATCAACCAGCTGTTTTCCCGTCTCGACCACACGCTGCAGCAGGAGCGATTATTCACCGCCGACGCCGCGCACGAGCTGCGTACGCCGCTGGCCGGGCTGCGCCTGCATCTTGAGCTTCTGCATCAGCAGCAGGTGCCGCAAAGCGCCATGCTGATTGAGCGTATCGACCAGCTGATGCACACCGTCGAACAGCTGCTGATGCTGTCGCGCGCCGGTCAGGCGCTGGCGGGCGGCCACTATCAGCAGCTGCAGTGGCAGCGTGACATCATGCAGCCGCTGATGCCGGAGATGGCTGAACTGTATGCCCAGCGTCAGCAGACGCTGCACTGGCCAGACGGCGACGATGTGCCGCAGCAGGGTGAAGCGGTGCTGCTGCGCCTGATGCTGCGCAATTTGCTGGAGAACGCATCGCGCTACAGTCCGGAAGGCAGCAGCGTGCAGGTGAAGCTGCGTCAGGTACAACAGCAGGTCTGGGTTGAAGTGTGGGATCAGGGGCCGGGTATTGATGCCGATGCGGCAGAAGAGCTGACGCAGGCGTTCCGGCGGCGCGATCAACGCTATGGCGGCAGCGGCCTGGGCCTGAACATTGTGCTGCGTATTGTGCAGATGCATCGCGGCAGGCTGGAACTGGTGAACCGCGAAGACAGCAGCGGACTGGTCGCCCGCTGCTGTTTGCCAACACAACTGATTGGCTGAACGCCGTCAGAAGTGGGTGTTGAGGCTCATATAGTAAGTACGGCCTGATTCGTTATAGGTATTGGCACCGGCACCGTAAAGATAAGCGCCGGTGGTGGCGTTACCGGTGGTTTGCGCATTGCCCTCACGGAAGTGGCGCTTATCGAACAGGTTATCGATACCCAGCGTCACGCTGGCATACTTATTGATATCGTAAGTACCGCTCAGGCCGACAATCGAGTACGGGCTCACTTTGTCGGTGGCGCTGCCGGTCACCGGCTGTCCTTTGTAGTCGTACTTCTTCGGCGTCTGGGTGCCGTACCACGTCAGGGTAGTTTGCAGCGACAGATCCTGCGTTGCCTGCCAGCTTAGCGTCGAGTTCAGCGTATACTCCGGAATGATCGACAGACGATCGCCGGTCTCCTTGTTCTTGCTCTGCAGCATGTAGGTGAAGTTGTTATTCCACATCACGCTGTCAGAGAAAGGAACATTGACCGTGCCTTCCAATCCTTCCACCACTGCTTTCGGCACGTTCTCCCAGCGATAGATATCCGTGGTGCCGTTAGAGGCTTTACCTGAAGGCGCATAGCCGGCTTCAATCTTGTTGCGGTAATCGTTACGGAACCAGGTCAGACCGGCCTGATAACCTTCATGCTTCCACTCCAGCCCAACTTCTTTATTGATGCTGTTTTCCGCTTTCAGATTCGGATTACCCTGCAGATAGCAGGCGCCGGTGCTGGCGGCGCAGCCCTGGCCGTTGCTGTACAGCAGGTAGTTCGGGTTCGTCTGGTACAGACTCGGCGCTTTGTAGGCCCGGCCAATCCCCATCTTCAGCGTGAAGTCATCGCCCAGCCCCTGTGACAGGTTAAGCGACGGGCTCCAGTTGTTGCCAACGATGGAGTGATGATCGAAGCGCAGCGCCGGCGTCAGCATGGTGCTGTCGGTCAGCTCCATGTTGTCTTCGGCAAACAGGGAGAAAATCTCCGCCTGGGCATAAGGACTGCGGCCGGTGCTGGCGATGCCTGGCACGGCACCGTTGCTGGCGGCCTGGGTGGTCGACGAAGGATCTTTCATGCGCTGCTGGTTCCACTCGGTGCCCAGCGTTGCGGTCTGATTGACGCCCAGCTCAAATGGCAGGCTGATTTCACTGTGCAGCAGCACATCGTCCAGCTGAATGGTATTGAACCCGCTGTTGGAGAAAATCCCTTCCGTGCCGCCCGCCAGACCTTCATTGATGCGCGTATTGCGGGTTTTTTCGTAGCGCGCCCAGCTGCTGGTGCTGATGCCGTTGTCCCACGCGCCGGTCCATTTCAGTGAAATATTCTGGCGATACAGACGGTTGGTTTCATCGCCGTACAGGCTCTTTACCAGTGCGTTAGTGTTGGTGTTCTGCGTATCGCCCGCGTACAGGTTGCCCTGACGACTGTAACCGGCCTGCAGCTCCAGCGTCTGCATAGGGGCAAACGCCCAGCTCAGCAACGCATTGATATCTTTGTTAACCGAGCCTTCGCGGCCTGCCGGGTAGCTGCCCGCATAGCTGCCGGTGCGCGCTGCCGCGTGCCCTTCATTGATGTCGTACGCGTCGGCCTGGGTTTTGGCTAAGCCGCCATACAGCCGGAAGTTGAAGTCGTCGCCCAGCGGCCCTTCAAGGCTGAAGTTGGTGCGTTTGGTCGCCCCTTCCGATTTGTGTTCCGGCGCGTTGAAGTAGGTATTCCACGAACCGTGCCACTGCTGATCGCTGTACTTTTTGGTGATGATGTTCACCACACCGCCCGCCGCGCCGTTACCGTAGCGCACCGCGGCCGGCCCGCGAATCACGTCGATGTGATCAATCATCTCCGGCGGCACCCAGTTGGTATCGCCGCGCGTATCACGCTCACCGCGCCAGCCGAGACGCACTGAGTTACGGCTGGTGATCGGCATGCCGTCCACCATGATCAGGGTATTTTCCGGTCCCATGCCGCGAATATCGATCTGACGGTTGTTGCCGCGCTGGCCGCTGGTCGAGTTACCGGTCAGGTTAACCCCCGGCATGGTACGGATAATTTCTGAAACATCGCGCGCCGGCGGATGCTTTTTGATCTCATCGGCGGTGATGGTGGAAACCCCCGGTGCCTGCAGCGTCTGCTGCTGGGCCGTCACCATTAAGGTGCCACCGTCCATCGCGCTGGCGTCGGGAGAAGAGGCGTTGCTGGAAGTCGTCTTGCTGGAAGTCTCTGCTGCCCAGGCGCTGCCGGAAAGCAGTGAGGCGCTGAGCCCCAGTTCGATCAAAATAGCGAAAGTTAACCGCGAGTAATGCTTCATTTTTTTCATTCCTGGAAGGCCAGTTCTGCGCCACAGCGGAGTGACTGGCGAGCCGGTGAGAAGATCCCTGTCTTTATCGCGCAGCCGTTCACACCTGGCAGGGCCATCCTTTGCTGAATCCCATGACTTAGCGGGTGCCAGACGGAACGTGCGTGCTCATTTTGAGCGCAGTCACCCTATTGCAAATGCAAATAATTATCAATAGTATTATTTATCAATCCTATGTAAACCTCCCCGTACAGACGGCGACTGGCAGCCCCTATGACCTGGCGAAATGATGGAATTGGTAGCGAAGCCTGGTGGCAGGAGCAACAGACTCAGGGCATTCCGCGCATTGAGCCGCAGCAGGATGGCACCTGTCTGGTGACCTTCTTCTGGCGCGATCCGCAAGGCAGTGAAACCACCTCCCACACCCAGCGCGTGTGGATCAACATCACCGGCGTGACCGATCACCACCAGCATCGCCCGCCGCAATCGCTGATGCGCGTCGCCAGTAGCGATGTCTGGTACTGGCAAACTGTGCTGCCGTCACACTGGCGCGGCAGCTACTGCCTGATGCCGGATCGGCAGGCCAGCGATTTCAGCGGCGAGCCTGACATGCATGCGCTGCGCCACTGGTGGCGCGAAAAATTCCCTGCCGCGCAGGCCGATGCGCTCAATCCGCTGCGCAGCTGGTCCGGCGGACGCGGCATGGGCGTGTCACCGCTGCACCTGCCTGACGCGCCCGACCAGCAGGTGTGGCGTGCGGTGGATGAGGGCCGCGCCCCGGCGCTGACGCTGCAGGTGCAGCAGTGGGACAGCGCGCTGCTCGGCAATCGTCGCCGGGTGTGGCTGTACGCCACAGGCGAGGCGCAGCACGGCCCGCGTCCGCTGGCGATACTGCTCGATGGTCAGTTCTGGGCGCAGCAGATGCCGATCGCCGGACCGCTGCAGCAGCTGACCGCCGCGGGCAAGCTGCCGCCGGCGGTCTACCTGTTTATCGACATCATCGATCGCGAACACCGCAGCCGCGAGCTGCCATGCAATCCGCAATTCTGGCAGGCGGTGCAGCAGGAGCTGCTGCCGCAGGTGGCACGCTGGATGCCGTACGATGCGCAGCCGGCGCGCACGCTGGTCGCCGGACAAAGTTTTGGCGGTCTGGCCGCGGTGTTTGCCGCACTGCACTTTCCCCACACCTTTGGTAATGCGCTCAGCCTGTCCGGCTCCTTCTGGTGGCCGGAGCGCGGTAACCCGCATGGCTGGCTGCTGCAGGCGCTGGACCATGGCCTGGCACCTCGCCAGCAGCTGCGTTTCTGGCTGGAGGCAGGCCAGCGTGAAGGCCTGATTCTGCAAGCCAATCAACAATTACAACAACAACTTACCGCTGCCGGCTATCAGGTGTATTACCAGCCGGTAGAGGGCGGCCATGACGCGCTGTGCTGGCGCGGTGGTCTGCTCGACGGTCTGCAAGCTTTGTGGCGCAATCCAAATTCATTCATCACGCCAGACGTGAACCGGAGCGACAGTAAATTCTCTGATGAACGACACTATGATTGACCAACAAACTCTGCCGCTGGTGGCGGCGCAGCCAGGCATCTGGATCGCCGACCAGCTCAGCCGCCATCACAACGCCTTCGCGGTCGCGCACTTTGTCGAACTGCGCGGCGACATCAACAGCGCGCTGCTGGCGCAGGCCATCGTCGACGGCATGCAGGAAGCCGATACCCTGAATATGGCGTTCGGCGAAATCGACGGCGAGCCACTGCAGTGGCCGCAGCCGCAGACCTTCAGCCTGCCAGACATCGTTGATCTGCGCGGCGAAGCGGATGCCGCTGCCGCCGCGCGCGCCCTGATGCGTGCCGATATGCGGGGTGACCTGCGTGTGCTGAGTGGCGCACCGCTGTGGCACCATCGTCTGTTCCGCCTCGGCGAGCAGCACTGGTTCTGGTATCAGCGCTATCACCATCTGGTGGTGGATGGCTTCAGCTTTACCGCGCTGACGCGCCGCATCGCCAATCTGTACAGCGCCGCCGTACAGCAGCAGCCGCCTGAGCCGACACCGTTTATTCCGTTCAGCGCCGTGGTTGACGAGTATCAGCGCTATCAGCAATCGGCGTCTTACACCCGTGACGGCGAATTCTGGCGCGAAAAAGGCCGCGCCCTGCCCGCGCCCGCCTCGCTGTCGCCGCTGCCGCTGGCCGGTCAGAGCGCCAGCACCAATCTGCTACGCCACAGCGTTACGCTGGATCGTCACCGCTTCCAGACGCTGACCAGCCAGCATCCACAGCACAGCGCCGCCGATCTGGCCTTTGCGCTGGTAGCGCTGTGGCTGGCTCGCCTCAGCGGACAAAATGATTTTGCTGCCGGCTTCATCTTCATGCGCCGCATCGGCTCCGCCGCGCTGTGCGCCACCGGTCCGGTGATCAACGTGCTGCCGATGGCGGTGCACTATCAGCCGGGACAAACGCTCGGCGATCTCGCCGCTCAGCTGGCCGCGGAAGTGAAAAAAATGCGCCGTCATCAGCGCTACGATGCTGAACAGGTGCAGCGCGATCTCGGCCGCCTCGGTGATAGCGATCCGCTGTATGGTCCGGTGATCAACCTGAAGATGTTTGACTACCAGCTCGATTTCGCCGGCATTGAAGGCATCACGCATCAGCTGGCCTCCGGCCCGGTGCGCGATCTGGAAATCGCGATTTACCTCAGCGAGCACGGCGATCTGACGCTGGAGCTGCTCGCGAACGCGCAGCGCTATGCTGCGGAGACGCTGCAGCGCCATGCCAGCCGCTTTGCCCTACTGCTCAGCCAGCTGGCCGCGCAGCCGCAGCGCGCGCTGGGCGAGCTCGATCTGCTGACGCCAGCGGAGCAGCAGCAGATTGCGGCCATCAATCAGACCGCCCATCCGCTGCCGGCGGAAACCCTGGCGTCGCTGCTGGCGCAGCAGGCGCAGCGCACCCCGGACGCACCGGCGCTGGCCGATGCGCAGCACCAGCTGAACTATCGCCAGATGCAGCAGCAGGTATTCGCGCTGGCGGCCGATCTCAGCGCGGCTGGCGTGCAGCGGGGTGATATCGTCGCCGTGGCGCTGCCGCGTTCGGTGCAGCTGTCGCTGGCGCTGCAGGCTATTGTGACGCTCGGGGCCGCTTATCTGCCGCTGGATACCGGCTATCCGGACGAGCGGCTCCAGCTGATGCTGGAAGACGCCGCGCCCAAAACGCTGATTACCGCGGCCGCGCTCAGTGCCCGCTTCCGCGCCATCGCGCCGGTCAGTCAGCTGCACTTTGACACCCTGTACAATGCCGAACATGCACCGGCACCGGTCAGCGCGCCGACGCCGCAGGATGGCGCGTACATCATCTATACCTCTGGCTCTACCGGCCGGCCGAAAGGCGTGCTGGTCGGCCATCAGGCGATCGTTAATCGCCTGCTGTGGATGCAGGATCGTTATCCGCTGCAGGCGGATGACGTGGTGCTGCAGAAAACGCCGAGCAGCTTTGATGTCTCGGTGTGGGAGTTCTTCTGGCCGCTGCTGGTCGGCGCGCAGCTGGTGATGGCGCCGCCGGATGCACACCGCGATCCGGAAGCCTTACAGCAACTGTTTGCCCGCTACAAAGTCACCACCACGCATTTCGTACCCTCGATGCTGGCGGCCTTTGTCGCGGCGCTCGACCACCCGGCCGCGATAGCGTGCTGCGCCAGCCTGCGCAACGTGTTCTGCAGCGGTGAAGCATTGCCCACCGATCTGTCGCGCAGCTGGGAAACATTGACCCGCGTGCCGCTGCACAATCTGTATGGGCCGACCGAAGCGGCCGTTGATGTCAGCTGGTATCCGGCGTATGGCGCGGCGCTGGCGGCCGTCGATGGCCCGAGCGTACCGATCGGCTTCCCGGTGTGGAACACCGGCCTGCGCATTCTTGATGCGCAAATGCAGCCGGTGCCGCCGGGCGTGGCCGGCGATCTCTATCTTACCGGCATTCAGCTGGCGCATGGCTATCTCAACCGGCCGGAGCTGACCGCCAGCCGCTTTATCGCCGACCCGTACGCCGCTGGCGAGCGCATGTACCTGACCGGCGACGTAGCGCGCTGGCTGGACAACGGTGCGGTGGAGTATCTCGGGCGCAGCGATGACCAGCTGAAGATCCGCGGTCAGCGTATTGAGCTGAACGAAATCGATCATGCGCTGTGCGCCCAGCCCGGCATTGAGCAGGCGGTGACGCATGCGGTGGTGCTGGGCAGTGCGGCGGCACAGGGCGATGCGCGTCAGCTGGTGGGCTACGTGGTTGCGCCTCAGCCGGTGGATGGCGACGCGCTGCGTCACGTGCTGGCACAGCAGCTACCGGCACACATGGTGCCGGTGGCCATCGTCCAGCTGGAGGCGCTGCCGCTCAGCAGCAACGGCAAACTGGATCGCAAAGCGCTGCCGCTGCCGCAGAGCACCACGCAGCGCCAGGGGCGCGCGCCATTGCCCGGTTTAGAGAGCACGCTGGCCGCAGCGTTCTGCCGCCTGCTGGCCTGTGACACGATCGGTGCGCAGGATGATTTCTTTGCGCTCGGTGGCCATTCGCTGCTGGCGATGCGCCTGGCTGCGCAGTTGCGCCGCGAGCTCCAGCTGCCGGTCTCGGTCGGGCAGATCATGATTGCCCCGACGGTTGAAAAACTGGCGACGCTGCTGAGCGATGGACAATCCCATCAGCAGGCGGGCTTTGAAGCGGTGCTGCCGCTGCGTAAAGGCAGCGGACCGACGCTGTTCTGCTTCCACCCGGCGTCCGGCTTCGCCTGGCAGTTCAGCGTGCTGCAGCGTTACCTTGACCCACGCTGGTCACTGGTCGGCATTCAGTCGCCTGACACGCAGGGACCGCTGAATCAGAGCGCGCATCTCGATGAGGTCTGTGAAGCGCATTTGCGCACGCTGCGCGAGGTACAACCGCACGGGCCCTACTATTTCCTCGGCTACTCGCTGGGCGGTACGCTGGCGCAGGGCATTGCTGCCCGGCTGGAAGCAGCGGGTGAAGAGGTCGCCTTCCTTGGCCTGCTCGACACCTGGCCGCCGGAAACGCAGAACTGGGATGAGAAGCGCGGCGAGAATGTGCTGGATCCGGCGGTGCTGGAGGAGGTGAATCGCGAGCGCGAACAGTTTATCGCCGCGCAGCGCCATCAGGCCGGTGAAGAGATGCAGGCCATGTTCGATACCATCGAAGCCAACTACGCCAGCTCGGTGCGTCTGCTGGCCACGGCGCGCAGCGCACGCTTCGGCGGCCGCGCTACGCTGTTCCTCGCCGAACAGACGCAGCAGCCAGGCCAGGATGCGCGCCGCGCCTGGGCGCCCTATGTCGGTGAGCTGACGGTGTGGCCGATGGATTGTGCCCACGTCGAGATTATCTCGCCTCGCATGTTTGAGCAGATCGGGCCGCTGTTGCAGCAGTTGCTAGCGTAGCGGTTTTGCCCTCACCCTCTCCCGGCGGGAGAGGGAACCGCATGGCAGAAAACGTTTACACCACAGCCCCTTCTCCGCCTTAGCGCCCGCGCCCCAGCGGCACAATCATTGGCGTATGCGCCACCGGATCCTCAACAATCACACAGCGTAATCCGTACACCTGCTCAATGAGCGCCGGCGTCACAATCTCGCCAGGCTTGCCCTCGGCAATGATCTTCCCGTGACGCATGGCGATCAGATGGGTGGCGTAGCGGCAGGCGTGATTAAGGTCGTGCAGCACCACCACCAGCGTGCGGCCATGCTGCTGATTGAGCGTCTGCATCAGCTCAAGCAGCTCAATCTGGTGGGTAATATCCAGCCAGGTGGTGGGCTCATCCAGCAGCAGCAGCGGCGTCTGCTGCGCCAGTACCATGGCGATCCACACGCGCTGACGCTGCCCGCCGGACAGGGTATCGACCGCCTGTTGCGCCAGGTCCGCCACGCCAGTGGCCAGCATCGCCTGCTGCACCGCCGCTTCATCCTCCGCGCGCCAGCGGCCAAACAGTGACTGATGCGGATAACGTCCGCGCGCCACCAGCTCGCTCACGCTGATGCCCGCCGGTGCGTTTGAACTCTGCGGCAGCAGGCCAAGACGGCGCGCCACCTCTTTGGTGGGATAACGTGCAATCGCCTCGCCGTCCAGCAGTACGTCACCTTTCAACGGTGCCTGCAGGCGGCTGAGGGTACGCAGCAGGGTGGATTTACCGCAGGCGTTAGGGCCGATAATCACGGTCAGCTCCCCTTGCGGAATCGCCACCGAGAGATTTTCCGCCACCACTTTTTTGTCATAACCCAGCGTCAGGCCTTCGCCATACAGCCGTGAAGGAATATCGATCATTGGCGTCGCGCCTCCCGCACCAGTAACGCAATCAGATAGAGTCCGCCCAGGCTGACGGTAATCACGCCAACCGGCAGTTGATAAGGCAGGAACAGATGCTGCGCGGCATAATCGGCGGCGCACAACAGCAGCGCGCCGCACAGCGCCGCCAGCCATAATGCGCCTTTTTCCCCGCCGCTCAGCCGGCGCGCAATCTGCGGCGCCAGCAGTGCCACGAACGAGATCGGCCCCGCCAGCGCGGTGGACGCCGCGGTCAGCAGCACGCCCAGCAGCATCAGCCACAGGCGGCTGCGCTCCACCGGCACGCCGAGCGCGCAGGCGGTGTCGTCGCCCATCTCCAGCAGACGCATGCGGCGCGTTAACAGCGCCACCAGCAGCAGCGACAGCAGCAGCACCGTCACCACCGGCGGCGTTTTCGCCCAGGTGATGCCGTTGAGCGAGCCGGCGCTCCACAGCCCGGCGCTGAGCGCCGACTCCAGCGAAGCGCTGATAATCAGCCAGGCATTGAGCGCCATCAGCAGCGCGCGCACGCTGATGCCCACGATGATTAACCGAAACGTTTCCACCCCGTTGCGCCAGGCAAACAGATACACCAGCGCAGCCGTCGCGATACCGCCGATCAGCGCGGCCCCGGTCATCGCGGTAATACTTTGATTGAACAGCACCAGCGCCACCAGCACACCGCTATAAGCGCCGGTATTGAAGCCGAGAATATCCGGGCTGCCGAGCGGGTTGCGCAGCAGCGACTGAAAAATTGCCCCGCTGACACCCAGCGCCGCACCGATCAGCAGCGCCATCAGCACGCGCGGCAGCCGCCACTCCACCACAATCAGCTGCACATTAGCCGCTCCCTGCCCGCGCAGCGCCTGCCACACCTGCTCCGCCGTAATCGGCAGCGCACCGCGCGTCAGCGCCAGCCACGTCAGCAGCGCACACGCTAATAGCAGCCAGCCGCCATGCAACCAGGCACGCCGCGTCATAGTCCACCTCGCCCGCGCTGGCGCCGTACCAGCAAAATCAGCATCGGCGCGCCAAGGATGGCGGTCACTATTGAGACGCGCAGTTCGCCTGCCACCATCATCCGCCCCAGAATATCCGCCGCCAGCAGCAGCGCCGGGGTGATCAGCGCCGTCGCCGGCAGCAGCCAGCGGTGATCGTTGCCCACCAGCCAGCGGGCAAAATGCGGCGTCATCAGGCCGATAAAAGCGATCGGTCCGACGGCGGCGGTCGCCGCGCCGCTCAGTAAGGCAATCGCCAGCAGGCCCAGCAGTTGGGTGCGCACCACGCGCGTGCCCAGCGCCGCCGCCATATCGCCGCCCATGCTCAGGCTGTTCAGCGATTGCGCCAGCCCCAGCGCCAGCGCCGCACCGGCCAGCACCGCCGGGCTCAGGGTGCGCAACACGCTGAAATCGCGGATATCCAGCGAGCCGCTTTGCCAGAAGCGCAGGTGATCGTAAATGTCCGGATTGAGCAGCGACAGGCCGGAGGTTAAGCCCTCCAGCACCGCAGCCAGCGCCACGCCCGCCAGCGTCAGACGCACCGGATTGACGCGCCCGCCGCCCATCGCGCCAATCACCGTCATCAGCAGCGCCGCCAGCAGCGCGCCGCTGAAGGCCAGCGTCAGCCACTGCAGCGGGGAGTCTGCTCCCAGCAGCGCGATGCCGAGCACGATGGCAAAACCGGCACCGGCGTTCACGCCCAGAATGCCCGGCTCGGCCAGCGGATTACGCGTCAGGCTCTGCATCAGCGCGCCCGCCAGCCCCAGCGCCACACCCGCCAGCAGACCGGCCAGCGTGCGCGGCAGGCGCGCATCGCGCACGATGATGCACTCCGCGCTGGAGCAGGAGGCGGTGAGAGCGTGATACACATCGGAAAGCGGTATTGATTTGGCACCCAGCATCAGACTGAGCGCCATGAGGAGCAAAAGCAGAATCCCTGAGCCTGCTAATGCACGGATCTGGCGCATAGCGTTCTAAACCTTCACTGTTCGACGTCGTTGCGGTGCAACGTAATGTGATAATGATATTTGTTATCGTTATTACTCGCGTTTGCCTATGTTACCATGAGTCGCCTCGCGGATGATGAGGAAAATTGGTGCAAAAAGGCGAAACAATGAACAAACCCTCTCACTTTATCGATCTCTCACTGCTGAAAACCCACGCGGCGTTTCGCGCGGTGTTTATTGCGCGTTTTATCTCGATTGTGGCGCTCGGCATGCTGGCCGTTGCCGTGCCGGTGCAGATTCAGCAGATGACCCATTCACCACTGCTGGTGGGCCTCGCCGTCACACTGTCCGCTGCCGGCATGTTTACTGGCCTGCTGACCGGCGGCGTGCTCGCCGATCGCTATGAGCGTAAGAAGTTGATCCTGTTTGCCCGCACCACCTGCGGGCTGGGCTTTGTTGCGCTGGCGATAAATGCCGCGCTGCCCGCGCCTTCGCTGCTGGCGGTCTATCTGCTGGGCTTGTGGGACGGCTTTTTTGGCGCGATTGGCGTCACGGCGCTGCTGGCCGCTACGCCGGCGCTGGTGGGGCGCGAAAACATTATGCAGGCCGGCGCGATCACCATGCTGACGGTGCGCTTCGGCTCGATTTTATCGCCGGCGATTGCTGGTGTGGTAATCGCGCACGGCGGCGTGCTGTGGAATTACGGACTGACCGCCTTCGGCACGCTGCTGACGGTGCTGACGCTGCTGAAGCTGCCTGCGCTGCCCCCGCCTCCGCAGCCGCGCGAGCATCCGCTGCGGGCGCTGGCAACCGGCGTGCAGTTCCTGTTCGCCAGCCCGCTGGTCGGCATGGTGGCGCTGACCGGTGCGCTGGTGACGCTGGCCAGCGCCATCCGCGTGCTGTACCCGGCGCTGGCACCGCACTGGTCAGTCAGCGCCGACCAGCTCGGTATGCTGTACGCTGCCGTGCCGCTCGGTGCCGCCGTGGGTGCATTTACCAGCGGCAGGCTGAAACAGGCGGCGCGCCCGGGGCGGCTGGTGCTGGGCAGTGCCGTGGCCGGTTTCGTCGCCCTGGGCCTGTTCAGCCTGATGCCGACGCTGTGGCTGGCGCTGCTGTGTCTGGCGGGCTTCGGCTATTTCAGTGCTATCAACAGCCTGGTGCAATACGCGATGATTCAGCTGCTGACGCCGAATCATCTGCTGGGCCGCATCAACAGCCTGTGGACGGCGCAGAACGTGTGCGGCGATGCCCTCGGCGCCGCGCTGATTGGTGCCCTCGGTTCGTGGCTGTTACCGGCGCAGGCTGCCGCGGCGTTTGGCTGTGCCGCGACACTGCTTGGCGTCATGATGTGGCTGATGATGAAAGGATTGCGGCGCTATCAGGCGCCCGCGCCGGTGCTGGCGCAGCAAACATCATGATTTGACGAACAGCTGATGCAGACGCGTCAGCAGATTGCTGGCGCTGTAGTAATCCAGGCGGAAGGTGTCGATGCCCAGCGCATAGACCTGCTTATCGCGCACCGCCGCGTTTTGTGCCAGGAACGGGTTGCTCAGCACTGACTGCGCGGTTTTGTCATCGCCGGCAAACAGCAGGAAGCTGTGACCGGTCAGGCTGGCGGCGAGATTCTCGCCCGAGAGCTGAATAATGTCTTTGCGCTGGCCCATGCTGTGCCCCTGTTGCGTGCCGGCCGGCGGCTGCGCCAGGGTAAAACCGAGCTGCTGCAGCAGTTTGCCCTGCGCCGATGCGGCGGTCCACAGATTCACCGCCCGGCCATCACCGTTCCATACCATCGCGGAGACCGGCTGCGGCGGCAGCGTAATGGCCTGCTTCAGCGCCGCTTCGCGATCGTCGAACTCTTTTACGCGCTGCGCCGCCTGTGCTTCATGGCCGGTGGCCTGCCCCAGCAGCGTAACCACATCCTGCCAGCTCTTATCGTCGTAGTTGACCACCAGCGTGGGGGCAATGGCGGGCAGCTGACTGACCAGCTTCAGGGCAGAGTCATTACCGGTGGCGCTGACGATGATCAGATCCGGGGCTTGCGCCGCAATCGCCTCGGCGCTCGGCTCACCAATGTACAGCCGCTTAACGTGGCGCTGCTTTGCCACCTCGCCCCACTGACGGAAGAAGCCCTGATCGTCGGCCAGGCGGCTTTTCGGTGCGGTCGCGCCTGAGGCGATGACCGGCGCGTCAATCGCCAGCAGCGAGCCAGTCAGCGTGACGCTGGTGGAGACAATGCGCTGTGGTGCCTGGTTAAGCGTGACCGTTCCGGTCGCGCCCTGTACGCTGCGCGGCCAGCCCTGGTCGGCCCGCGCTGTCCCTGACAGCGACTGGAAAATGAACAACAGGACAGCCATGCCCCATAAACCGCATTTATTCATAAGTTTTGATCTACCTTTTAGCTTAATGCCTGGCCCGGCGTCAGCCGCCGCTTACGTCTGACAGCACGGTAAATCCCGCGAATGGATTGACTCTTTGCCCCTTTCGACGTAGGTTACAGAGCCATAATAAAAATGATAATCATTCTTAATAATCTTATCATTTATAGGTGAAAATTATGGTGGAAAGCTCCACGTTTGAAAATGCCTGGCTGAAGGATTTTTCCGCGCTGTGCCGCGGTTTCCTTTTCACCTCGCCATGGCGCAGCCTGGCCACCCAGGGCTGCTATACCACGATCAACACGCCGGTGGGCGATGCCGCGCTGCTGCAGGGCGACTTTCAACAGCAGCTGCGCCAGCACTTTGCCGCGGCGAAAAAGCAGGGGATCGCCAATCCGCTGCTGGTGGGCGCGATTCCGTTTGACGTCAGCCAGCCAGCGTCGCTGTTCATACCCGAATCCTGGCAGAGCTTTAATCGCGCCGACCTGCAGCAGGCGCTGCCGGCGCAGCAGAGCGATCTGCCGGCAGTGCGGCGGCGGACGGCAGTACCGGATCACGCGGTGTTTACCCGCATGGTGGCCGACGCCGTTGCCACCATCCAGCGCGGCGATCCGGACAAAGTGGTGCTGTCGCGCCTGATGGATATCGTCACGGAGCAGCCGGTGGATACCGCTGCGCTGATGCAGCGCGTGATCGCGCAAAATCCCAATAGCTACCATTTCCATCTGCCGCTGGCGGAAGGAGGCGCGCTGGTGGGCGCCAGCCCGGAACTGATGCTGCGCAAACAGGGGCGCGATTTCTCCTCCTGCCCGCTGGCCGGCTCGGCGCGCCGCCATCATGACGACGTCAGCGCCGATCGCGCGGCAGGTAACACCCTGATGGCGTCAGCCAAAGACCGCCACGAACATCAGCTGGTGACCGACGCGATGCGCAGCACGCTGCAGCCGCGTAGCCGTCTGCTGTCAGTGCCTACCGTGCCGTCGCTGATCACCACCGCCACGCTGTGGCATCTGGCGACGCAAATCGATGGTGAAGTGCAGGATGAGCGCGAAAACGCGCTGTCGCTGGCGGCGCTGCTGCACCCAACCCCGGCCCTGAGCGGCTTCCCGCACGCCCGCGCGCAGCAGCTGATTCAGCAGCTCGAACCCTTTGATCGCCAGCTGTTTGGCGGCATCGTCGGCTGGTGCGACAGCGAAGGCAACGGCGAATGGGTGGTGACCATTCGCTGCGGGACGGTAAACGGCACGCGCGTGCGGCTGTTTGCCGGCGCGGGCATCGTCGCCGACTCACAACCGGAATCAGAATGGCGTGAAACGGGTGTGAAGCTGGACACCATGTTGCGCGCTTTTGGACTGCAATAAAGGAACAAGCATGAGCATTCCCTTCAGCCGCTGGCCGGCACATCTGGCCGCGCACTATCGCGAGAAAGGCTACTGGATCGATGTGCCGCTGACCGACATCATCGACCGCCATCGCGAAAACGACGCTATCGCCGTGATCGACGGCCCTGTGCAGCTCAGCTACCGCCAGCTGGCGCAGCGCAGTGATAATCTGGCGGCGGCGCTGCAGCGGCGCGGTTTACAGCGCGGTGACACGGCGCTGGTGCAGCTCGGCAACGTGGCGGACTTTTACGTTACGCTGTTTGCCCTGTTTAAGCTGGGCGTGGTCCCGGTGTACGCGCTGTTCAGCCATCAGCGCACTGAACTGCTGGCCTATGCGCAGCAGATTGCACCGAAACTGCTGATCGCCGATCGCCAGCACGCGCTGTTTGCCAGCGACGACTTCATCGCCACGCTGTGCGAGGCGCAGCCCACGCTGCAGCAGGTGATCCTGCGTAACGACGCGCAGGCGGAAAATACGCTGGCTTCGCTGCAGGATGAAGCGGCTGGCGATTTTGTCGCGACACCGACGGCCGCCGATGAAGTGGCGTTTTTCCAGCTCTCCGGCGGCAGCACCGGCACGCCGAAGCTGATTCCGCGCACCCACAACGACTATTACTACAGCATCCGCGCCAGCGACGAGATTTGCCATATCAACGCCGACACGCGCTATCTGATCGCCCTGCCCGCGCCGCATAACTTCGCCATGAGTTCCCCCGGTTCGCTCGGGGTGTTCTATGCCGGTGGCCAGGTGATTCTCGCCGCGGATCCCAGCGCCACGCTCTGCTTCCCGCTGATTGAGCAGCACCAGGTGACCGATACCGGACTGGTGCCGCCGGCGGTCAGCCTGTGGTTGCAGGCGATTCAGGAGTGGGGCAGCAATACAGCGCTGGCCTCGCTGCAGCGCATTCAGGTGGGCGGAGCCAAACTGGGCGAAACGCTGGCCGCACGCATTCAGCGTGAAATCGGCTGCCAGCTGCAGCAGGTGTTTGGCATGGCGGAAGGGCTGGTTAACTACACGCGCTTCGGCGATGACGAGCAAACCATTCTGACTACCCAGGGGCGCCCGATTTCGGAAGATGACGAAGTGTGGGTGGCCGACGAGAACGGTAATCCACTGCCGCCGGGCCAGGTGGGTCGCCTGATGACGCGCGGCCCTTACACCTTCCGGGGCTACTACAACAGCCCGGAGCACAATGCCGCCAGCTTCGACGCCAACGGTTTTTACTGCTCAGGCGATCTGATTGAGATCAACGCTCAGGGTTACATCACCGTACAGGGACGCGAAAAGGATCAGATCAACCGCGGCGGCGAGAAGATCGCGGCCGAAGAGATCGAAAACCTGCTGCTGCGCCATCCGGATGTGATCCACGCCGCGCTGGTGTCCATGCACGATGAGCTGATGGGTGAAAAGAGCTGTGCCTTCATTGTGGCACGCCAGCCGGTAAAACCGGTCGCGCTGCGCCGCCATCTGCGCGAGCTGGGCATTGCCGAATTCAAACTTCCCGACCGCATTACCTGCGTCGACGCCCTGCCGCTGACTCCGGTGGGCAAAGTGGATAAAAAACGTTTACGCCAACAGCTTGCTGAGCAGACGCAAGCCTGATTTTTTCCGGAGATTGTAATGGCTATTCCAAAACTGACGTCTTATGCGCTGCCCGCCGCCACTGAGCTGCCGGCTAACAAAGTACAATGGGCGCTGGAGCCGCAGCGCGCGGCGCTGCTGATTCACGATATGCAGGCCTATTTCCTCAACTTCTGGGGCGAAGACAGCCCGCTGGTGAATCAGGTGGTGGAGAACATTGCCCGCCTGCGCGCTTACTGCAAAGCGCAGGGCATTCCGGTGTTCTATACCGCCCAGCCCAACCAGCAAAGCGATGAGGATCGCGCGCTGCTGAATGATATGTGGGGACCGGGGCTGAACAAACATCCGGATCAGCAGAAGATCGTCGACGCGCTGGCGCCGGATCAGGACGATCAGGTGCTGACTAAATGGCGCTACAGCGCGTTCGTGCGCTCGCCGCTGGAGTCTATCCTGCAGGAGATGGGCCGCGATCAGCTGATCATTACTGGCGTGTATGCTCACATCGGCTGCCTGACCACCGCTACCGACGCCTTCATGCGTAACATCCAGCCGTTTATGGTGGCCGATGCGCTGGCCGACTTCTCGCGCGACGAGCATATGATGGCGCTGACCTACACCGCAGGCCGCAGTGGCAAAGTGGTGATGACCGCCGACCTGATGCCGCTGCCACAGAGCAAGGACGCGCTGCGCGCGCTGATTCTGCCGCTGCTGGAAGATGATGACGTGCCGGAAGATGATGAAAACCTGATCGACTATGGGCTGGATTCGGTGCGCGTGATGGCGCTGGCGGCGCGCTGGCGTCAGGTGCACAGCGATATCGACTTCATCAGCCTGGCGAAAAACCCCAGCATTGATGGCTGGTGGGCGCTGCTGTCACGGGTGCCAGCATAATGAGCGCCTGTTTTGATTTCAGCGGAAAAATTGTCTGGGTGACCGGTGCCGGCAAAGGCATCGGCTACCACACCGCGCTGGCGTTCCATCAGGCCGGTGCGCAGGTGACCGGTTTTGATTTGCACTTTGGCCAGGATGACTATCCGTTTGCCACCTGCCAGCTGGATGTCGCCGACAGCGCTGCGGTGCGCGATTGCTGTCAGTCACTGCTGGCCAGCCAGCCGCGGCTGGATATCCTGGTGAACGGCGCGGGCATTCTGCGCATCGGCAGCACCGATGCGCTGTCGTTTACTGACTGGCAGGCGTGTCTCGCCGTCAACGCCGGCGGCGCGTTTAACCTGTTCCAGCAGACGCTGCCGGTCTTCCGCCAGCAGCGCGCTGGCGCGATTGTCACCATCGCCTCTAACGCCGCGCACGCCCCGCGCCTCGGCATGTCAGCCTATGGCGCGTCCAAAGCAGCGCTGCGCAGCCTGTGCCAGACGGTTGGGCTGGAGATGGCACCGTATGGCGTGCGCTGCAACATTGTCTCACCGGGATCAACCGATACCGATATGCAGCGCAGCCTGTGGCATACGCCGGAAGCCGAGCAGGAGATGATCAACGGTTTCCCGGATCAGTACAAGCTGGGGATCCCGCTGCGTAAGATCGCCCAGCCGCAGGAGATCGTGAACAATATCCTGTTCCTGGCCTCGGATCTTGCCAGCCACGTGGTGCTGCAGGATATTGTGGTGGATGGTGGCGCAACGCTGGGAGCCTGAGGCATGGCAATCTGGAAACGTACGGTGGATATCGCCACGCTGAATCAGCTGGGCGATAACTCGCTGGTGGCGCATCTGGGCATCGTGTTTACCGCCATCGGTGACGATTATCTGGAGGCCACCATGCCGGTAGACAGCCGCACGCAGCAGCCGTTTGGCCTGCTGCACGGCGGCGCGTCGGTGGTGCTGGCGGAGTCGATGGGCTCCATTGCCGGTTACCTGAGCGTGGAAGAAGGTAAAAGCGTGGTGGGCATTGAGGTGAGCGCCAGCCATCATAGGGCGGTGAGCAGCGGCGAGGTGCGCGGTGTTTGTCGTCCGCTGCATCTGGGGGCGCGCAATCAGAGCTGGCAGATTGAGATACGTAATGGTCGCGATCAGCTGTGTTGCAGTTCGCGGCTGACGGTGGCGGTGCTGGGGTAGGTTTGGTTCCGCTGCGGCCTGATGCCCTCACCCTGCCCTCTCCCACGGGGAGAGGGAATGATGGTGCGAGCTGGTGCTCTACGCTAAACAGCAATAAAAAAAGCGGCCATCTGGCCGCTTTTTTCGCTGACATCAACGCTGATAAATGATCTCGACGCCTTCGTCGTCGTCTTCATCCCAGTCGTCATCCCAGTCTTCGTCTTCTTCCACTTCCTGAGCATTTTCCAGCGCTTCACGGTGGTAATCATCCCACATGAAGGCCACTTTCTCTGGCTGCTTCGCTTCTTCTTCCGCTTCTTTTGGATTCGCGATGATAAAGCTCATCACATCCCAGCACAGCTCATTGACACCGTCACGGCTGGCGGCGGAGATCAGATAATATTTCTCATCCCAGCCCAGCGCTTCGGCAATCGCTTTAGCGCGGCTTTCCGCCTCTTCACGGCTCAGCAGGTCAGTTTTATTGAACACCAGCCAGCGCGGTTTCTGGTACAGCTTGTCGCTGTATTTCTCCAGCTCGCCGAGAATGATGCGGGCGTTCTCTACCGGATCGGATTCGTCGATTGGCGCGATGTCGATAAGGTGCAGTAGCACACGGCAGCGCTCCAGATGCTTGAGGAAGCGAATTCCGAGGCCCGCGCCTTCCGCTGCGCCTTCAATCAGGCCGGGAATGTCGGCGACCACGAAGCTCTTTTCGCTGTCCATACGCACCACGCCGAGGCTTGGCACTAAGGTAGTGAACGGGTAATCCGCCACTTTTGGCTTCGCCGCTGATACCGCGCGGATAAAGGTCGATTTACCGGCGTTAGGCAGCCCCAGCATCCCCACGTCTGCCAGCAGCATCAGCTCCAGCTGCAGGTCGCGCTTCTCGCCCGGCGTGCCCATGGTTTTCTGACGCGGCGTACGGTTCACTGACGATTTGAAGCGGGTGTTGCCCAGACCGTGCCAGCCACCTTTCGCCACCATCAGCTTCTGCTCATGGCGCGTCATGTCGCCCAGCGTTTCGCCCGTGCCCTGATCGATAACGCGCGTACCCACCGGCACTTTAACAATAATGTCTTTACCGCGTTTACCGGTACAGTCACGGCTCTGGCCATTCTGGCCGCGTTCGGCGCGGAAAGATTTTTCGAAACGATAATCGATCAGGGTGTTGAGGTTTTCATCCGCCAGCAGGTAAACATCACCGCCGTCACCGCCGTCACCGCCGTCCGGTCCCCCTTTGGGAATGTACTTCTCGCGGCGGAAGCTGACGCAACCGTTGCCACCATCACCCGCGACCACCAGGATCGTCGCTTCATCAACAAACTTCATTTTTTATCTCCGTCACACTGTCGTTTGCGCCACGCTGCGGGCGACAAACGGGTCCGCCAGGGTCTTCTGCGCTGACCGGCGGCGGATAATACAGGATTGGCAAAGCCATGTGTACATAAAGTGTACAGCAAACTGAGGCGCAAGGTCAGCGTGATTGCCGTAACCTGCGGCAGAATGTAAAAAGCCCCGCAAAGCTGCGGGGCCTTCCATTCGTGTGTTCAGACGTTAATCGTCTGCGGCACAACAACCTTACTCAGCAACGATGCTGATGTATTTACGGTTGTTAGGACCTTTAACTTCGAATTTAACTTTGCCGTCTGCGGTAGCAAACAGAGTGTGGTCACGACCACAACCTACGTTGTTACCGGCGTGGAATTTGGTACCACGCTGACGAACGATGATGCTACCTGCCAGAACAGATTCACCACCGAAACGCTTAACACCCAGACGTTTTGCATTGGAGTCGCGACCGTTACGAGTCGAGCCACCAGCCTTTTTATGTGCCATTTGTCAGATCTCCTCTTACGCGCTGATCACAGTGATTTTCACATCAGTGAACCACTGACGGTGACCAGCTTGCTTACGGTAGTGTTTACGACGACGAAACTTAACGATTTTAATTTTCTCGCCACGACCGTGAGCAACAACTTCTGCCTTGATCACACCGCCTGAAACCAGTGGCGCGCCGATTTTCACGTCTTCGCCATTTGCAATCATCAGAACCTGGTCGAACTCGATGGTTTCACCGGTTGCGATGTCCAGCTTTTCCAGGCGAACGGTCTGACCTTCGCTTACTCGGTGTTGTTTACCACCACTTTGGAAAACCGCGTACATATAAAACTCCGCTTCTGCGCATGCCTTTCTGTTCATCAGGCGGCGCGATAAATATTCACAATAGGGCGCGAATTCTACGCAAAACTCCAGCAGAAGACAAGTGCACTTTGCACTCTCTTGCAGAAAAAAAGCGCAGGACGAATGCAAACGTTTCTCAACCCGATTTTTCAAGTACAATCAGTAACAGATTACCTGAACTCACGCTGGGTAAAAGCGCTTACCATGCAGAAAACGAGTCAAAGCTGAACAGACGAATGAACTTAGAACAGATTAACGAATTAACCGCGCAGGACATGGCGGCCGTCAACCAGACCATCCTCGACCAGCTGAATTCAGATGTCTCACTGATTAACCAGTTGGGCTATTACATCATCAGCGGGGGAGGCAAACGCATCCGTCCGATGATCGCGGTGCTGTCAGCACGCGCGCTGAATTATCAGGGATCGCTGCATGTGACCAATGCGGCGCTGATCGAATTTATCCACACGGCGACGCTGCTGCACGATGATGTGGTGGATGAATCCGATATGCGCCGTGGCAAAGCCACCGCTAATGCCGCGTTCGGCAATGCGGCGAGCGTGCTGGTCGGGGATTTTATCTATACCCGCGCCTTCCAGATGATGACCAGCATGGGATCGCTGAAGATCCTTGCACTGATGTCCGAAGCGGTGAACGTGATCGCCGAAGGGGAAGTGCTGCAGCTGATGAACTGCAACGATCCGGATATCACCGAAGAGAGCTACATGCGGGTGATCTACAGCAAAACCGCCCGCCTGTTTGAAGCCGCTTCGCAGGCTTCGGCGATCCTCGCGGAGGCCACGCCAGCGCAGGAGAAAGCGCTGCAGGATTATGGCCGCTATCTCGGTACGGCGTTTCAGCTGATCGACGATCTGCTGGATTACAGCGCCGACGGCGAGACGCTGGGCAAAAATACCGGTGACGATCTGAGCGAAGGTAAGCCGACGCTGCCGCTGCTGCACGCCATGCACAACGGCACGCCCGAGCAGGCGCAGATGATCCGCAAGGCCATCGAGGAAGGTAATGGCCGTCATCTGCTGGAGCCGGTGCTGGCGGCAATGCAGCAAACCGGTTCGCTGGAATGGACGCGCAAACGCGCCGAAGAAGAGGCGGATAAAGCCATCGCCGCGCTACAGGCACTGCCAGAAACGCCGTGGCGCAGCGCGCTGGAAGCGCTGGCGCATATGTCGGTGCAGCGCGATTTCTGATCTGCTACGGGGCCGTCCGGCCCCGTTTTTATTTCTCCCCCCTGCTCTGCCGGTCTGATTACATTCCCTTGCAGCATTTTTGCGAAAAACTGCGCAGTTTCGTGCACAGGCAAAACAATTACTGGAAACATATGGAAATTATTTGCTATAAAAATCCGGATTTTTCCAGTTATCTCTGCGCAGGAGAGCCACAGCGCTGCAGAGATGGAGCACTAACACGGACACGGAGAAGAGAGTTATGCATGCAAGGAGAGAAGACTGGCATCCGGCAGATATCATTGCGGCCCTGCGCAAGCGCGGTACGTCACTGGCCGCCCTGTCACGTCAATCTGGCCTCAGTTCATCGACGCTGGCCAATGCGCTGTCACGCCCCTGGCCTAAAGGTGAATGGCTGATCGCCACGGCGCTGAAGGTCCATCCTTCCGAGATCTGGCCCAGCCGCTATTTTGATCCAGTCACACAGCGTCTGCTGGATCGTAAAAAACGCATTCGATCGCCCCAGGATCTGAAAAAGATCGTCTCACGCGGATAAAGCAAAAAAAAACCAGCCACGCTGTCGTGACTGGTTTTCATGCCTGGCAATCAGCACAAAGGATTACTCGCCGCTAACGCGCTCAATGTTGGCGCCTAACGCTTTCAGCTTGTCTTCAATGTGCTCGTAGCCACGATCGATGTGGTAGATACGATCCACCAGCGTCGCACCTTCTGCAATGCAGCCTGCCAGTACCAGACTGGCTGACGCACGCAGATCGGTCGCCATCACCTGCGCGCCGGACAAGGTTTCAACACCGTGACAGATAGCGGTGTTGCTTTCGATTTCGGCGTGCGCACCCATACGAATCAGCTCCGGGATGTGCATGAAGCGGTTTTCGAAGATGGTCTCGGTAATCACGCCGGTGCCTTCAGCCACCAGGTTGAGCAGCGTAAACTGCGCCTGCATGTCGGTCGGGAAACCCGGGTGCGGTGCGGTACGGATATTAACCGCTTTCGGACGCTTGCCGTGCATATCCAGGCTCACCCAGTCTTCGCCAACTTCAATCTCCGCACCCGCGTCACGCAGTTTCGCCAGCACGGCATCCAGCGTGTCTGGCTGCGCATTGCGGCACACCACTTTGCCGCGCGAGATAGCGCCGGCCACGAGGAAGGTGCCGGTTTCGATACGGTCCGGCAGCACGCGATAGACGCCGCCGCCGAGGCGCTCAACGCCCTCAATGGTGATTTTGTCGGTGCCGGCACCGCTGATTTTCGCGCCCAGCGTGTTAAGGAAGTTTGCCGTGTCGACAATCTCCGGCTCACGCGCCGCGTTTTCAATGATGGTGGTGCCCGTCGCCAGCGTTGCGGCGCTCATGATGGTCACGGTCGCGCCCACGCTGACCTTATCCATCACAATGTGCGCGCCCTTCAGGCGGCCATCCACAGAGGCTTTAACATAGCCCTCTTCCAGTTTGATCTCGGCACCCAGCTGCTCCAGGCCGGTAATGTGCAGATCGACCGGACGCGCACCAATCGCACAGCCGCCCGGCAGAGAAACCTGGCCCTGGCCAAAACGCGCCACCAGCGGCCCCAGCGCCCAGATGGAGGCGCGCATGGTTTTCACCAGATCGTACGGCGCACTGAAGACATTAACTTCGCGCGCATCAACGTGGACCGAACCATTGCGTTCCACGCGCGCACCGAGCAGGCTCAGCAGCTTCATGGTGGTATCGATGTCACGCAGCTTCGGCACGTTCTGAATCTCTACCGGCTCTTCAGCCAGCAGCGCAGCAAACAGAATCGGCAGCGCAGCATTCTTCGCCCCGGAAATGGTCACTTCACCGCTTAAACGGGTGGGGCCTTGCACACGAAATTTGTCCATTAACACGGCTCTCAATTATCTATCAACAAAACAGCCAGAGTGACGCTTAGAAACCGTTGAGTTTACGGTCGCGCGCCCACTCGGCTGGGGTATAAGTCTTGATGGACACCGCATGAATACGGTTATCCGCAATGTATTCCATCAGCGGCGCGTACACAGCCTGCTGTTTCTTTACGCGGCTCAGCTCGCCAAACATTTCGCCCACGGCAATGACCTGGAAATGGCTGCCATCGTTGCTGAGAACATGTACTTCTTCTAACGGCAGCGCCTGCATTAGCACGGCCTGAACTTCACTATTTTCCATCGCTCATTGCTTCACTTGATAATAATAAGGCGGATATCTTAGAGGAAAGCGCCTGACTCTTAAATACGCAAAAGCCCCTGAAAAAATCAGGGGCTTTGTCAGCAGCGCCGTTAATCAGGCGATTTGTTCCGCAGAAACAATAATCTGCTGCAGGTTGTACAGCTTGATTAACGAGTCGAGCTTATCGGTGATACCACTGAAAAGCGGCGTCGTGCCCTGCGCCCGCGCGATTTCACGCAGATGCACCAGCAGTGCCAGCCCGGCAGAATCAACCCGATCCAGCGCCGCCACGTCAATCGTGGTGATACCAGCCATGGCGCTGTCACGCGCCTGCCACAGCGCCAGCAGCGTATCGCGGTCCAGTTTGCCGCTCAGGGCCAGCGTGCTGGCAGTGCGCTGCCAGCGTAACGGTTCGCTCATTATTGCTGCTTGTCCAGGGTGATAGGCTGCGCGGCATAGGTTTTCAGCTGCGCAGTCAGGCCGTCGATGCCTTTGGTGCGCAGCAGATCGCTCCACTCATTCTGTTTGGTGGTGATCATGCTGATGCCTTCGGCAATCATGTCATAAGCCTGCCAGTTGCCGGTCTGGCTGTTCTTGCGCCACTGGAAATCAAGGCGCACCGGCGGACGACCGTTGGGATCGATGATGGTGACGCGAATCGCCACGATATTGGCATCGCCAATCGGCTGCTCAGGCTGAATCTGGTAAGTCTGGCCGTGATACAACGCCAGCGCCTGACCATAAGCCTGCGCCAGATAATCCCCGAACGCGGCAAAGTAGGCGTCGCGCTGTGCCGGCGTGGCTTCGCGGTAGTAACGGCCCAGTACCAGCGCCCCTGCGTATTTAATCTGCACGTACGGCAGCAGCTCCTGGCGCACGATTTCGCGCAGGTAATTCGGATCCTGCTTAATCTTCGGCTGTTCGTTCTTCAGGCGGGTAAAGGTTTTCTCCGCCGCTTCGTTCATCATCTTGTACGGATTGCTCTGGTTGGCGTCCGCTGCGTTTGCCGCCAGCGGCGCGATGGCCAGCAGGGCCACCATCAGAAAACGTTTTAACATCGTGTTGTACCTCTCTGGGTTATTCCGTTGTAGCAGGTGCTGCCGGGGCGCTCGCGCTGGCGGCGCCCGACGATTTCTCATTGTCCTTGTTGTCGCCGCTCTTGTAGAGGAACTGGCCGATCAGGTCTTCCAGCACCAGCGCCGATTTGGTATCCCGCAGCGTGCCGCCATCTTTCAGCATCGCCGAGCCAAGCTCCGGATCGTCAAAACCTAAGTTGAGCGCGAGGAACTGCTCACCCAGCAAACCCTGGGTGCGAATCGCCAGCGAGCTGGTGTCAGGAATTTTATTGGCATACTGCTCGCTGATGTCCATGGTGACGCGCGGCGACAGCGTTTTGTCATCCAGTGAAATGTCGGTGACGCGGCCAATCACCACGCCGCCAATTTTCACCGGCGAGCTGACTTTCAGGCCGCCGATATTATCGAAGGTGGCGTACAGCTTCCACGTTGGCTCAGTACCCAGCGATTTAAGATCGGCGACGCGCAGGCTGAGGAACAGCAGCGCCAGCAGCGCAGCCAGCATAAACACGCCAACCCAGATTTCGTTTTTTTTGCTTTGCATTGCATTAATTCCCAAACATCAGTGCCGTCAGCACAAAATCCAGTCCAAGCACCGCCAGCGAAGCATGGACTACGGTACGCGTCGTCGCGCGACTGATCCCTTCCGAAGTCGGGATGGCGTCATACCCATTGAACAGCGCGATCCAGGTCACCGTAATGGCAAACACCGCGCTCTTAATCAGGCAGTTGATCACATCGGTACGAAAATCCACCGCGTTCTGCATCGCCGACCAGAAAAAGCCCGGGTCGATGCCTTTCCAGGCCACCCCGACCAGCGCGCCACCGGCAATGCCCACCGCAGTAAAGATCAGCGCCAGCAGCGGCATACTGATAAAGCCGGCCCAGAAGCGCGGCGACACCACGCGGCGCAGCGGATCGACCGCCATCATCTCCATGCTGGAGAGCTGCTCGGTGGCTTTCATCAGGCCAATTTCCGCAGTGAGCGCCGAACCGGCGCGCCCGGCAAACAGCAGCGCGGTGACCACCGGCCCCAGTTCGCGCAGCAGCGACAGCGCCACCAGCATACCCAGGCTGGTTTCCGCGCTGTAAGTGGTGAGTACCAGATAGCCCTGCAGCCCCAGCACCATGCCAATGAACAGGCCGGAGACCACAATGATCAGCAATGACAGCACGCCCACGCTGTACAGCTGCTTCACCAGCAGCGGCGCATGCTTACGAAACGCCGGTTTACCCACCAGCGCATGGAAGAGCATTAAGCCCGCCCGGCCAAAGGCCGCACAGGTGTTAATTCCCTGACGCCCAAATGACGCCAGTGCCTGTAACCACATCAGTTTAGCTTCTCCCTGTGCGGGTCAGATCGCTGAGGTAATCCCCGGCAGCGAAGCGGAACGGCACCGGACCATCCGCATGACCCTCAATAAACTGGCGCACGCGCGGATCGGGATTCTCCCTCAGCTGCGGCGCACTACCCTGAGCAATAATCTTTTGCCCGGCAACAATATAGGCATGATCGGCAATGCTCAAGACCTCCGGCACATCGTGTGAAACCACAATGCAGGTGACGCCCAGCGAATGGTTGAGCTCATCGATCAGCTTGACCAGCACGCCCATGGTAATGGGATCCTGGCCGACAAAGGGTTCGTCGAACATGATCAGCTCCGGCTCCAGCGCAATTGCCCGCGCCAGCGCCGCCCGGCGCGCCATGCCGCCAGAGAGTTCGGCTGGCATCAGTTGCGCTGCGCCGCGCAGTCCCACGGCTTCCAGCTTCATCATCACCGTGCTGTGCAGCAATTCCGCTGGCAGCCGGGTGTGTTCGCGCAGCGGCCAGGCAACGTTTTCATAGACGTTAAGGTCGGTGAACAGCGCACCGGACTGGAACAGCATGCTCATTTTTTTACGCACGTCATACAGCTTACGGCGCGACAGCGTCGGAATGTTCTGGTCACGAAACCAGATCTCACCTTTGTCCGGCTGCAGCTGCCCGCCAATCAGGCGCAGCAGGGTGGTTTTACCGATGCCGGAAGGGCCCATAATCGCCGTGACTTTGCCCGCCGGAACGGTCAGCGAAATGTCGTCGAAGATGGTGCGATTGCCGCGCGTAAAACTGACGCCACGAACCTCAACCAGATTCGTTTGCTGCTGGATCATCATTACCTCTTTAAACGGATCGGGCGTAATTAACGTGGTGGATGGTAGCCTGGTAAACCACAATGCACGATAGTTTTACAGAAACTTACCCGTCCGGTGTGGCGAAAACGGCCTTAAAATTTACTTTTGCCTCTCAGACAGTCAAAATCAGCGCCTGATTCCGCACGCGCACTGCTTTTACCTGTCGGACAAGGTTTGCCGGCACCGTTATCCATCAAGGATTTTTCATGTTCGTAGCCACTGCCCTGCTGTTTATCGGATTGATTTTACTGGCTTACGGAGCTGACCGCCTGGTGTTCAGCGCCGCGATCCTGTGTCGATCCCTTGGCATTCCACCGTTGATCATTGGCATGACGGTGGTGAGCATTGGCACTTCACTGCCGGAACTGATCGTCTCGTTCTCTGCCGCACAGCATGGTCAGATGGATTTGGCCGTGGGTACCGCGCTGGGCTCGAACATCACCAATATTCTGCTGATCCTGGGTGGCGCTGCGCTGATGCACCCTTTAACCGTACACTCCAATCTGATTCGCCGCGAACTCCCTCTGCTGCTGCTGGTCTCACTGCTCAGCGGCATCATGCTGTTTGATAACCAGCTCAGCCGGCTGGATGGCGTGGCACTGCTGCTGCTGGCGCTGGGTTATCTGCTGGTGGCGATCCGCATCGCCCGGCGGGCCGAGCGCGATAATAATGACACCCTGACGCGTGAACAACTGGCGGAGCTGCCGCGCGACGAAAGCGGCAATACGGTGGCGTTTCTCTGGCTGGCGGTGGCGCTGATTATTCTGCCGATGTCGACGCGCATGGTGATCGACAACGCCACGGTGTTTGCGGATTACTTCGGCGTTAGCGAACTGGTGATGGGACTGACGCTGATTGCTGTCGGTACCAGCCTGCCGGAACTGGCCACGGTGCTGGCCGGCGCGTTGAAAGGCGAAGACGATATCGCCATCGGCAACCTGATTGGCGCCAATATCTTCAATCTGGCGATTGTGCTGGGCCTGCCGGCGCTGGTGCATCCCGGCGCGATCGATGCGCATGCCTTTGCGCGGGATTACTGGATTATGCTGGGCGTCAGCGTGCTGTTCGCCCTGCTGTGCCTGCTGCGCAAGCGCCGCATCGGCCGCGTTGCGGGCACGCTGCTGTTAGGTGGATTTATCGTGTGGGTGCTGTGGCTGTGGCTCAGCCCCACGCTTATCGCAAGCTATTAAGGATGACTGACCATGTCACATCAGCAACCGGATTTCGACTTCCAGCAGGCAGGTAAAGCGGTACTGCGCATTGAACGCGAAGGGCTGGAACAGCTCGATCAGTATATTAACGCCGACTTCAGCCGCGCCTGCGAAATGATCTTTGCCTGCCGTGGCAAAGTGGTGGTGATGGGCATGGGCAAATCCGGCCATATCGGCAAGAAGATGGCCGCCACCTTCGCCAGCACCGGCACGCCGGCGTTCTTCGTCCACCCCGGCGAAGCCAGCCACGGCGATCTCGGCATGGTCAGCACCAACGATGTGGTGATCGCTATCTCGAACAGCGGCGAGTCAGGCGAAATCCTCGCGCTGATCCCGGTGCTCAAACGGCAGAAAGTGCAGCTGATTTGCCTGACCAGCCGTCCGGAGAGCGCCATGGGCCGGGCTGCCGATGTGCATTTATGCGTGAAGGTGCCGCAGGAAGCCTGTCCGCTCGGGCTGGCACCGACCTCCAGCACCACCGCCACGCTGGTGATGGGCGATGCGCTGGCGGTGGCGCTGCTGGAAGCGCGCGGCTTCACCCAGGAAGATTTCGCGCTGTCGCATCCGGGCGGCGCACTGGGGCGCAAACTGCTGCTGCACGTCAGCGACATTATGCACAGCGGCGATGAAATTCCCCACGTCACCCGCGACGCCTCGTTGCGCGACGCGCTGCTGGAAATCACGCGCAAAAACCTCGGCCTGACAGTGATTGTCGACGACCTGATGAAAATCGAAGGAATTTTCACGGACGGTGACCTGCGCCGCATCTTCGATATGGGCATCGATTTCCAGTCGGCCCGCATCCAGGATGTGATGACGCGCGGCGGGATTCGCGTGCGCCCTAACCTGCTGGCGGTGGACGCGCTTAATCTGATGCAAAACAAAAACATCACTGCGCTGCTGGTGGCCGATGACGATCGCCTGCTCGGTGTGGTACATATGCATGACATGCTGCGCGCTGGCGTAGTCTGAACGGGAAACAACAATGAGTGCTGAAACCACGATGGTCGACACCTGCTACGGTCCGGTGAGCGCCGACGTGATGGCGCGGGCGGCCAACATCCGCCTGCTGATTTGCGATGTCGACGGCGTGATGTCCGACGGCCTGATTTACATGGGCAACAGCGGTGAAGAGCTAAAGGCCTTTAACGTGCGCGACGGTTACGGCGTGCGCTGCCTGCTGACCTCGGACATCGAAGTGGCTATTATTACCGGCCGCCGCGCTAAACTGCTGGAAGATCGCTGTAAAACGCTCGGTATTACGCATCTTTACCAGGGACAGTCGGATAAGCTTTTGGCCTGGCGCGAACTCCTGGATAAACTGTCACTATCGGCAGACCAGGTCGCGTATATTGGTGACGACCTGATCGACTGGCCGGTAATGGCACAGGCGGGTCTGAGCGTGGCCGTCGCCGATGCGCATCCGGTGTTACTGCCGCGCGCGCATTATGTGACGCGCATTGCTGGCGGTCGCGGTGCGGTACGTGAGCTATGCGACCTGATTTTGCTGGCGCAGAACAAATTTGAGGATGCCAAAGGGCAATCAGTATGAGTAAAAGCAGGCGTTGGATAACGCTGATTCTGGCGCTGATCGCCCTGGTGCTGATCGGCTGGAATCTTACCAACCAGGACGACAGCGCCACGCCGGTGGCGACCAACGATCAGGCGCCGACCTACACCAGCGCCAACTCCAGCACCGTGGTGTATAACCCGACGGGTGCGCTGGCCTATAAGCTGGTCTCGGATAAAGTGACCTACTTTTCGGCCGAAGAAGTGAGCTGGTTCGATAATCCGGTGATGACCACTTACGACGAAAACAAAGTGCCCACGTGGTCGGTTCGTGCTGACAAGGCAAAGCTGACGAAAGATCGTATGCTGTATCTTTATGGCCACGTTGAAGTACACACATTGACGCAGGATTCCCAGCTTGAGCGCATCATCACGGATAATGCTCAGGTTAATCTGGTCAGCCAGGATGTGACGTCTGACGATCAGGTCACCCTATTTGGCCGCAGTTTTAACTCCACTGGCATGAAGATGCGCGGCAACCTACGGACAAAGAATGCCGAGCTGCTTGAAAAGGTCAAAACCTCCTATGAAATTCAAAATGAACAAAAATAGCCTTAAGTTGCTGCTGGTGAGTGCGCTGCTGGCAACCAGCCTGCCGGCGCTGGCGTTAACGGGCGATTCGGACAAGCCGGTTAACATCGACTCGGTGAACCAGGCGCTCGATTTGCAGGGTAACGTCGCCACCTTTACCGGCAACGTGATCGTGACCCAGGGCACCATCAAAATTACCGCCGATAAAGTGGTGGTAACGCGTCCGGGCGGCGACAGCAATAAAACCATCGTTGATGCCTACGGCAATCCGGCCACCTTTTATCAGATGCAGGACAACGGCAAACCGGTGCAGGGTCACGCCGCCAAACTGCACTATGAGCTGGCCAACGATTTCGTCGAGCTGACCGGCAACGCCTTTATCGAGCAGCAGGACAGCAACATTAAAGGCGATCGCATCACCTATCTGGTGAAAGAGCAGAAAATGCAGGCCTACAGTCAGGGCCAGAGCAAGCGCGTCACCACCGTGCTGGTGCCGTCGCAGCTGCAGGATAAAAACGGTTCGTCTGCGAGCCCCAAAAAGAGTAACTGATCGCTATGGCCACATTAGTCGCTGAAAACCTGGCGAAAGCCTACAAAGGCCGTCGCGTAGTAGAAGATGTCAGCCTGCAGGTGAAATCCGGCGAGATTGTCGGCCTGCTGGGCCCCAACGGGGCCGGTAAAACCACCACCTTCTACATGGTGGTAGGCATCGTGCCGCGTGATGCCGGCCGCATCATCATTGATGAAGAAGATATCAGTATTCTGCCGCTGCATGCGCGCGCGCGTCGCGGCATCGGTTATCTGCCGCAGGAAGCGTCGATCTTTCGCCGTCTGAGCGTCTACGACAACCTGATGGCGGTACTGCAGGTGCGTGACGACCTGACGGAAGAGCAGCGTCAGGATCGCGCCAATGAGCTGATGGACGAGTTCCACATCGGCCATCTGCGCGACAGCATGGGCCAGGCGCTGTCGGGCGGTGAACGTCGCCGCGTCGAGATTGCCCGTGCGCTGGCCGCCAATCCAAAGTTTATCCTGCTGGATGAACCTTTTGCCGGCGTTGACCCCATCTCCGTTATCGATATCAAAAAGATCATCGAACACCTGCGTGACAGCGGCCTCGGCGTGCTGATCACCGACCACAACGTGCGTGAAACGCTCGCGGTGTGTGAGCGCGCATATATCGTCAGCCAGGGCCATCTGATTGCCCACGGCACGCCAGATGAAATTCTTGCAGATGAGCAGGTTAAGCGGGTTTATTTGGGCGAAGAGTTCAGACTCTGATAAGGTGTCGGCATACCCGACATTTGCTTAGGAAATTCTAGCCGGATTATGAAGCAAGGTTTGCAACTCAGGCTCAGCCAACAGCTGGCGATGACCCCCCAGTTGCAGCAGGCAATCCGCTTGCTGCAACTCTCTACGCTTGAACTCCAGCAGGAACTGCAACTGGCGCTGGAAAGCAATCCGCTGCTTGAACAAACCGATCTGCACGATGAAGTCGACGCCCGCGAGTTTCAGGAGAACGAGGCGTTAGATACTCGTGAGGCACTCGAACAGAAAGAGATGCCGGAAGAGCTGCCGCTCGATGCCACCTGGGACGAAATCTACACGGCCGGTACGCCCTCCGGCACCGGCACCGATTACCAGGACGACGAGCTGCCGGTGTATCAGGGTGAAACCACGCAGTCGCTGCAGGACTATCTGATGTGGCAGGTAGAACTGACGCCGTTCACCGACACCGACCGCGCCATCGCTACCTCCATCGTCGATGCCATCGACGATACCGGTTATCTCACCGTCAGCTTACAGGACATTTGTGACAGTATTGGTGACGAAGAGCTGACGCTGGAAGAGGTGGAAGCGGTGCTGAAGCGCGTACAGCGTTTCGATCCGGTGGGCGTCGGCGCACGCGATCTGCGTGACTGCCTGCTGGTACAGCTGTCGCAGTATGCGGCCGATATGCCGATGCTGAACGAAGCACGGCTGATTGTCAGCGAGCACCTCGACCTGCTGGCTAACCACGATTTCCGCAGCCTGATGCGCGTGACGCGGCTGAAAGAAGAGGTGCTGAAGGAAGCGATGCTGCTGATTCAGTCGCTCGATCCGCGCCCCGGGCAGTCCATCAATACCAGCGAGCCCGAGTATGTGATTCCCGATGTGCTGGTGCGCAAGACTGGCACGCGCTGGACGGTGGAGCTGAACGCTGACAGCCTGCCGCGCCTGAAGATTAATCAGCATTACGCCGCGATGGGCGGTTCTGCGCGTAATGACAGTGACAGTCAGTTTATTCGCAGCAACTTACAGGAAGCCCGCTGGCTGATTAAGAGCCTGGAGAGCCGCAACGACACGCTGCTGAAAGTGACGCGCTGTATTGTCGAACAGCAGCAGGCGTTTTTTGAACAGGGTGAAGAGTATATGCGTCCGATGGTGCTGGCGGATATCGCCCAGGCCGTGGATATGCATGAATCCACCATTTCCCGCGTCACCACGCAAAAGTATTTGCACAGCCCGCGTGGCATTTTTGAACTGAAGTATTTTTTCTCCAGTCACGTCAGCACCGAAGGCGGTGGCGAAGCCTCGTCGACGGCGATCCGTGCACTGGTGAAAAAATTAATCTCCGCGGAAAATCCCGCAAAACCCTTGAGCGACAGCAAACTGACCTCCATGTTATCTGAACAGGGCATCATGGTGGCGCGACGTACGGTTGCTAAGTATCGCGAGTCTTTATCTATACCGCCATCAAACCAGCGCAAGCAGCTGGTTTGACCGAAACAAGAAGGAAGACCTATGCAGCTAAACCTTACCGGACTGAATGTTGAGATAACCGACCCACTGCGCGAATTTGTAAATAACAAATTTGCCAAACTGGAACACTATTTTGATCGTATCAATCAGGTTTATATTGTTCTGAAAGTGGAGAAGGTGACGCAGATTGCGGAAGCAACCCTGCACGTCAACGGCGGGGAGCTGCACGCCACATCGGAAGCGGAAGACATGTACGCGGCCATCGACGGGCTGATTGACAAGCTGGCCCGTCAGCTGACCAAACACAAAGACAAACTGAAAAAACACTAACCTTCACGCTTGCAGAGTGCTGACGGGTTCGGCACTCAGAGGAGAAATGGGGCGGGTCACCGCCCCGTTTTGTCATCTGCGCAAGCGCCTGCAGTCACCTGCCCTGCCCGTTCGCGGTGTCCCGGTACGTGCCTTACGGCTATGTGAACACGCAAGTGAAACGATGATGAACAACGATCTGACACTGGAATTGAGCGCGGTCCTTTCGCTGGACTGCACCCGCAGCGGCGTACACTGCCAGAGTAAAAAGCGCGCGCTGGAAATTATCAGCGAGCTGGCCGCTAAGCAGCTCAATCTGCCGCACCAGACGCTTTTTGAAGCCATCCTGACCCGTGAACGCATGGGCAGTACCGGCATTGGCAACGGCATCGCCATCCCGCACGGCAAGCTGGAGGAGGATACGCTGCGCGCTGTTGGCGTGTTTATCAGCCTCGACCAGCCTATCGCCTTTGACGCCGTCGACAACCAGCCGGTTGACCTGCTGTTTGCCCTGCTGGTGCCCGCAGACCAGTGCAAAACCCATCTGCACACCCTGTCGCTGGTGGCGAAACGCCTGGCGGATAAAACCGTCTGCCGCCGTTTGCGCGCGGCACAGAGCGATGAAGAGCTCTACGCCATCATTACAGAAGCTCAGGAAGATCACGCTTAAGCGACAGACACTTTTACCGGCCTGCGTGCCGGTTTAACACGGGAGAAATGTGATGGTGCTGATGATCGTTAGCGGTCGGTCAGGCTCAGGAAAATCAGTCGCGCTGCGCGCCCTTGAGGATATGGGCTTCTACTGTGTCGATAACCTGCCGGTGGTGCTGCTGCCGGAGCTGGCGAACACCTTAACCGAGCGCAATATCTCAGCGGCGGTTAGCATTGACGTGCGCAACATGCCGGAATCACCGGAAGTGTTTGAGCAGGCACTGAACAATCTGCCGGAAGCGTTCTCGCCACAGCTGCTGTTTCTGGACGCCGATCGCAACACGCTGATCCGCCGCTACAGCGACACGCGCCGCCTGCATCCGCTCTCCAGCAAAAATCTGTCGCTGGAAAGCGCCATTGATGAGGAAAACGATCTGCTGGAGCCGCTGCGCTCGCGTGCGGATCTGATCATCGATACCTCAGAGATGTCGGTGCATGAGCTGGCAGAAATGCTGCGCACGCGCCTGCTGGGCAAGCGTGAGCGTGAACTCACCATGGTGTTTGAATCCTTCGGCTTCAAGCACGGCATCCCGATCGATGCCGATTACGTGTTTGACGTGCGTTTCCTGCCTAACCCGCACTGGGATCCGAAGCTGCGTCCGATGACCGGGCTCGATCGTCCGGTGGCGGCCTTCCTCGATCGTCACACCGAAGTGCACAACTTTATCTACCAGACGCGCAGCTATCTCGAGCTGTGGCTGCCGATGCTGGAAACCAATAACCGCAGCTATCTGACGGTGGCGATTGGCTGTACCGGCGGTAAGCACCGTTCGGTCTACATTGCCGAACAGCTGGCAGACTATTTCCGTTCGCGCGGTAAGAATGTGCAGTCCCGTCATCGCACCCTGGAAAAACGCAAATCATGACCGTGAAGCAAACCGTTGAGATTCGAAATAAGCTGGGTATGCATGCGCGCCCGGCGATGAAGCTGTTTGAGCTGGTGCAGAGTTTTGATGCGGAAGTGCTGCTGCGTAACGAGGCCGGTACCGAAGCCGAAGCCAGCAGCGTGATTGCGCTACTGATGCTCGACTCCGCTAAAGGCGGTCATATCGAAATCGAGGCCAGCGGCCCGCAGGAAACCCAGGCGCTGGCCGCGGTCATTGAGCTGTTTGAAGCCGGTTTTGACGAAGACTAACCGCGTCAGTGCAGCTGGTAACGGTTGAGGAAGCCCTCGCCGCCCAGCTGGCGCATCTGGCGCATAATCCACTGCTGGCGCTGACGAATGTAGCCGGACGGCGCATCCGCGCGGAAGCGAATCGGATTCGGCAGCACCGCCGCCAGCAAAGCGGCTTCCGCCATGCTCAGCCGACTGGCAGGCTTGTGGAAATAGCGCTGCGATGCCTCTTCCACACCAAACACTCCATTACCGAACTCCGCAATATTCAGGTACACCGTCAGAATGCGGCGTTTGGTCCATACCGTTTCCAGCCCCACCGTCAGCCCGGCCTCCAGCCCTTTGCGCACCCAACTGCGGCCATCCCACAAAAACAGGTTCTTCGCCGTCTGCTGAGACAGCGTTGATGCGCCGCGCATCCGTTCGCTGCCGTCATTGTCCAGCACCTGCTGAATGGCATGCACGTCAAAGCCCCAGTGCTCGGGGAATTTCTGATCTTCCGAGGCGATCACCGCCAGCGCCATCCACGGTGAAATCTCATCCATTCCCACCCAGTCTGAATGGGCGACATAATCGAAGCGTCCGCTGAACCACGCGCCAAGCTGCCGCTCCACCATTACCGCCGAAAACGGCACCGGCAAAAATGCGAACAGCACGATGCCGGCCAGCCACAGACCCAGCCATGCCAGAAGCACCCTGCCAGCCAGCCGCTTCAGGCGCTGGACCATCTTCCCTTTACTCTTACTCATGCAATCGTCTCTTACCGGTTCCCTGGATTAATCAATTACTCAGGTCATGATTTCAAATAGCGGTGATGCAAGCCGGAATTTTATCTCTGCGGCATCGCGACCACCAGCCAAACTCATTGCGCGGGCAACCATCGTTCCTCTATTAGAGCCAGTCGCATCAAGCACTTCCGGCAAAAAGGAATCGGTTCCATGCAGAAAAATCGCGCAGCGCGCACGGGCATAAATACTTAACCGATTGTGATGCCGCTCACGTTAAACCTTTCACGATGTTTAACTATCATCTTTAGTAGTCAGTGAAGATGTTCATTGACAACCGAGACCATTCTGAAAAACACGGCGCAAATAGCGACAATTACGCTTCAGACCAGGGCGCAACCTGTAAAACGTTTTACCGCCCATCCGGTTTACGCTAACCGTTCAATGCCCGAACTGGAACTTTCAGCCGGGGGTTTCCAAAACGTTTTGGATAACCGCCGCAAAATCTGGTTATTCATTATTAGAATCAATAACATGAGCATAAAAACGGCCGTTGCGCTGCGCTTTTTGCCGTTTCCCTTCGCCGCGCAGCGCTTTCCGGACCGCGACTGTGGGAAAACCAGGCAAAAAAGCGAACATTTGCTCAAAAATAGTGCAATACGCCAAAGAAATTGATTCCTTGCTTGACTGTGTCAGCAAATTAATGTTTTCTGTATTTAAACGCTGCTCAACATCACACAATTTAATGAATCTTGTCACAAGCTGTGGCGAATTTGCTAAGGTGATTTTGAAGCGTTAACCAATACCACGCTGTTGCTTTTGTATTCGATTTCTAATAATAGCAGCAGCGCCCATTTCCCTGGTGTTGGCGCAGTATTCGCGCACCCCGGTTTCGACTGGGGTCATTTTTTTTCTGGCCCGCGCTATTTTTCCCGCTCCGCAACCCAGTTCCGTAATACTTCAACGTCGTGCCGCCATTCGTGCTTTAGCTCGTCAACCCACTCCTGCACGTTGTCCCACCAGGCGGGCAATTCAGGTGACTGAATCTGTTTCGCCAGCTTCTGCAGATGCAGCAGGCCGACGGATCCCGCCGCGCCTTTGATCTTGTGCCCCTCTTCGGCGATGCCCTTCTGGTCACGCGCCATCATGTTGGAGTCCAGCACTTCAAGATAACCCGGCATCATCTGCTCGAACATCGTCAGGCTTTGGGTGATCAGCCCCGGACCAACCAGCTCGATATACTGCTCCAGCATGTCGACATCCAGCAGCGTGCGTGACTGTTCCGCGTCGGCGTCACTCACCACCGCTTCGGCTTCGGCCTGGTAATCCCAGAATTTCTTGATCATCGCGGTCAGCGCCGGCACCGCCAGCGGTTTGCTCAGCACATCGTCCATGCCGGCATCGAGATACTCTTTTTTATCCTTCAGCACGTTGGCAGTCAGCGCCACCAGCGGCGGCAGCGTCACGCCGGCGTGCTGCTGATGAATGGCGCGCGACACATCGAGGCCGGTCATGTCCGGCAGCTGGATATCCAGCAGCACCAGGTCGAACTCCTGCGGATCGAACATCGCCAGCGCCTCACCGCCGGTCATCGCCACTTCCACGCTGCAACCCAGCTTCTCCAGTACCGAGCGCGCCACAATCACGTTGAGTTCGATATCTTCTACCAGCAGCACGTGCAGCGCCGGCAGCGGCATGCTGTCGTCCTGATCCTCATCTTCCACTTCATCCGCCACGCGCGGCGCGTGGATTTCCACGGTAAAGCACGAGCCCTGACCCGGTGCGCTGCTGACGGTGATATCGCCGCCCATCGCCTGCGCCAGCCGGCGTGACACCGCCAGGCCAATCCCGGTGCCGGTGGCCGGTTTACCGCCGTGCTGATCTTTCACCTGGTAATACATGGCGAAGATTTTGTCCTGCTCTTCCTGCGGAATGCCCATCCCGGAGTCCTGCACCTCAAAGTGCAGCGTTTCGTCCTGGCGATAAGCGACGCGCACCACGATTTCGCCCTGCCGGGTAAACTTCACAGCATTGCCAATCAGGTTCCACAGAATCTGGCGCAGGCGCGTGCCGTCGGCGGAGATCTTGTGCGGCAGCGGCAACTCCGGTGCCATGACGAACTTCAGCCCTTTCGGCTGCGCCAGCAGGCCGGAGAGGTTTTCCAGGTCGGCGAGGAAGCCGGTGAAATCCAGCGGCTGGTTATCCAGCTGCACTTTGCGCCGCTCAATCTTGTCGACTTCAATCACATCATTAAAGATGTTGCCGAGGGTGATGGCCGAGACGTGAATGGTTTTCAGGTACTTCAGCTGCTCCTGATTGAGATCGGTATCCAGCAGGATGCGGCTTAATCCGACGATGCCGTTAAGCGGCGTACGCAGCTCGTGGCTGATGGTGGAGATAAAGGTGGTCTTTTCACGGCTGGCGTTCTCCAGCGCGTCCTGATAGCGCTTACGCTCGGTAATATCGCGTCCGAAGCCCATCAGGCCGCTGCGCTTACCGACGCGGTCGTAATACGGCACTTTGCGGATTTCAAAGCAGGCTTTGCGCCCGTCCGGATACTGCAGCCACTGTTCATAGGTGAGCGACACATTGTGGCGAAACACCTTCTCATCGGTCTCCAGCACTTTGGTGGCGGCATCTTCGTCATAAATGTCGCGCGGCGTCAGGCCAATCAGCTGCTTCTCGCTCAGGCCGGTGAGCAGTTCCATGGCGCGGTTACAGCCGGAGAACTGTTTGTCGATGTTGCGATAGAACACCAGGTCGGGCGAGGCATCAAGGAACGAACGCAGGAAGGAAGATTGCTGCTCCAGCTCAATCTGCGCCTGTTCACGCCGCGTCATCTCTTCGCGCAGCTTATCCATCACCTGCTCGCGCGCCTGCTCTGCTTTAATACGGTCGCTGATTTCCTGGTTCAGCTGGCTGATGGTCTCTTTCATCTGCTGATTCAGTTCAAGGTCGCGCGTGCGCATCTCCTCCAGCTTGTCCACCAGCTTCGACAGCCGCTGGCGCGACTCCTCCAGCTGATCGACCACCACGGAGAGAAAGTAGACCGCCCACGGGGTAATCAGCAGGCCAAAAAACACCGAACGCACCACGTCGATACTTTCAACGTGGCCACGCAGCACCATGGTGACCGCCATCTGCACCACCATTGCCAGCACCACCAGCGCCGAAGCCAGCAGCAGCGAAAACCGCACCAGCCCGAGCTTGACCATTAAATCCACGTAGTACTGTGCTAAAAGACGAATCTGTTTCATTACGCGCTCCCTGAACGAATCTGGCTCATCATAGCGTAATTATCTGCGCGCTGCGCCGCCGCACGCGCCGTGCGGACTGACTTTACGCCCTGTTATGGTGCAGCAGCGCGGCGTTTCGCCGACGTTCGCGCCTTTATGCCTAAAGCGCTTGACTAATTCTGCTAACTGAATAATCTGGAGGGCCGCGCTTTTGCGGGTCCCGGTGCCGCGTGCCCGGCGCATCCGCTTTCTGCAGCCATCCCTCCTGATGGTTGCCTTCCGTTATTGCATATCCATTCAGCTTAAGTGCTGTTTTAATCACACCCTGGTTAATTAATTTTACTAATGGCAACCGCGTTTTGATTCAAATGTTCCGCCATAAGAAAAACAGATACATGCTGTGCACGAAACGGTCCAAACAGAATTTTGTGCTGGCATCCCCACATTCAACAGCATGGTCTGGAAATATGAGGCCGATCACACAGTGAGACGGCTCACACTTCATAAGGGAATCAGCAAGGTCAGATTGACATATATTTACGTAATAAAAACATAATAATCATACAGTTAAATCGCAAAAAGGCTGATTAACCGTAATAAAGCTGGCTATTTGACCTGAGTTCGCTTTCCCGATAAGTTGGAATTCCGCTGGATGCTTTCCAGTCGGGACTGTGTCTCGGCATATCTATGCAGCAAGAAGACTCCCTCTGGATGCAAGTTATCTCCCTTAGAGACCGGATTTTATGGACAGCCAATCAAGGACGTGAATCAGTGCCTTGATTGTCGTTGTCCGGTGTTGCGACGTCCGCGTAAAAGCGCGCGAAAACAAATTGATACAGCACGCAGCAGCGCTCTGTGCCTGAAATAATGCAGGTAATGTCTAAAGCAGTTTAAGGAGACCCTCAATGTCCACTCAACAACCTAACCCCTGGGGTTTGTATGATCCATCAGCAGGAAGCGACAGCTGTGGTGTAGGTTTCATTACCCGCAAGGACGGCGAGCAGACCCATGAAATCCTGCAGATGGCGCATAGCGCCCTGTGCACGGTACCGCACCGTGGCGGGATGTCTGCAGAGGGTGTGGGCGATGGCGCGGGCGTTAACGTTGACCTCTCCCTGAACTTCTTCCGTAAGCTGACCGGTCAGGCGCTGGAAGCGGGCCGCTTTGGCGTGGGCAACTTCTTTGTGCCAAAAGATGCGGCGCTGCGCGCGAACGCAGAGCGTCTGGTTGAAGAGACGCTGGCGGCTTACAACTTCCCGGTGCTGCTGAAGCGTGATATGCCGCTGGACAACAGCGTCACGCGCCCGGCCGCACAGCAGTTCCAGCTGCCGATCGTGCAGTGGGTGTTTGCCGCACCGCAGGACGTTACCGAGCAGAGCGACTTCGAGCGCCACATTTACCGTGCGCTGCTGGACATCGAAGCACGCGCCTTTACCGAAAGCGAATTCGGCGGCCTTTATCCGCTGTCGCTGTCGTCGCGCACTCAGGTGTTCAAAGCCCGCCTGAACTCCAATGAAGTGATTCCCTACTTCAAAGATCTGACCGATCCCGATCATCAGGTGCGCGGACTGTTTTTCCATACCCGCTTCTCCACCAATACCGATCCGCATACCACGATGGCGCAGCCGTTCCGCCTGATGGCGCACAACGGTGAGCTGAACACGGACCGTAAAAACCGCATCGCGGAAGCGGCACTGATGCTGGCGCGCGGCAAAAAGATCGTGCGGCCAAAAGGCCAGTCTGACAGTTCGCGTCTCGATCAGAGCATCCACAGCCGTCTGATGGAAGATAACCTCGATCTGATCAACGCCGTGGTTTCAATGATGCCGCCGGCGTGGGAAAACGACACCTCGCTGTCGGCTGAAGTGCGTGCCATGCTGGAATACTTCTCGCTGTATGAAGAGAAGAACGACGGCCCCGCCGCGCTGATCTTCGGAAACGGCGAAGTGATTGGCGCACGGCTGGACCGTCTTGGTCTGCGTCCGCTGCGCTCCGTCGAAACCGCTGAGTACATCGGTGCGATGTCAGAAGCCGGCCAGATCGCCTTCCCACCGGAGAGCGTGCTGCGCCGTGGCCGTATCGAAGCTGGCGGCATGCTCTATTACGATCACAAAGAGAAACGCTCTTACACCACCGTGCAGGCGCTGGAAAAGCTGGCGGCGGAAAAAGATTATCTGTCCCTGGTGCAGGCGGCACGCGTTGAACTGCAGCAGCTGCCGGAAGTGCCGGCAGAGAAACTCGGCTCGCCGCTGCGCTATCGCGGCGACCTGAAAACCTATCAGCGCTTTGTGGCTTACTACTACAACCAGGAAAGCTTCAAATTCATGATGGATCCGATGCTGCAAACCGGCGCTGAGAAGATCTCCGCGATGGGTTACGGCAACGCCATCAATGGCCTGTCCGATCATGAAGGCGGCATGGCGCACTACTTCTCGCAGCGCTTTGCACAGGTCACCAACCCGCCGCTCGACTCCATCCGTGAAGCGGACGGCATGACGCTGCGCGTGGCGCTCGGCGCCAAACCGCATCTCGGCCGCAGTAAAGGCCAGCAGATCATCGTGCCAAGCCCGATCCTGACGCACCTGGACATGCTGCGTCTGCGCGAGCAGAAAGTGGCGCCGTATGCGCGCTTCGAGATGCTGTATGAGCCGGTCATCGGTAAAGACATCGTCAGCCGCGCCGCCAACGCCAAAGCGCTGGAAAACGCTATCGATAACCTGGCGCAGCAGGTGGTGGATTTTGCCCGTCAGCAGGGCGGCATCGCGGTGATCACCGATCGCCATATCTCTTCAACCCATGCTGCCATTCCGATGCTGCTGATGGTGTCGGCCATCAACCAGCGTCTGGTGCAGGAAGGTCTGCGTCTGGATGTGTCACTGGTGGTCGAGAGCGGCCAGAGCATCTCCTCACACCACATCGCCGCCACGCTCGGCTTCGGCGCCTCTGCCGTGTATCCGCTGGGCGTACAAATGCGCGCGGAAGAGAAGTTTGGTGAAGGTGAAGAAGGCAACAAAGCGTTCAAACGCTATGCCAAAGCGGCAGAAAAAGCGCTGATGAAAACCATGGGCAAAGTGGGCCTGTGTACCGTTGAGAGCTACAGCTGCGGTGAGTTCTTCGAGCCGAACTTCCTCGATACCGAAGATCCGGTGCTGAAGAAATATTTCCCGAATATCAAAACTCCGGTGGGCGGCGCGGGCTTCCCGGCCATCGCGCAGATGGCGGTGGACTGGCACCAGAGCGCACTGAAAATTCAGGGCGAAGCCGAAGTGCCACTGCTGGGTCTGTTCAAAGAACGTTCTGAGGGTGCGGGCCACTCGTATGGCACCATCGCAGTACGTACCTTTATTGATATGACAGAGCAGCCGATTCGTTTCGCCGACAAAGCGCGCGAAGAGGACAACTTTATCCGTCTGATGACGCTGGCCAGGCTGGACAACGCGTTCAGCATCAAAGCCGAGTCGTTTAAAGACAGCAGCTTCGAGCGCATCCCGAATGCGGTGATCGACAGCTTTGCTATCACGCCGGATTACCGTCAGTTCTCCAGCCTGATGCACGCTGAGCGTAAGCGTCGTCCGGCGGCGCTGCGCGACATCCTCGCGCTGCCGTGCGATCTGACCCACGTGGACAGCGAAGCCGAATTTGGCCGCAAGCTGGGCCGCTACTCGCTGGTCAACAACGGCTTCGCCATTCGCGGCCTGCGCTGCGAAGCGGTGAACGGCAGCCTCAACCAGTTTGAGCTGCGTCTGATTGATGCCATTGCTGGCCTGAAGCCGGAGAGCGAGCGTCTGGCCGCGCTGTCACGCGCGCTGAAAACCCGCTTCAACGATGAAATCGAAAGCAGCAGCATCACTGAAGGCGTGTTGCACATTACCGCTTACGGTCAGGCAGCAGATTATCTGGCGAAAATCTTTACCGCGCTGCCCTCGCTGCCGCTGGAAGAGATCCAGCCGGCGCACGAAATCACCCGTACCTTCGCCTCAGGCGCCATGAGCCACGGCGCGCTGGTCGCGCCGGCGCACGAAGCGGTAGCGCACGGCACCAATATGGTGGGCGGAATGAGTAACTGTGGTGAAGGTGGCGAACACTATTCACGCCACGGCACCATTCGCGCATCGCGCATCAAACAGCTGGCGTCCGGTCGTTTCGGCGTGTGGGCGGCTTATCTGGCCGACCCGATGCTGGAAGAGCTGGAGATCAAAATCGGTCAGGGCGCTAAACCGGGCGAAGGCGGTCAGCTGCCGGCACCGAAAGTGACGGTGGAGATTGCGGCCGCACGTGGCGGTACGCCGGGCGTTGAGCTGGTATCACCGCCGCCGCATCACGATACTTATTCTATCGAGGATTTGGCGCAGCTGATCCACGACTGTAAAGCGGCGCGCGTGCGCGTTATCGTCAAACTGGTGTCGTCTGAAGGCATCGGCACTATCGCAGTCGGCGTGGCAAAAGCCGGCGCAGACGTCATCAACGTCGCCGGTAACACCGGCGGCACCGGCGCGGCGTCGGTCACCAGCCTGAAATACACCGGGCGCGTGGCGGAAATCGGTATCGCCGAAGTACACCAGGCGCTGTGCGCTAACGGGCTGCGTGACAAAGTGCAGCTGCGCTGTTCCGGCGCACAACAGACCGGCAGCGACGTGATCAAATCGGCCCTGCTCGGCGGCGACAGCTTCGAGTTTGGCACCACCGCGCTGATGATGCTGAAATGCGTGATGGCGAAAAACTGTAACGTCAAATGCCCGGCTGGCCTCACCACTAACGCTGAAGCCTTCGATGGCGATCCGCGTCAGCTGGCGCAGTACTTCATCAACGTGGCGCAGGAAGTGCGTGAGTTCCTCGCACGCCTCGGTCTGCGTTCGCTGCGTGAAGCGCGCGGCCGCTCTGACCTGCTGCACCTGATGGATCATCCGCTGGAAGTGGGCAAACTCGATCTGCGCGCCATGCTGACCGTGGTGCCGGAGCAGAAGATCGCTCAGCCGGTGTATCTGGAAAAAGATTTCGAACTGGACGATGGCTGGGTAGACGAGCTGAAAGCGCAGCTGGTTGATACCGCCCGCCGCGAGGCTACGCTGGGTAACGGCGTAACGCTGAACAACCGTAACAAGAGCGTTGGCGGTCAGCTGGCGATCGATATTGAGCGCATGCTGAACCACGAGCTGTCGGCGCAGCAGCTGGCCGCGCTGCCGGCGGTACTGCAGGATGACCGTGGCCGGAAATATCTGGCACCGCGCACAGTGCAGATTGATACCCGCGGGTCAGCCGGTCAGTCATTTGGCGCGTTCTGCAACGACGGCATGCAGATGAAGCATTACGGCACCTGTAACGATGGCGTCAGTAAAGGTCAGTGTGGCGGCGAACTGGTGGTGATGTCACCGGGCGGCGGCGCACAGGACAGCGACGGCAACGTGCTGATCGGTAACTTTGCGCTGTTCGGCGCGACCGGCGGTCGTCTGTTTGTTCAGGGCCAGGCCGGTGACCGTTTCGCCGTGCGTAACTCGGGCGCCACCGCGGTGGTGGAAGGCGTCGGCGACTTCTGCTGTGAATACATGACCAACGGCGCGATTCTTAACCTCGGCACCTTTGGTAAAGGTTTCGGTAACGGCATGAGCGGCGGCTTCGCCTATCAGTATGATCCGTACCGTTCCCTGGCCGCGCACGCCGCCGGTGATTCGGTGCTGTTCGGCTCCATCGCTGACGAAGACGAAATGGCGCAGGTGCACAAGCAGGCAGTGCTGACCATGCTGCACTGGCACCTCGAAGCTACCCAGTCGCCGCGCGCGGCGTGGCTGCTGGAGAACTGGGAAACCGAGTGTCAGCACTTCGTTTATGTGATGCCGCGCTCGCTGCTGCTGTATCAGGACGGCGGCGAAATTCTGAAAGCGAAAACGCGTAAGGATCTGCTGGAAGAGCTGTCCACGTCGCTGGCCGCGCATCAGGTTGCCAAGTTCAAATCAGCCTGGCGTGCGGGCAAAACCATCGCCGACGGTGCGGTACCGGCCTACGGCGCGACCGATACGCAGGAGATGTTTGTTCTGCTGAATAACTACACCGTTCTGAGCTTCGCGCAGCAGCTGGCGCTGGGCAAACTGCCGAAAGGCACAGCGGTGGAAGATGCGGCAGTCGAGAAAGCGGTTCGTAACCTGCTGATGACCGAAGATTTCGCGCTGGTCAGCAAGCTGCAGCGTCATGCCCGTGCGGCCATTGAGAACTACAGTGATGATGAGCTGGCAAGCCTGATCGCTGCCAAACGTATGTCGGATTACAAAGCCGCGCTGACGCAGCGCAACATTCGCTCCATGGACAGCCTGGCAACCTATGGCTGGATCATTTATCAGGACGCCTGCAACCGTGAGGTGCTGGGCCATCTGCCTGATTTTGAAGAGCTGTTTGCACGCGCCGCACTGCCAGAGATTGCCGCCGCGGTCGGGAAACTCTCCTGATTGCGCTGCGAAAGAAGATTGATGACGATAAAACGGTTTGAGTACTGATATCCATGAAGATTCCTTACATTCCTGAAGACGCGCCGTTTAACGGCGAACAGAAATACTGGCTGGCGGGGTTTCTCGCCGGTCTCCACTCGCGCCTGCTGGTATTAGAAGACAAGCAGACCGCACCGGCAGCGGGCGCCAGCGCCACCACCCAGCTGCATATTCTGTTTGGTTCCCAGACCGGTAACGCCGAAGCGCTGGCGCAGACCGCAGCCAAAGCGGCGCGCGCTAAAGGCCTGGTGCCGGTAGTGCAGGCGCTGGGTGAAGTGGATCTGGATGTGTTCGCCACCATGCGTCATGTACTGATCGTCACCTCCACCTACGGCGAAGGCGAAATGCCGGACAACGCACAGCTGTTCTGGCAGGCCATCTCAGCCAGCACCGCGCCGCGTCTGGAGCAGATGCACTTTGCCGTGCTGGCAATCGGCGATACCGGCTACGACGGTTTCTGCCAGGCCGGTAAGTTCATTGATATGCGCCTGGAGCAGCTGGGGGCGAAACGCGTGGTGGATCGCATCGACTGCGACATCGATTACGAAGAGCCTTCCAGCGAGTGGATTGGCAGCGCCATGCCACAGTTTGCCGCCAGCGCGGGCAGCAGCGGCACGGTGCTGGAGAGCGCGCCGGAAGCGCCGGTAATCCCGGGCAGCAACAAGCAAAACCCGTACGCGGCGGCGCTGGTGACCAATAAGCGTCTGTCCGGCGAGCAGTCCGCCAAAGATATCCGTCACTTCGAATTTGACCTGAGCGACAGCGGCCTGAAATACGAAGCCGGCGATGCGCTGGGCGTGATCCCGGTGAACGATGCCGGGCTGGTGAGCCTGCTGCTGAGCGAACTGAAAGCCGACTACGAAACCCCGGTGCCGGGCTTTGACCGTAACCTCGGCGATCTGCTGACCTATCAGTTTGAGATTTCTGAGCCGTCGCGCAAGCTGATTGAGTGGGTCGGACAGCACACCACTAATCAGGAGCTGCTGCACGTCCTGCAGCACGACGATAAAGACACGCTGGCCAACTGGCTGTGGGGCAAAGATACGCTGGATCTGCTGCAGCTCGAGCTGAAGCGTAATCTGTCGGTGCCGGAGCTGGTGGCGATGCTGCGTCCGCTGCAGCACCGTGCTTACTCCATTTCGTCCAGCTCGAAGGCGCACCCTAACCAGGTGCATCTGACCATCGCTTCCGTGTGCTATCACAGCGGTGGCCGCGAGCGTAAAGGCGTGTGCTCCACCTATCTGGCTGAACGCGTGCGTCGCGGAGAGAAGCCGGCGATCTTTATTTCGCCGAACAAAGCGTTCCGCGTGCCGGCGAACAATAACGCCCCGCTGATCATGGTCGGTCCGGGTACCGGCATCGCGCCGTTCCGCGCCTTCCTGCAGGAGCGTCAGGCGACCGGTGCTGAAGGTAAAAACTGGCTGTTCTTCGGCGACCAGCATCAGGAACATGATTATATTTACGCGGATGAGCTGGCGGGTTGGCAGCAGAGCGGTTTGCTGACGCATCTCGACCTGGCCTTCTCCCGCGATCAGGAAGAGAAGATTTACGTGCAGAACCGCATGCTGGAGAAAGGCGCTGAGCTGTACGCCTGGCTGCAGGAAGGCGCCTACTTCTACGTCTGTGGCGATGCCTCACGCATGGCGAAAGATGTCGATGCCGCGCTGTATGAAGTGGTGCGTCAGTTCGGTGGTCTTTCCAGCGAACGTGCCGCAGCCTATATCGATCAGCTGAAGAAAGATAAGCGTTATCTGCGCGACGTTTATTAAGATCGGTACAAAGGGAGCGCTACGCTCCCTTTGGTCTGCTGCGCACTAAGCCGCGCCGCGACACAGGCATAAAAAAACGGGCTAATCAGCCCGTTTTTTATTTTCCGCGATTTACTTCACTACGCGCAGTGAAGGACGTCCACCGCGCGGCGGCGGTTCGTCATCCGTCGCATCGTCCGGACGGTCACCATCAATCACCGACATCAGCGTCTCTTCCTGGCCGCCTTCCTGCTCGTCGCCGGACAGCTCATAAGCAGGCTCCGGTTCGAACATGGTGCCGGCGCCGTTTTCGCGCGCGTAAATCGCCAGCACCGCAGCCATCGGCACGGATACCTGGCGCGGCACGCCGCCGAAACGCGCATTGAAGCGCACCTGATCGTTGGCAAGCTCAAGGTTACCCACCGCGCGCGGTGCGATGTTCAGGACAATCTGTCCGTCACGAGCGTACTCCAGCGGCACCTGTACGCCAGGCAGATTGATATCCACCACCAGATGCGGCGTCAGCTGGTTGTCGAGCAGCCATTCATAAAAGGCCCGCAGCAGATAGGGACGGCGGGCAGTAAGTTGCGACATTTCCATAGATTAGCCCCGGGCTTGCAGGCGCATTTCACGTTCGGCTTCCGTCAAAGAAGCGAGGAAGGAGTCACGTTCAAATACGCGCGTCATGTAGCCTTTCAGCTCTTTCGAACCTGCGCCAGCCAGATCCACACCCAGCTGCGGCAGACGCCACAACAGCGGCGCCAGATAGCAATCAACCAGGCTGAACTCTTCGCTCATAAAGAACGGCGTACGTGAGAACAGCGGCGCAATGGCCAGCAGCTCTTCGCGCAGTTGCTTGCGCGCGGCATCGGCTTCGGCACCGCTGCTGGTTTCAATGGTACGCATCAGGCTGTACCAGTCCTGCTCAATGCGGTGCATCATCAGACGGCTTTCACCGCGCGCGACCGGATAAACCGGCATCAGTGGCGGATGCGGGAAACGCTCATCGAGGTATTCCATGATGATGCGGGATTCATACAGCGTCAGTTCACGGTCGACCAGCGTTGGCACAGTGCGATACGGGTTGAGGTCAATCAGATCCTGCGGCAGATTATCCGTTTCAACCTGCTCGATCTCCACGCTGACGCCCTTCTCAGCCAGCACGATACGTACCTGATGGCTGAAAATGTCAGTCGGACCAGAAAACAGCGTCATTACCGAACGTTTGTTGGCAGCGACAGCCATGAAAACCTCCAAGTTTGTTCACAAAAAAATACTGCGAATAGCCAACCACGCGGCGACTCACCTGCTCATCAGATTCGCACACAGCCGGGCGTTACGGGCATTGTCCGGTCGTCCCGACAGGAGCAGTATGCACAACGCCGCGACTCGCGGGCGCAAAGTGTCAGTCAGTTTACCAGATTTTAAGCAGCTTGTGGGGCGGGGATAATCATTTGCGGGCAAAATGCGGGGAAAGCTCGCGTTTTTGCGCTGAAAAAGCCGCGATTCAGGCAATAAAAAACCCGCCGAAGCGGGTTTTTTGAGCCAATTGTAACTGCCGAAGCAGCCAGCAATTAACGCTTGGAGAACTGTGGACGACGGCGTGCTTTACGCAGACCGACTTTCTTACGTTCAACCTGACGCGCGTCACGGGTAACGAAGCCCGCTTTACGCAGTTCAGAACGCAGAGACTCGTCGTATTCCATCAGAGCGCGGGTGATACCGTGACGGATCGCACCAGCCTGACCAGAAATACCACCACCTTTAACGGTGATGTACAGGTCCAGTTTACCAACCATATCAACCAGCTCCAGCGGCTGACGCACGACCATGCGTGCAGTCTCACGACCGAAGTACTGCTCCAGAGAGCGCTGGTTAATTACGATGTTACCGCTACCCGGCTTGATAAAGACGCGAGCGGCAGAGCTTTTGCGGCGACCAGTGCCGTAGTTTTGAGTTTCAGCCATTGCCTATAATCCCGATTAAATGTCAAGAACTTGCGGTTGCTGCGCCGCGTGGTTGTGCTCGTTACCTGCGTAAACTTTCAGTTTACGGTACATAGCACGACCCAGTGGGCCTTTTGGCAGCATGCCTTTAACCGCGATTTCAATCACACGCTCAGGACGGCGTTCGATCATCTCTGCAAAGGTCGCTTGCTTGATACCACCGATGTGGCCAGTGTGGTGATAGTAAATCTTGTCGTTACGCTTGTTGCCGGTTACAGCAACTTTGTCAGCGTTCAGAACGATGATGTAATCACCGGTATCAACGTGCGGAGTGTATTCCGCTTTGTGCTTACCACGCAGACGGCGCGCCAGTTCAGTCGCCAGGCGACCCAGGGTTTTGCCAGTTGCGTCAACAACATACCAGTCACGCTGTACGGTTTCTGGTTTAGCTGTAAAAGTTTTCATTGAAAAGCTTACCCAAATAAAAGTTACACGTTGGTGAAATCCCAAACGCTAAGTTAACGATTGAGGCTCACACGACCAATTCGCCCAGCAAGCCCACCCCCTCAGGTAGAGTTACCGGATCACACAGTTTTCCGGGAAAAGAAAGCCTGTGCTGTAACGTGGGGTCGCAAGATTATAGAGAAGTCGAATCTAAAGATCGACTCTTTTTGCGCCCGAAGCGGTGATTTCTGTTTGCCCCTCAGGGCAGGTGCGGCAGGCGAAGATACTCCTCGCTCTGCATCTCCTGCAGGCGCGACAGACAGCGCTGATATTCGAATTTCAGCCGCGTGCCCTGATAGATTTCAAACAGCGAGGTTTCTGCCGCCACCACCAGCTTGACGTGGCGCTCGTAGAACTCATCCACCAGCGCGAGGAACCGCCGCGCCTGGTCTTCCGTTTTGTAAATCATCACCGGCACATCGTACAGCAGCACGCTGTGGAAGCGGCGCGACAGCTCAATGTAATCGTGCTGGCTGCGTCCTTCACCGCACAGCGCGAGGAAATTGATGGCCAGTACGCCTTCGTGAACGCCAAGCGTCGGCAGCTGGCGATGGTTAATCTCCAGCACCGGCGCGTCGCCGCGCGGTTTACCGGACAGCGCGCTGAACATGCGCTCCATCTCCGCGTGCGTTGCGTCGTTAAGCGGGAAATTCCACAGATGGGCTGATGTCAGGGTGCGCAGGCGATAATCAATGCCGGCATCGACATTCATCACATCGCAGTGGCGCTTAATCTGCTCGATAGCCGGCAGAAAACGCGCCCGCTGCAGGCCGTTGCGGTACAGCTCATCCGGAGGAATGTTGGAGGTCGCCACCAGCGTAATGCCGCGGGCAAACAGCGCTTCCATCAGGGTACCAAGCAGCATTGCGTCGGTAATGTCGGAGACGAAAAACTCGTCGAAACAGAGAATATCGGTTTCCGCTTTGAAACGGTCAGCGACAATCAGCAGCGGGTCGCTGTGGCCCTGCAGCTGCGTTAACTCTTCGTGCACCCGCAGCATGAAGCGATGGAAATGCAGACGCAGCTTGCGATCGCCAGGAATAGACTGAAAAAACAGATCCATTACCCAGGTTTTACCGCGTCCGACGCCGCCCCACATATACAGGCCACGCACCGGCGCTTCATGGCTCTCCGGCGCTTTATTCATCAGCTTTGATAAGCGGCCAAACAGCCCTTTAGCTGCCGGTTGCGGCTGCTGCTGACGGGCAATCAGGCCTTGCTGAATGCGATCTAAACGGGTGATGGCGTCACGTTGTACATCGTCCGGACGAAACTCGCCCTGCGACAGCGCCTGCTCATAGCGCGCAAGCGGAGATGAGGTTTGCATGGTTCTCTCAGAATCCCTGAAAAAGTCCGATTCACGTGTCGGTTGTCGAAAATTAGGCCGCTCTACACTAAGCGATACAGCCCGAGGATTCCACTTCCGATGGATTAACGGGTATAGTGGCTACTATTGAAGTTGAAACAGAAGCAATGCCCTACGAAGCAACGGAAATTACACGGGAGTCATTATGACCTGGGAATACGGGCTGATTGGTTTAGTGATTGGCATTATTGTCGGCGCGGTAGCGATGCGTTTTGGCAACAAAAAGCTGCGTGAGCAGCGCAGCATGCAGTACGAACTGGAAAAATCCAAAGCGGAGCTGGCGGATTACCGCGAAGAGCTCACCAACCACTTTGCGCGCAGCGCAGAGTTGCTGGACAACATGGCGCGCGACTATCGCCAGCTGTATCAGCACATGGCGAAAGGGTCGAATGACCTGCTGCCAAATCTGCCGGGCGAGAAAAACCCGTTTGCTTACCAGCTGACGGAAGCCGAGGCCGATAACGACCAGGCGCCGGTGCAGATCCCGCGCGACTACTCTGAAGGCGCATCGGGCCTGCTGCGCAGCGGCGAACGCACCACCCGCAGTTAATCGTTTTGGGGCACAGCATGGCTGTGCCCTTTTTGTTTTCCGAACGCTTATTACCAATAACTGTCACACTTCTTTTATCCCCCTTTTCGCAGCGAGAGCGTCATAGCAATGAAAAAACCAGCACGACTGTTAAGCGCATTAGCCTTGAGCATTGGGATGAGTCTGGCGGCGACGCCGGGTGCCATGGCCACGTTGCCGGCACAGATTCAGGGACAAGCACTGCCAAGCCTGGCACCGATGCTGGAAAAAGTGCTGCCGGCGGTGGTCAGCGTGCATGTCGAGGGCACCGACAGCGGTCAGCAGGGCCAGGATATTCCCGAGCCGCTGAAGCGCTTCTTTGGCCAGGCGCCCGGCCAGTCTCAGCCACAGCCATTTGAAGGACTGGGTTCCGGCGTCATCATCGACGCGGCCAAAGGCTACATTCTGACCAACAATCACGTGGTAAACGGTGCGGATAAAATCAGCGTGCAGCTGAGCGATGGCAACGAATATGACGCAAAGCTGATTGGTCATGACGAGCAAACCGACATCGCGCTGATTCAGGTAGAAGGCGCAAAAAACCTCACGCAGGTGAAAATTGCTGATTCTGACGCGCTGAAAGTGGGTGACTTCGCCGTGGCGATCGGCAACCCGTTCGGCCTCGGCCAGACGGCGACGTCCGGCATTATTTCGGCGCTGGGCCGCAGCGGGCTGAATCTGGAAGGGCTGGAGAACTTTATTCAGACCGATGCCGCCATCAACCGTGGCAACTCCGGCGGCGCGCTGGTGAACCTCAACGGCGAGCTGATCGGCATTAACACCGCCATTCTGGCGTCGAGCGGCGGCAACATTGGTATTGGCTTTGCCATCCCCAGCAATATGGCGATGAATCTGGCGCAGCAGCTGATTCAGTTCGGCGAAGTGAAGCGCGGTCAGCTCGGGATCAAAGGGACAGAAATGACCGCCGATATCGCGAAAGCGTTTAACGTCGATGCGCAGCGCGGGGCATTTGTCTCTGAAGTGCTGCCGAAGTCGGCGGCGGAACAGGCGGGCATCAAAGCGGGCGACATCATCACCGCCATTAACGATAAGCCAATCACCAGCTTTGCCGAGCTGCGGGTGAAAGTCGGCACTACGCCGCCAGGCCAGCAGGTGAAAATCGGTCTGCTGCGCGATGGCAAACCGCTGACGGTGACCGTAACGCTGGAACAGAGCGCGCAGAGCACCGCCAGCGCCCAGCTGATGTCGCCGGCGCTGCAGGGCGCCACGCTCAGTGACGGCAATACCAAAGCCGGCGATAAAGGGGTCAAAGTCGATACCATCGAAAAAGGCACGCCGGCAGAACAGGTTGGCCTGCAGAAAGATGATGTGATTGTCGGCGTCAACCGTACGCGGGTGCAGAGCCTCGCCGAGATGCGCAAAGTGCTGGAGGGCAAACCGCCGGTACTGGCGCTGAACGTGGTGCGCGGCGACGAGAGTATTTACCTGCTTCTGCGATAATCCTCGCAACAGGCGGACAAGCAGGTGTTTGTCCGCCCTTCTCGTGCTATTCTGCCCTGCGATCAACTCTTGCCTGAAATAACACCATGTTTCTTAAACTTTTACGTTCTGTGGTGATGGGCCTGATCGTGGCAGGTTTACTGCTTGTCGCGATCCCGGCGCTGCGAATGGGCAGCAACGTCACCTTTGATCACGACAGCAGCGCCGATGAAGCGCCCTTCAGTTTCAATCAGGGCGTGCGCCGTGCTGTGCCGGCGGTGGTCAACGTCTATAACCGCAGCGCGCACGGTAACAATAATCGCGGCATTACCACGCTCGGTTCCGGCGTCATCATGAACGCGAAAGGCTACATCCTCACCAACAAACATGTCATCAATAACGCTGACCAGATTATCGTCGCGCTGCAGGACGGACGCTTTTTTGAAGCGACGCTGGTGGGCTCCGACGCCATGACCGATCTGGCGGTGTTAAAAATCAGCGCCTCCAATCTGCCGGTAATTCCGATTAACGCCAAACGTGTCGCGCATATTGGTGATGTGGTGATGGCGATTGGCAACCCGTACAACCTCGGCCAGACGGTCACCCAGGGCATCATCAGCGCCACCGGCCGCATCGGTCTGAGCTCCTCCGGTCGGCAGAACTTCCTGCAAACCGATGCCTCGATCAACCAGGGGAACTCCGGCGGCGCACTGATTAACTCGCTGGGTGAGCTGATGGGCATCAACACGCTGACCTTCGACAAAAGCAACGACGGCGAAACCCCGGAAGGCATTGGTTTTGCCATTCCGACCGCGCTGGCGACCAAAATTATGGATAAGCTGATTCGCGATGGCCGGGTGATCCGCGGTTATATCGGTATTACCGGGCGCGAGCTGCCGCCGCTGCACGGTCAGGGCAGCAACCTCGATCGGGTGCAGGGCATTATTGTTAGTGAAGTGACGCCGGGCGGTCCGGCGGATCGCGCCGGCATTCAGGCCAACGATGTCCTGCTGCAGGTGAACGGTAAGCCGGCGCTGTCCGCGCAGGAGACCATGGACCAGGTGGCGGAAATCCGCCCGGGATCGGTGATTGATGTGCAGGTGCTGCGCAATGAGCAGAAGATGACGCTACCGGTTACCATCCAGGAGTTTCCGGAAGCGGCCAATAATACCTCGCCGTAAACGCACCCGGCCGCGGCTCAGCGATGGCGCTGTCCGCGGCCGGGTGTGCAGAACCGCGGCGTAACTAGCTGCGATCGACCGGGAAAGCGATCACCTCACTGAGCGCATCGGCCTTCAGCGCCAGCATAATCAGGCGATCGACGCCCAGCGCCACGCCGGAACAGGCCGGCATGCCGTGCGCCAGCGCATCCAGCAGGTAAGTATCAATCGGATGCTGTGGCAAACCGCGCGCAGCGCGACGGCGATTATCCTGCTCAAAGCGCTGACGCTGTTCGCGGCTATCGGTCAGTTCGCGGAAACCGTTGGCGAGCTCCACGCCTTTGTAATAGACCTCAAAACGCTCTGCCACGCGGTGATCTTCGGTACTGATCTCCGCCAGCGCCGCCTGACTGGCCGGGAAGTGATAGACGAAGCACGGCTTATCGAGACCAATTTTCGGTTCCACGCCCAGCATAAACAGCAACTGCAGCAGCGTGTCGCGATCGTCTTCGCGATTCGCCAGCTCGCCCTCACCCAGCTTTTCCGCCGCTTCGCGCAGCTGCGCCTTGTCCGCCGACAGCGGATCGATCTCCAGATGACGGATAAACGCCTGCTGATACGATAGCGATTCGGCGCTGTCGCACTCCAGCACCTGCTGCAGCAGGTCGTCGACTTCGTTCATCAGCCGATACATGTCGTAGTGCGGCCGATACCACTCCAGCATGGTGAATTCCGGATTATGGTGGCGCCCGGCCTCTTCATTACGGAAGCAGCGCCCCATCTGATAAATCGGGCCGCTGCCCGCCGCCAGCAGGCGCTTCATGTGATATTCCGGACTGGTCATCAGCCACAGATCGCGCCCGTCTGCCGCGCCAGGTCCGACAAAGCGCGTCTGGAATGGCACCAGGTGGATGTCGGTGATCGTCGCCTGGCTCATGGCAGGCGTATCCACTTCCAGTACGCCGCGATCGGCAAAGAAACGCCGGATTTCCGCCAGGATGGCGGCGCGTTTCAACAAATTGGCAATGGGTGCGCTCGGCTGCCAGCTTGCCGTTTCGCTCATGGTGATGACTCCTTATACAGACAAGGGGAGGAAGTCTACCCGTATTGCTGACGGCAAACAACGGCACCGCCGTCGCGGTAGGCAGTTTCAGAAATCACAGGCGCTGGCAGGACAACAGGAGGAAGAGAAAGCCGGTACGAAAGCAGGTTTCGCACCGGTTTTAGTTACTGCGCGCTGCGCTGAATTGCCTGACCGCCCGCTTCAACATCTTCGCCTACGCCACGCGTGGTGTTACAGGCTGAAAGCAGCGAGGAAAGCACCAGTACCGAGAAAATCGCGACAATACTTTTCTTTAACATAGCCATATCCTTGTTGGTTGCAGTAAAAGTACAGCTTTTAAAGCATAGACCGGATACGCCATGATGGCGGTTAAGCTGCTGAAAAAAGACGCGGTGCGGGGATGAGCGCGGAAATAAAAAAGGCGCATCAATGATGCGCCTGATTTGACGATTATTTTACGCGGGAAACGTATTCGCCAGAGCGGGTGTCCACTTTTACCACTTCGCCAATCTGTACGAACAGTGGCACTTTGATCACGGCGCCGGTAGACAGCGTCGCTGGCTTGCCGCCGGTACCGGCAGTATCACCTTTCAGACCTGGGTCAGTTTCGGTGATTTCAGCTTCGATGAAGTTCGGTGGCTGAACGGCGATCGGTTTATCGTTCCACAGGGTTACGATACACTCGGCGTTGTCCTGCAGCCATTTGGTCACGTCGTCCAGTACCTTGGCTTCAACCTGATACTGTTCGAAGGTTTCCGGGTGCATGAAGTAGAAGAAGTCACCGTCGTTGTAGGAGTACTGCAGCGTCATGTCACGCACGTCTGCGCCTTCGGCGGAGTCGGTAGACTTGAAGGTTTTCTCAACGCGTGAACCGGTCAGCAGACGACGCATTTTAACACGTGCAAACGCCTGGCCTTTACCCGGCTTAACGAATTCACTGGATTCGATGGCATACGGTTCGCCTTCAAACATGATTTTAAGACCGGCACGAAAATCGTTGCTAAGATAAGTCGCCATAAAGGCCCTCTGTAGATATTAACTGGTAATAGCCAAAAAAATGGCACACATTGTAACCCTAAATCCCCCCGTCAGAGAAGATTGGTTGCAGCAACTTGCTGATGTTGTCACCGATCCTGCTGAATTACTGCAACTTTTAGCCCTCGAAAACCACGCGGATCTGGCAGCCGGGAGCGAAGCGCGCCGTCTGTTTGCCCTGCGCGTACCGCGCGCCTTTATTCAGCGCATGCAGCGCGGCAATGCGCAGGACCCGCTGCTGCTGCAGGTGCTGACCAGCCGTCAGGAGTTTACCGATGCGCCGGGCTACAGTACCGATCCGCTCGATGAGCAGAGCAGCGTGGTGCCGGGCTTACTGCATAAGTATAGAAACCGTGCGCTGCTGCTGGTCAAGGGCGGCTGCGCGGTGAACTGTCGCTACTGCTTCCGCCGGCATTTCCCCTATCAGGATAATCAGGGCAACAAGCGCAACTGGCAGGCGGCGATTGATTACATTGCCGCCCATCCCGAGCTCGACGAGATCATCTTCTCCGGCGGCGATCCGCTGATGGCGAAAGATCAGGAGCTGGCGTGGCTGATTGGCGCGCTGGAAAACATTCCGCACCTGAAACGCCTGCGCATTCACAGCCGGCTGCCGGTAGTGATCCCGGCGCGCATTACCGAAGGGCTATGCCAGCTGCTGGCGGATACGCGTCTGCAGGTGCTGCTGGTCAGCCACATCAACCACGCGCAGGAGATTGACGAGGCGCTGCGCGAACGCATGCAGAGGCTGAAGCGCGCCGGCGTCACCCTGCTGAACCAGAGCGTGCTGCTGCGCGGCGTTAATGACGATGCGCAGACCCTGGCACAGCTCAGCAATGCGCTGTTTGATGCCGGCATCCTGCCCTACTATTTACATGTGCTGGATAAGGTGCAGGGGGCGGCGCACTTCTTTGTGCCGGATGAGCAGGCGCGGGCGCTGGTGCGGCAGCTGCTGACCATGGTGTCGGGCTATATGGTGCCGAAGCTGGCGCGGGAAATTGGTGGTGAGCCGAGCAAAACGCCGCTGGATCTGCAGCTGCGTCAGGAGTGACGTTCCCTGCCAGCTGCCCGGTGCGCATGAATGCGCACCCTACAGTATTCCTGTGGCGGCGCCATCACCGTAGTGTCGCCATTGATGGCGACTACGCAGGGGCTGAACTCAAAAACAAAAAAGCCGCTCTCGCGGCTTTTTTATTGCTGCTCTGCCATTACGGGCACTTATACACCTGACCCGACATTTTGCTGTCGAGCGGGGCAAAGGCAGACAGCAGGTTCTGCGTCGGGCTGGTGGCACCATAAATTACGTTGCCGCCCATCTCCGCTGCGCGGTTACGCAGGTCGTTGGCCGCACCGCGCAGTGAACTGCCTTCACCGCCTGAGCCGGTCAGCCAATTGCTCTGCGAGCCGGTAACATTGCCCAGCAGCTGACATTGGCTGCCTGGCTGTTGATCAACAAAGGTGACACGTTCGCCGGCGGCACTCAGTTGGTTGGAGGTGCTACAGCCCGCCAGCAGTAAGGTACCGACTGCCAGTCCGAGCGAGAGGTTAATCCGCATTATAATCCCCATTTATTATCATCAGTGTCGGGCGGCAGCGTAGCAGAAAAGCGCACATTTTTTCTGAACATTCATTGCCCTAAACCCGCAAAGCCGAAGTATTGCGCCCTTACTTATACCTTGTTCGCCGGCAAAAGAAAAACCCCCGACCGTTTCCGATCGGGGGTTTCTCAACAGCTCAGACGTTCAGGGCAATTACATCATGCCGCCCATACCGCCCATGCCACCCATGCCGCCAGCGCCAGCACCTAAGTCAGGTGCGTCGCCTTTCGGCAGGTCGGTGACCATCGCTTCGGTGGTGATCATCAGACCGGCCACAGAAGATGCGTACTGCAGTGCAGAACGGGTCACTTTGGTTGGATCAAGGATACCGAAGTCGATCATGTTGCCGTACTCTTCGGTCTGTGCGTTGTAACCGTAGTTACCGTCGCCGGCTTTCACGTTGTTAGCAACCACAGATGGCTCTTCACCGGCGTTAGAAACGATCTGACGCAGTGGCGCTTCCATCGCACGCAGAGCAACCTTGATACCGACGTTCTGGTCTTCGTTCTGACCTTTCAGGCCAGATGCTGCGATTTTCGCCGCAACACGCACCAGTGCGACACCACCACCGGCAACCACGCCTTCTTCAACCGCAGCACGGGTAGCGTGCAGGGCATCTTCAACGCGTGCTTTCTTCTCTTTCATTTCAACTTCAGTCGCTGCGCCTACTTTCAGTACGGCTACACCGCCTGCCAGTTTAGCAACGCGCTCCTGCAGTTTCTCTTTGTCGTAGTCAGACGTCGCTTCTTCGATCTGCTGACGGATCTGCGTCACGCGGCCAGAGATTGCGCCCTGATCGCCCACACCATCGATGATGGTGGTGGTGTCTTTGTTGATCACCACGCGTTTTGCCTGACCCAGGTCTTCCAGCGTCGCTTTTTCCAGCTCCATACCGATCTCTTCAGAGATCACGGTACCGCCAGTCAGGATAGCAATGTCCTGCAGCATCGCTTTACGACGGTCGCCGAAGCCCGGTGCTTTCACCGCAGCCACTTTCACGATACCGCGCATGGTGTTGACCACCAGCGTAGCCAGCGCTTCGCCTTCCACGTCTTCTGCGATGATCAGCAGTGGTTTGCCGGCTTTCGCCACAGCTTCCAGCACTGGCAGCATTTCGCGGATGTTAGAGATTTTCTTGTCAGCCAGCAGGATGAATGGGCTTTCCAGCTCCACTGCACCGGTTTCTGGCTTGTTGATGAAGTACGGAGACAGGTAGCCACGGTCGAACTGCATACCTTCAACCACGTCCAGCTCGTCCTGCAGACCGGTGCCTTCTTCAACGGTGATTACGCCTTCTTTACCCACTTTGTCCATCGCCTGAGCGATCAGGGTACCGACGCTTTCATCGGAGTTGGCAGAAATGGTACCTACCTGCGCGATAGCGCGGGAATCCTGGCAGGGTACAGACAGGGTTTTCAGCTCTTCAACGGCTGCCGCAACGGCTTTATCGATACCGCGCTTCAGATCCATTGGGTTCATGCCCGCCGCGACGGCTTTCAGGCCTTCGTTGACGATAGCCTGTGCCAGAACGGTAGCGGTGGTGGTGCCGTCGCCTGCTGCGTCGTTGGCTTTAGAAGCGACTTCTTTCACCATCTGCGCACCCATGTTTTCGAACTTGTCTTCCAGCTCGATTTCACGTGCCACAGAAACACCATCTTTAGTGATGGTCGGTGCACCAAAAGATTTATCCAGAACCACGTTACGGCCTTTCGGGCCCAGGGTAACTTTTACTGCATCTGCCAGTACGTTCACGCCACGCAGCATTTTTACGCGTGCGTCATTACCGAATTTTACGTCTTTAGCTGCCATTTCAAATATCCCTTAAATTCGTTTCGTTCAGTGAATTACGCGTAAATTACGCTTCAACAATCGCCAGAATGTCGCTTTCAGAGATGATCAGAACTTCTTCGTTGTCGATTTTCTCAGTCTTGGCACCGTAGCCTTCGCTGAAAATCACCAGATCACCCACTTTCACGTCCAGCGGCTTCACGTCGCCGTTTTCCAGGATGCGGCCATTGCCAACAGCCAGTACTTCACCGCGGGTTGATTTGCCTGCTGCAGAGCCGGTCAGAACGATACCGCCAGCAGATTTGGCTTCAACTTCTTTACGCTTGACGATAACGCGATCGTGCAACGGACGAATTTTCATTTGATAGCTCTCCTTTGAGAAGTCCAATCATTCATTTTTGGGTTGAACGCCGGGCTTGAGGGTTCCGGCCTCGTGGAGAGAGAGATAGGGGCAGAAAAGGGGCTTTCAAGGGCAAAAAAATAAAAAATTTTCGTTTGCGTAACAGATGACGAAAAAGACAGCAAAAAGGGCGGCTTACGCCGCCCCGCTTACATTCAGCGATCTTTATCGTGACCGATACGATCCTGATCTTTGCGCTCAAACTCGCCGTCCATGGTGACGCCGCTGTCCGGGCCCTGCCCCGGGCCGCGCCATACGCGCAGGTGCGGCATCAGCTTCAGCGTCAGGTGTTTCTGCACCGGCGGCAGCAACAGCAGCAGGCCGAGGAAATCGGTGAAGAAGCCCGGTAGCAGCAGCAGAAAACCGGCGATGATCAGCGACACGCTTTTGATCATCTCCGCCGCCGGGCTCTCGTTACGCGCCAGCTTCTCCTGCATCAGCATAAAGTTCTTCATGCCCTGGTTTTTCACCAGCGACACACCAATGCACGAGGTAAAAATCACCAGCAGCATGGTCAGCAGCACGCCGAGCGCGTGCGCTACCTGGATGAAAATCGAGATCTCAATCCAGGCCAGAACAAAAAAAATCACTAACGGTAACCAGCGCACCGATATCTCCTGTGAGTCGCGCCGCCACGCAGCGTGCGGGGCAGCAAAATTGAAGGGTCAGCATGACCATAACGTATGAGATGGGCACGCGGCCGGGGAAATTCAACCGCCGCTGTTAAATTTATGCCACTGACTTAAAATTGCGAAGTACATCACATATCGTTATTACCGCTGGGCCAGCAAATGTCCGTAAAGTGATCTGTGCACAAGCATTTCTGCAGTGACAGAATATGATCGTGCTCGCCAGCCCGAAGATGGATAAAATGTCGGCACTGGTATTCCACGACAATATAATTGCTTCACCTGCACGTTATTCGCCGCCCATCCATTCCGGATGCCCGGCAGTAACACAGCAGCAATAATAAGAAGGTAATCATGGCGAACAACATTCGTATCGAAGAAGACCTGTTAGGCATGCGTGAAGTTCCGGCAGATGCCTATTACGGTGTTCATACTCTGCGTGCGATTGAGAACTTCTATATCAGTAACAGTAAAATCAGCGACATCCCCGAGTTTGTTCGCGGCATGGTGATGGTGAAAAAAGCCGCCGCGCTCGCCAACAAAGAGCTGCAAACCATCCCCCGCCACATCGCCAACACCATCATTCAGGCCTGTGATGAAGTGCTGAACAACGGTAAGTGCATGGACCAGTTCCCGGTTGATGTCTATCAGGGCGGCGCGGGCACCTCGGTCAACATGAACACCAACGAGGTGCTGGCTAACATCGGTCTGGAGCTGATGGGTCACCAGAAAGGTGAATATCAGTATCTCAACCCAAACGATCACGTGAATAAGTGTCAGTCCACTAACGACGCTTATCCTACCGGTTTCCGCATTGCGGTTTACGCCTCGATTCTCAAACTGCTCGACGCGATTGGCCAGCTGAGCGAAGGTTTTCAGCGCAAAGCGGTGGAGTTTGAAAACATCCTGAAGATGGGCCGCACCCAGCTGCAGGATGCGGTGCCGATGTCGCTCGGTCAGGAGTTCCACGCGTTTAACGTACTGTTGAACGAAGAGACGCGCAGCATTCTGCGCACCGCCGAACTGTTGCTGGAGGTCAACCTCGGCGCCACGGCAATCGGTACCCGCCTCAACACGCCGGACGGCTACCAGCAGCTGGCAGTACAGCGCCTGGCGGAAGTCAGCAACCTGCCGGTGGTGCCCGCCGAAGATCTGATTGAAGCCACCTCAGACTGCGGCGCTTACGTCATGGTGCACTCAGCGCTGAAGCGCCTGGCGGTGAAACTGTCGAAAATCTGTAACGACCTGCGCCTGCTGTCATCCGGTCCGCGCGCCGGCCTGAACGAAATCAACCTGCCGGAACTGCAGGCCGGTTCTTCGATCATGCCTGCGAAAGTTAACCCGGTGGTACCGGAAGTGGTCAATCAGGTGTGCTTTAAAGTGATTGGCAACGACACCACGGTGACCATGGCTTCTGAAGCCGGTCAGCTGCAGCTCAACGTGATGGAACCGGTGATTGGCCAGGCGCTGTTTGAGTCGATCAGCATCCTGACCAACGCCTGCTACAACCTGCTGGAAAAATGCGTTAACGGCATCACCGCCAACAAAGCGGTCTGTGAAGCCTACGTGTTCAACTCCATCGGTATCGTCACTTACCTCAACCCGTACATCGGCCATCACAACGGTGATATCGTCGGGAAAATTTGTGCTGAAACCGGTAAGAGCGTACGCGAAGTGGTGCTGGAACGCGGTCTGCTGACCGAAGCCGAGCTGGACGATATTTTCTCCATCCAGAACCTGATGCACCCGGAATACAAAGCCAAACGCTACACCGACGAAAACGAACAGTAATCCGTTCCGGATCAAGTCGTCTGAAGCACGCCTGTATACAATACGGCGTGCTTTTTTATTTTGACGTCTATAACTAAAGTGGCTGCGTGTGGCGGCACTTCAGGGAGTGAAACTATGGTAGTGGTGGAATTGCTCATCGTCCTGCTGGCGATCTGGCTGGGTGCGCGCCTTGGCGGCATCGGCATTGGCTTTGCCGGCGGTTTAGGCGTGCTGGTGCTGACGCTGGTTTGCGGCATGAAACCCGGCGCGATCCCGTTTGATGTCATCGAGATCATTATGGCGGTGATTGCGGCCATCGCCGCGATGCAGGTGGCCGGCGGCATGGATTATCTGGTCGGGCTGGCGGAACGCCTGCTGCGCCGCCATCCGCGCTATGTCACGTTCCTTGCGCCGCTGGTGACCTATGTGATGACGCTGCTGGCGGGTACCGGGCACACCGCTTTTTCTACCCTGCCGGTGATTGCGGAAGTGGCCAAAGAGCAAGGCGTACGCCCTTCGCGCCCGCTGTCGATAGCCGTAGTGGCGTCGCAAATCGCCATCACCGCCTCGCCGCTTTCAGCCGCGGTGGTATTTTTTGCCTCGATTCTTGAACCGCGCGGCGTCAGTTATCTGGCGCTGCTCGGCGTCGCACTGCCTGCCACCATGCTGGCCATTTTCTGTGCCGCCGTGATCACCAACTTCCTCGGCAAAGAGCTCAAAGAAGATGACGTCTACCAGGCGCGCCTGGCGAAAGGTGAAGTGACGCTGCGCGGTGAGCAGGTTTATCACATCAAGCCGGGAGCCAGACGCGCGGTGCTGCTGTTCCTGATCGGTATTGCGGCGGTCGTGCTGTACGCGACGGCAATCAGCGACAGCGTGGGCCTGATCAGCAATCCGGTGCTGCCGCGTAACGAAGCCATTGTGGTGTTTATGCTGACGGTTGCTACGCTGATTTGCCTGACCTGCAAAGTGGAAACCGGTGAAATCCTCAGTGCCAGCACGTTTAAATCCGGCATGAGCGCCTGTATCTGCGTGATGGGCGTCGCCTGGCTGGGCGATACCTTTGTCAAAGCGCACCTGAGCGACATCCAGACGCTGGCCGGCGACATGCTGCAGAGCTATCCGTGGATGCTGGCGCTGGTGCTGTTCTTTGCTGCCACGTTGCTCTACTCGCAGGCGGCCACCACCAAAGCGCTGATGCCGGCGGCACTGATGCTCGGCGTATCGCCGCTGGCGGCGGTCGCCTCCTTCGCCGCAGTGTCCGCGCTGTTCGTGCTGCCCACCTACCCGACGCTGCTGGCCGCGGTGGAGATGGACGACACCGGCTCGACCCGCATTGGGAAGTACGTGTTCAACCACTCGTTTATCATTCCCGGCGTACTGGCAATTACCTTCTCGGTGGCGTTTGGCTTCCTGTTCGGCAGCCTGATTCTGTAGCGTCGTGGTTACATCCTGAAAACCTCGTGGCGAATGAGCCGTGTTATTATCGCGGCTCATTCGCCACCGGAGCTGATTAATTCGTCATGGCTGCTCGATTTTCCCGCCTGCTAAGCCTGTGCCTGGCGCTGCTGTTTTGCCTGTCGGCGCAGGCCAGCCTGTTCTCGCCCACCACCAACAACCGCTTTGTGCCGGTCGATCAGGCCTTTGGCTTCGATTTCAGCCAGCAGGGCCATCAGCTGACGCTGAGCTGGAAAGTGAAGGACGGCTATTACCTCTATCGCCAGCAATTCCACATCAGCGCGCAACACGCGCAGCTGGCGCCGGTCACGCTGCCACCGGGCCAGCCGCACGAAGATGAGTTTTACGGCAAGAGCGAAATCTATCCGCAGGACGTAAAGCTGCCGATCACCCTGCGCCAGGCCGATGCCGGTGCAACGCTCAGCGTGACCTATCAGGGCTGCGCCGCGGCCGGTTTCTGCTATCCGCCGGAGACCCGCTCCGTGCCGCTGACGGCGATGGCTGCCGATAGCGCCGCGCCGGCAATCGCGGCATCACCGGCCGCTGACCGCACGCCGCTGCCGTTTTCGCCGCTGTGGGCGCTGCTGATTGGCATCGGCGTGGCCTTTACGCCGTGCGTGCTGCCCATGTATCCGCTGATCTCCGGCATCATTCTTGGTGGCCAGCGCCGCTACTCGCTGGGCCGGCTGTTCGCCCTCGCACTGGTTTACGTGCAGGGCATGGCGCTGACTTACACCCTGCTCGGTATGGTGGTGGCAGCGGCGGGGCTGCGTTTCCAGGCTGCGCTGCAGCATCCTTACGTGTTGATCGGCTTCTCCGTGCTGTTTGTGCTGCTGGCGCTGTCGATGTTTGGCCTGTTCACGCTGCAGCTGCCTGCCAGCCTCCAGACGCGTCTGACGCTGTGGAGCAACCGTCAGCAAGGCGGCTCGCTGGCGGGCGTGTTTATGATGGGCGCACTGGCTGGGCTAATCTGCTCACCCTGCACCACCGCGCCGCTCAGCGCCATCCTGCTGTATATCGCGCAGAGCGGTAATCTGTGGGCCGGTGCCGGCACGCTGTGGCTGTACGCCTTCGGCATGGGACTGCCGCTGATTGCTGTAACGATGTTCGGCAACCGGCTGCTGCCGAAAAGCGGTCCGTGGATGCAGAGCGTAAAAGAGGGTTTTGGCTTTGTGATTCTGGCGCTGCCGGTGTTTCTGCTGGAGCGCGTGCTGGGCGATATCTGGGGACTGCGGCTGTGGAGCCTGCTCGGCGTGGCGTTTTTTGCCTGGGCGTTCAGCCTGAGTCTCAGCGCGCGCGGCACAGCGCGCGTGCTGCCGATCATCATGCTGGCGGCCGCGCTGGTGGTGGCGCGCCCGCTGCAGGACTGGGCATTTGGCAGCAGCAGTACGCAAAGCGTCGCGCATCTGCCGTTTCAGCGCATCAGCAGCAGCCAGCAGCTGGATAGCGCATTACAGCAGGCGCAGGGGCGTATCACCATGGTCGATCTCTATGCCGACTGGTGCGTGGCCTGCAAAGAGTTTGAAAAATACACCTTCAGTGATGACGGCGTGCGCAGTGCCCTGAGCAACGTGCAGCTGCTGCAGGCTAACGTGACAGCCAACAACACGCAGGATAACGCGCTGCTGCAGCATCTGCAGGTGCTTGGCCTGCCGACCATCCTGTTCTTTGATGCGCAGGGCAAAGAGATTGCCGATTCACGCGTCACCGGGTTCCTTAACGCCGCGGATTTCCGCGCCCATTTGCACAATCTGCCGCGTTAAACGAAACTGGTTGCACGACACTGCCCGGGCGTACGCGCCCGGGCCCGCATTCCGGAGGAGAGTCTTTTGCAACGCGAACAGATCCTTGAGCATGCGCTGAATGTGCTCGAACAGAGCGGCCTGGCCGCGACCACCTCGCTGCAGCAGCTGGCTGGCGAAAGCGGCCTCGCCAGCGATCAGCTGGAGCGCTACTGGCCCGATCGCGATGCCCTGCTGTATGACGCGCTGCGCTTTCACGGCCAGCAGATCGACAGCTGGCGCCGCCAGGTGCAGCTGGATGAGCGCCTCAGTGCGGCACAAAAGCTGCTGGCGCGTTACGACGTGCTGGCAGAGCACGTCAGTAAAGGCCGCTTTCCCGGCTGCCTGTTTATTGCCGCCTGCAGTTTCTATCCCCAGCCGGATCAGCCGGTGCACCAGCTCGCCGAACAGCAGAAGCGCAGTTCCTGGCAGTTCACCCATGAAATCCTCGTCGACCTGGCGCTGGACAACCCCAGCATGGTGGCCGATCAGATGGAGCTGATCCTCGAAGGCTGTCTGAGTAAGCTGCTGGTGAAGCGCAACGTGCAGGATGTCGCTACCGCGCGGCGTCTGGCTGAAGATGTGCTGAGCATCGCGCTGTGCCGGCAAAACGGTGCGCTGGCGTAGGCTTTTTGTTCACCCTGCCTGAAAAGCAGGCAATCAGTCACGATTGCTACGCTTTTTTTACGAAACCCGTTGACGGCTGTGAGCCATTAGGGTTTAATGCGCCCCGTTGCCCGGATAGCTCAGTCGGTAGAGCAGGGGATTGAAAATCCCCGTGTCCGTGGTTCGATTCCGCGTCCGGGCACCACTATTCAGAAAACCCAGCCTTATGGCTGGGTTTTTGCTTTTCTGCGTCGGCATATTGATTCGCTATATCGCCGGTCTTAGCGCTAAAAATTCGCAGCTGTATCGCTGCTATTTCTCTCTTTCCAGTCCCCCATTTGCGCGACGCGTCGCACACTTTTGCGATTGCGCCCAAACCTTTCCAGCGAATTGCGCCACCGGTCACGCCGCGTGGCGCGTGTCGATGTTAAAAAACTGTTAATCGCAGTACCTGCCTGCCGTCGTGGCTTTTGTCCTTAACTTAGCGTCTGCTGCATCTCATCGTGCCGGACGCATTTGATACACCGAATCGTGTCGCCAGAGGGAGTAATCGTGAACCTTCGTCGCCTTAAATATTTCATCAAAATCGTCGACGCGGGCAGCCTGACGCAGGCCGCTGAAAGTTTGCATATTGCGCAACCGGCGCTAAGCCAGCAGCTTGCCACGCTGGAAGGAGAAGTGAATCAGCAGTTACTGATCCGCACCAAACGCGGCGTAACGCCTACCGAAGCGGGGAAAATGCTTTACCATCATGCCTTCACTATTTTGCATCAGTGCGAACAGGCACAGCGCGCCATTGACCAGATCGCCGCAGCGACTGCAGAAGGCATGCGCAGCGGCTCCCAGTAAAGCACGGATGCCGCCTCGCTGCCTCTCACTCCGGTTAAATTTCGTCAGCTAATCAGCACTCAACCCACACCGCACCGGCATCCGCCGATTTGACACACTGTTCCACCCAGCGTACCCCCATCAGCCCGGCGTGTACGTCCGGATACCAGAAGTCCTGCAGGAAAGCGTGATCGCCGCGGTCGGTGGCGTCCATCGCCAGCGCAAAACGGCGATAGAGATTCGACCAGGCTTCAAATAATCCTTCGGGATGGCCGCCACCAATACGGTCATCGGCCAGCGCGCTGGCGTGCAGATAACCCATGCCGCGCTCAAGAATCTGCACCGGCTCGCCCTGCACTTCATAGCGCAGCTGGTTTGGCTGTTCGTCCCACCACTCCAGACTGGCTCGGGCCCCCACCACGCGAATTTTCTGGCCGTGCATCGATCCGCAGTTCACCGCTGACGCCCACAGCGTACCGACCGCGCCGTTGTCGTATTCCATCATCACAAAGGCGTTATCTTCCAGCGGCGCACGCGAGGCCACAAAGCTCTGGCGGCTGCACAGCAGACGTTTTATTTGCAACTGCGGCAACAGAGTTTCAGCGATAAACAGCGGATGGGTGGCCAGATCGCCCAGCACATAGCTCGGGCCGACAAAACTCGGATCGACGCGCCAGCGGGTGCTGGCGTTCTGTAGCTCCACCGCTTCGTGATGAAAGCCGTGAGCAAACTGCATGTTCACAATGCGGATCTCACCCAACAGCCCGTCAGCAATCATGGTGCGCGCCTGCTGAATCAGCTGATGCCCGGCATAACCGTAGGTCACGCCGATGATCTTCTGCTGCGCTTTACACAGTTGCTGCAGTTCCTCAGCTTCAGCGGAGGTGAAACACAACGGTTTTTCACACACCACGTGCAGCCCGGCGCTGAGCGCGGCGCGGCAGATAGCAAAGTGCGTATTGTTCGGCGTGGCGATGGAGACGGCTTCAATGCCATCAGCACGCGCGGCTTCCGCTTTAAACAGGGTTTCGTAATCGCTATAGCAGCGCTCCGCCGCCACGCCCAGCGCGCGACCAAACGCTTGTCCGCGCTCCGCATCAATATCAAACGCACCCGCCACTAAGGTAAAGTTGCCGTCGCGTAAAGCAGCGGAACGGTGGATGTAACCGATCTGGCTGGTGCCGCCGCCGCCCACCATGCCCCAGCGCAGCGCGCGATCCAGTACTTTGCTCCCATTAATCATGCTGTTCTCCTCAGAATCCGATGAAATGCAGGTAGTGCAGGCTGGCCGTGACGTCCAGCAGACTGGTGGCGGCGTTGCGCGGATCGCGCTCCTGCTCAATGGTGATCCAGCCCTGATAGTGACGTTCAGCGAGAAACGCCCGCAGCGCCGGGTAATCAATCGCGCCCTGGCCAAGCGGGCACATCACGCCCTCGGCACAGGCAGTGAAAAAGTCGACGCCGCGCGCAATCACATCGCGCCAGACGGCCGCATTAATGTCTTTGAAATGCAGATAGTCGATGCGCGACCAGTAGCGTTGCAGCCAGGTCTGCGGATCCATACCGGAATAAAAAAGATGGCCGGTATCGAGACACAGTCCGGCGACCTCGTGCGGGATGTCCTGCACCAGCTGTTCCAGTTCATCAGCAAACTCAATGCAGCCACCGGCATGAGGATGAATCACCGGTCGCACGCCGTAATCATGCCAGGCGATGTGACTGAGCTGAGTGATGTGCTGCATCATGCGCTGCCAGTCCGCGGGTGCCAGGCGTGGCGCTTTCTCTGTCTGACCAGCAAATTGCGCCCGCAGCGGGTTGCCGAAATCGATAATCACCAGATAGGGCGCGGGCCGGTTATCACCGTGCGTGCGTGCCGCGCACGGCACCTGCGACAGGTTGCGGCAGATGTTGTGCGTCAGCTCAACCATCGCCGGGAAATTCGCCTCGCTGACCAAATCATCAAAAATGGTGCCGGCCACCAGCGACAGCTGATGCACTTCCAGCTGCTGGCGCAGTTCGGCGGCATCGGTCGGCAGATAGCGCCACGGCCCGAGTTCAATGCTGCGGTAACCGGCCTGGGCCGCCTCGCGCAGCACCGTTTGCCATGGCGGCAGAAAAGGATTGTCAGGATCGTCTACGCCCCAGCTGCAGGGCGCATTGGCAATGTGTAGGGTCATGATGGTTCCTTATGATGAGGGCTGGTGTCAGTATCAAATAGATATTTCACCAACCTCAATCATGGAACTTTCATTCTTTGATAGCGATCATAAATTTAATTATCAAATTTTTGATAATTTTTTATCAAATACGGTCGTCATGCGCCCTGCCGCGGCTGTCGCCCGGTGAGCAATCATAAAGGGTAACGGCGCAACGCCTCAGACATTTTCCCGCATGACGATCTCAAATGGCAGGGTGACCTGAGAAAAATGATCGCTGCGCTCAGCGTGACGTTGCTGCACGGTTTGCGCCAGCTGTCGTGCCATGTCATCGATCTGATGGCGCAGCATCACCGTGATAGTGCCATCTATCAGCGCCAGGTCGCCATCATTGACCGGGCCGTGACAAATCAGCGCCACCTTACGCTGCGGCTGCTCACGCAGCGCCTGAACGACCCCTTCTATGCCACCGCACGGCGCATAGATCAGCGCCAGATCGGCATGTTGCTCCAGCAGCTGGCGAGTCGCCTGATAACCACCGGCAATCGATTCGTGGGTTTTGAGCGGCTCCAGCACGCGGCGCGCACTGTCCTGCTCGCGCAGATACGAGCGAAAACCACTCTCGCAGTTCTCCTGACAGATAAAGCGGTGATCCCCCAGCAGCACGCCCGCCGGCCCCGGCTGATGCAGCAGATGGCTGGCGATCCAGCCCGCGCTGCGCCCGGCTTTCTGATTATCCAGGCCGAAATAGCCAGCATGCCCACAGGGCGAAAAGTCAGAAAACAGCGCGTAGACGCGCACGCCCTGACGCGAAACGTGCGCTATCGCGTGGCGGATCAGCGGATGATCCAGCGCCACCACGCCGATAGCCTCCACCTGCTCAGCCAGCCGGTAGAGCGAATCCACCACCGCTGCCACCTCATCAATCTCGTGCCAGACAAACAGCGGCTCGCTGCCGGCCGGATGAAATGGCTGCGTCTGCTGGCGCAGCGCATCGGTTAGCGTTTGATAAAAAGAGTACGAAGCCGACAGCAGGATAAACCCCATGCGCAGCGTCACGCCGTCACTCTGCGCACTGAGCGGGGCGTGGCTACTGCGGTAACCCAGCCGATGCGCCGCTGCCAGTACTTTCTGTTCGGTCTGCGCCCGCACCGGCGCGCGGCGATTGAGCACCCGATCCACGGTGGCGATCCCCACCCCGGCAGCGGCGGCAATCGCGCTCATGGTAATTTTGCTCATTGTTAAGCCCCTTAATGATAATAAACTATCAAAAATAATGCCTGACGTTATGCTTTCACGCCATATAAGCCGGTCGTTATCTCTCAATTAATGAGAATATCCTCTCATTCTTTTGATCGCTGTCGCACAAACACCATCATTCGTTTCATTTTTCACATAAATAGAATAATTATTTGGCAAACGATCGCCGCAGCGTGTCGCCGGCACTGATGGAAATGCATCAGCAAAGCATTAGAGCCGGTGCCGGGCTGTTTTTATAGTTGACGCGACACCAGCCGCCGATTGCGGTGGTGGGTAACGTAACGCGCAGGAGAACAACAATGAAAATCGCTTTTGATGTGGATGTTATCCGCGATCTCGGCATCACGCGTATGGTGCATCAGGTCGCGGAGTGGGGTTATAAATACATTGAACAGTCGCCGCATCCGCAGATCAATCCGTTCTATAAACACCCGAAAGCCAGCCGGGAGATCATGCGCGAGTACAAAAATGCGCTCAACGCTACCGGACTGGAAATCTCCTCGTTTATTACCGTCTATCGCTGGTCGGGACCGGATGAGCTGCGGCGCCAGGCGGCGGTGAAAAACTGGAAGCGAATGATTGAGATTGCCGTGGAGATGGGCGTGCAGGTGATCAATACCGAGCTCTCCGGTAACCCGAACGAGCCCGAAATCTGCGAAGAGATGTTCTATCGCTCAATGGACGAGCTGCTGCCGATTTTCGAGCGTGAAGGGATTCGCGTGGAAATTCAGGCGCATCCGTGGGATTTCTGCGAAGAGAGCAATGAAACGGCCGATATCGTCAAGTCGTTCCGCAGCGACAACGTCAAATACATCTACAGCGCACCGCATACGTTCTACTATGACAAGGGCAAAGGCGACGTGAAGAGTATGCTGCATTACGCTGGCGACGATCTGTCGCACATGCTGATTGCCGATACCATGAACCACACCAAACACTGTCGCTACATCGTTAACCCGCCGGGTGTCGATGCCACCATCCACCAGCACGTGGCCGTTGGCGAAGGTGAGGTGAATTTCGACGCGCTGTTCGAAGCGCTGCGCGAGATGGATTTCGCTAACCGCCACTATAAAGTGGGCGGCGAGTCGATTATCTCCGCCGCGCTGTTTGGCTATCCGGAGAAGATGAAGTATCAGGCGGTGGAAACCCGCGAGCTGATTGAGCGCGAGCTGCTGAATCTGTAAATCGCCCGCACAATCACCCCCTTTCCCGCCAGCGATAAAGGGACGCACAATCAGCCCCCTCTCCCGCTAATGACAGATAGGCGCACAATCAGCTCCCTCTCCCGCCTGCGGGAGAGGGTTGGGGTGAGGGCAAACGCCATCGCCCACTCCCCATTAAACCGTCACCCACTCCACCTCAACAAACTCGCCGCGCGTCAGCGACAGCTGCGCCGCTTCCGCGATGGCCTGCGCGCGCAGCCCGTCAATCAGCCCCGGCAGACCGGCCACTTTCTCGCCGCCAAGATGGCGCACAAACGCATCGAGATGGCTGTAATAGGTCTCCTGTACCCGGCTGAACCAGTCCGCATACAGTCCCGGCTGGCGGATGTGCTGCCCCTGATAAAGGGTCGCACCGCGCACCGCCTGGCTTTCCGACGCCAGCATGCCCAGGCTGCCCATCACGCTGATGCGCTCGTCATAACCGTAAGCGGTACGACGGGCATTATCGAGCTGCGCCAGCGCACCCTGCTGCAGGCGCATAATCAGCACCGAGGTATCGACGTCAATGTCGCGGATCGCCGGCATCGCCAGCGCGGCACCGAGCGCGCCCACGGTGACCACTTCATCCTCAGTTAGCCAGCGCAGCAGATCGAAAAAGTGGATGGCCTGGTCGCGCATCTGTCCGCCGGACGCCTGCAGATAGCTCAGCGGCGGCAGTTCAGAGGCGCGGCACACCATCTGGATGAGCTCGCTGCGTCCAATCACGCCCTGCTGCAGCTGGGCTTTCAGTTGTGCATGGCTGCGATCAAAACGCCGATTAAAGCCTACCGTCACCGGCACCTGCAGCGGGGAGATGCTGGCTACTACTTCCCGGGCGCGTGACAGCGACAAATCGATCGGTTTTTCACAGTACACCGCTTTGCCCGCCAGCACCGCCTGCTCCAGTAGCGGAGCATGAGTCGGCGTCGCACTGGCAATCAGCACCGCATCAATGGCCTTACTGCTCAGCGCCTGCGGCACGCTGGCGGCCCGCGCCCCAAACTGCTCTGCCAGCGCAGCGGCGCGCGCGGCGTCAATATCGCACACCAGCGCCAGCTCAGCGCCGGGATGGCGCGCCAGGTTTGCGGCATGCACCTGGCCAATAAATCCACAGCCAATCAAGGCAAAACGTTGCGCACTGCGCATGATAACGCTCCTGTTGCTCACACTTCGGCATCGTCGGTCTTGTCAAAATATCGCTTTCTGGCAGGCTGTCTGAACGCGGTTTTTGATGGAATTCACTCAGATGAAAACAATGACGCTGGCCGAACTGGCTAAGCGGGTGGGCGTGGGCGTCGCCACGGTAGATCGGGTGCTGAACGACCGGGGCGGCGTGTCGCCCGCGATGACGAAAAAGATTTTACTGGCGGCGCGCGAAGCGGGTTTGAAACGCATCCTGCCGGAGGAGCACCGCCACGCGTGGCAGATAGAGGTGCTGCTGAGCGGTAACGGTTCCTTCTTCTTTCAACAGCTGGCGCAGGATTTTGCCCGGCTGGCTGATGAGCTCGGCTATCGTCGCCTGCGGCTGCACCGCACGCTGATTCCGGAGCATGCGCCCGAAAAGCTGGCGGCGCATATCGAAGCCAGCAGCAAAAAGATGGACGGGCTGATTGTTTTCGCCCATGAAAATCCGCTGATTTACACGGCGCTTGAGGCCTGTAAAGCGCGTGGCGTACCGGTCATTACGCTGGTGGCCGATCTGCCTGATGCGCCGCGCCTGTGTCATGTCGGTGTTGATCAGCTGAAGGCCGGACGCACCGCCGCGCTGATGCTCGGCAGCATGCTGCCCGTGGCGGGAGATGTGGTGCTGGTTAGCGGTCGCGCTGATTACGCCGCGCACCGTCTGCGCATCGAAGGGTTTCAGGCAGTGCTGGCGGAGCGTTTCCCGCATCTGCGGCTGCGGGAGATCATCGCAGGCCAGGACGAGCGCGAGCGCATCAGCCGGCTGCTGGAGAAAACGCTGGCCGCATCGCAGCAGATTGTCGGCTTGTACAATACCGGCATGGGCAACACGCAGATTCACGAAGCGCTGGCGCGCCACCGGCTGTGCGGCAAGGTGGTGTATGTGACGCACGAACTTTACCAAACCACCCGTGAGCTGCTGGCCAAACGCGTGCTGACGCTGACGCTCGATCAAAACACCCTGCGTCACGCACAACTGGCGCTGACGCTGCTGCTGCGACATCTGGAAGAGGGTGAGCAACCAGAGACCTATCAGCCCGGCAAAGTCGACTTTATGCTGTTTACGCAAGAGAATTTTGCCTGATTCGACTTTGTCTTTTATCGCCAGCGCGGTTAAATCGGCGTGATAGCGTGCTGCTACACTCAGTAGCAGCAAAAATCTTCTCACAACAAGGCGAACGCATTATGTCGGAAAATCAGTATCAGCCCGCGAAAGTCTGGACCTGGGACCCGGAAGCCAAAGGTAACGGGGCAAAGACTAACCGTCCAACCGCCGGGCCGACGCATGAGCAAACGCTGCCGGTCGGTAAGCATCCGCTGCAGCTCTATTCGCTGGGGACGCCAAACGGCCTGAAAGTGACCATCCTGCTGGAAGAGCTGCTGGCGCTCGGCGTGCAGGAAGCGGAGTATGACGCCTGGCTGATCCGCATCGGCGACGGCGATCAGTTCTCCAGCGGCTTCGTTGAGGTTAACCCCAACTCAAAAATTCCGGCGCTGCGCGACCACTCGATCACGCCGCCACTGCGCGTGTTTGAATCCGGCAATATCCTGCTCTATCTGGCAGATAAATTCGGCCACTTTATTCCCTCTGACGTGGCGGGCCGCACGGAAACCCTGAACTGGCTGTTCTGGTTGCAGGGATCCGCGCCTTACCTTGGCGGCGGTTTCGGCCACTTCTATCACTACGCGCCAGAAAAAATAGAATACGCCATTAACCGCTTCACGCTGGAAGCCAAACGTCAGCTTGATGTGCTGGATCGCCAGCTGGCGGACCACCGTTTCCTCGCCGGCGACGAATATACCATTGCCGATATCGCAACCTGGCCGTGGTACGGCAATCTGGTGCTGAACAACCAGTACGGCGGCGGCGAATTCCTCGATGTGCAGTCGTACAAAAATGTGGTGCGCTGGGCAAAAGAGATTGCCGACCGTCCGGCGGTGATCCGCGGGCGTAAAGTGAACCGGGCATTTGGCGCCGAGCCGCAGGATCAGCTGCTGGAACGGCACGATGCGAGCGATTTTGATACCAATACTGAAGACAAGCGTCAGGCGCGAGGCGAACAATAATGGCCGCATATGTCGTTATGATTAAAGACGAAACGCTGGACAAAGACGAGCTGGCCACCTATTCGCAGAAAGCCGGCGCGGCGCGTGGCGATCACCACATCACGCCACTGGCTTTTTACGGCGATCTGGAGGTACTGGAAGGGCGCGATGCTGAAGGCGTGGTGGTGCTGCAGTTTGAAGATGCCGAGGCCGCCAAAGCCTGGTACTTCAGCCCGGCCTACCAGGAAGCCAAAGCGCATCGCCTGAAAGGCGCCAACTACCGCGTACTGCTGGTGAACGGCGTGGCGTAATGGATGACGTAACCCGTTGCTCAGCACGGGTTATCTGCGGCGCGATCCCTCGCGCCGCGATTAAATCCAGCGCGGTTAATCCAGCGTAATCCGCACCACGCTATCCGGCCCTTGCGGCGAGCGATCTTTATTAAGTCCCTGCTTCACCGTCACGTACAGCGTCTGACCATCTGGCGACACCAGCAGGCTGTTAGGATGGGTCGGCAGCGTCCAGCTATTTTTCACTGCGTAGGTCGTCGCGTCCAGCTGCAGCACTTTGCCGCCGAGTCGCTGGCTGATGTAAATCTCGTTGCGCTTCGCATTGAATTTGATGCCAAGCGAATCGCCGACATCCAGGCGTTTGATCACCTTACCGCTGCGCTCATCGAACACCAGCGTGGTTTTGCCCTTAGAATTATCAGTGACGTACAGGCGGCCATTGGCGGCATCTTCGGCCAGATTTAGCAGCAGATACTCTTTGCCATCGCCTGGCGTCCAGCGCTGCTCAATTTTGTGACTGCGCGGATTGATCACCAGCACTTCGCCACTGCCGTTCGCCGCGTAAATACGGTCGGTTGACGCCGAATAGAGCAACCCGGTCACCCACTTGCCGGCGTTTTTGATGGTGGTTTTCAGCCGCAGCGTATTCGCATCGACCACCCAAATCATCGCCGGATTCTCAATCGCACCGATGTACAGCAGGCCGTCATGCAGCAGGATTTCACGCGCGCCAACCGGATTGCCTTTGTCGTTTTTCAGGCCAAACAGCAGACGCTGCAGCACTTTACCGCTTCTGGCGTCCACTTTCGTCACGCCCCCGTCCAGCGTGTTGGTAATGTACAGCACGCTGCCGTCCGGTGAAGCCGTCATGCCAAAGTTTTTCAGATCGGTGTGGGTTTCGCCCAGCGTTGCCAGCGTGCGGGCATCCAGGCGATACAGCACGCCACCGTTGACGGTTTTAAACGCCTGCGCGCTGGCCACATACAGCGCAGCCGGATCGCCCGGCACATAGGCCATTTCATACAGGCCGTCGCCCAGTTCACGCTGCTGTACCTTCTCCGCTGCCGCTGGCTTAGCCGCGGCGGCAGGCGCTACTGATTTTTTAGCCGGCGCCTGACAGGCGCTCAGGCTCATGGCTGCCAGCAGCGCCAGAGCCAGCGCGGTGGCGCGCGGGCGTAATGATGAAGTCATTGCTGTCTCCGGTAAGGACCGATGGGTTACCTGCGCGAGCAGGAAGCATAAAAAGGAATGAGAATCATACGCATTATTGTATCAGTCGTAAATGTGCCTGATCGGTGGCAGGAGGCGCAGGGCTGCGCTGCGTCAATGCCCTCCCCTCAAATTGCCACTTGTAGTATGCTTGACGGCATTCCAGCCTTAGATGTTGACTTAAAAAATGATGGTTCCTGACTATTTAATCAGTGTGTTGCTAACGGCCCATAACAGTGAAAAATTTCTGCCTGACACGCTGGCGAGTTTAGAAAAGGCCTGTCATGGTGTTGAGCAGTATATTGAATTTATTCTTATCAATGACGCATCCGTCGACAACACAGCAGCGTTACTCGATGATTTTTCCCGGCGGCATCCGCAGGCGAAAGTATTTAATATTGATTACCGCAACATTGGCCGGGTGCGTAATTTTGGCGTTCAGCAGTGCAGCGGTGAATATATTACGATGCTGGATGGCGACGATCAGTTGCTGGCCGACGCCCTCGCCGATATTGTCCGCTACCTGAAAAGCCATCGTCCGGATGCACTGTTCACGGCGCTTAATGAGGTATATGAATCCCGGCCTCAGCACATCACGTGGCAGGGCCTGCAGGCGGAAACACTGTCACGGCATCAGGCCATTGAAAAATTCCTGATCCATCGCGATTTGCAGGCGCACTTTATCGGTCAGTTTATTAAGCGCACCATGCTGCTGGCACATCCCTTCCCGGATTATACCTGCTACGAGGACGCCTGGCTTTTCCCGGAAATCCTGGTCAGCAGTGATGCAATCGCTTATAGCCGCCAGAGCCCTTATCTCTATTTTAAACGCGGCAACAGTTTATCCAGCCAGCTGGATAAACACAAAATTTCACTCTTAGTGAGCGCAACGCAGCATATGGATGAGGTGTTGCAGGAGCGCTATCGCAATCTGCTATCCTGCCACTGGATTAATATTGCACATAAACATCGGCAAGCCCTGGATAATCCTGACGACAGAAAGCAGGTTATTGAGGCGATCACTAAAATCAGGCCGCTGTCTTTTCTTTTCGATAGTAAAATCAGAACCAGCTTTAAAAAGAAATATCTGGCTCTGAAGTTAAACAAACCGCTGTAACTACCGGGCGCTATGCCAGCGCCGGTTTATCAGGACGATGCTTTCTCAGGCGGATGAATCATGGCATAGCTGATGATAATCGCCATCACCAGGATTAGCACCGAACCACTCTGAATTAACACCGTGTCGGTCAGCCCAAAGATGATAATTGACAGCGGCAGCAGTGTTAATCCGGCGACGCCGCGGCGTGCGGCTACTATCAGCAGCACCAGGTAAAAAATCAGCAGGGAAAGTGCGCCAGCGATCCCCTGCAGCGAAAGCGTTTCAAGGAAATCATCGTGCAGGTGATACATGACGTTTTTATACGCTTCGGGATTGTGGCGTTCATGCTGCGTGATGTATTCCCGCGCTTTTGCCGTACGCTGATCCGGACTTTGCCCCAGCAGCGACCACGAAACGCTGTGCCAGCCGCCTTTCCAGATAGAGAAACGGGCACCAATCGAGGTGTTGTTGTTGGTTTGATAAGTATCGACTTCATTGTGGATGCTGTCTAAGCGCTGCCAGACGCTGCCCGGCATAAATAAAGCGCCCACGATAATAAACAGCGCTAACACCACCAGCGAAATTTTCCCCGCCCAGCGGTGGGTAAAATAAAACCAGGCCAGATAAATCAGTGGCAGGGTTAATACGCCGGCGCGTGACTCGGTCAGAATCATCAGCATCATATTCACGACAAAAACCGCGCTGAATAAGATCATTTGTCCGCCGCGATGGGTGATTACCCGGTGGCCGGTGTACAAAGTACAGAGCGCCAGCGCGGTAATCAGATAAGAGACGGTACCGGCGGAATCGGTCAGCAATCTGATGCGGGTCAGCGTTTTTGCGTGTTCACTGATAGCGAAACCTAACGTCACCAGCAGCCCGACAAATAAGATGGCGCTGCAGGTTATCAGGAGTGGACGGCTAAGGTAGTGGCGCCAGGCGACGATAAAATAGCTGAGAAAAGCCGCGATAATAAACAGCTTACCGCCCTGGAAGTAGTTATTCACCACGTCACTGAATTCAGCGTGGGAAAACATCTTTGCCCAGATGAGCCTGACCAGCCCAATGAACAGCAGCGGAAGCGCTACCGTTATGGCCGTTTTATCTGTTAGCCACTGTTTTTTCACCGCCAGAATTACTAAATACAGAGCCACCAGATAACTGGAAAAATAGAATATTTTGCGCGGTAAGGCTTCAACCACCAGTGACGACGCCAGCGCGATACTCAGCAGCACAAAACAGAGCTGGTAAATATTTTTTCCCGTCATCAGCTGGCGAAAAGCGTGAGCTTGCACTTAACAATACCTCATCTTGATATGTTTCAGGCGCCACAGCATGGCCTGCCACCATCTTTTTTGACGAAAAAGCGACTTATACATTCTTTTTGCCTGCTGCGCATTGGCTGGCTGGTCAAACGCCATGGTGGACAGCGGTGAATCCTGATAAATATCGCGATAATGGTGGACCACAAACTGTTGATTCCATACCTGCCAGGGCTTATCCGCACCGGCATAATGAATCAGGCAGGTTTCCGCTGGCACGTCGAGCGTATAGCCACGATCGTCATGGCCCAGCATGGTCAGGGTATTGAAGCGAGGAGAAACAAAGGTCACTTTATCTTCCAGTAAAATATTCAACGCATCCTGGTCGAGATACTGGAAGTTTCGCCCGTGTTCGGACAGTAAAGTAAACGCGCGTTCGCTGATATTGTCAGCGCGCCATTGCGCTACATCAATCAGCATCATGCCGGCGTTAAAATAGCGCTCGCCGCGCAAGCCGGCATTCTTCGCCAGCACCGGCTGCAGCGAGGCAATTTCACCGACCACCAGCGCAACCGCCTCGGGGCCGGTCGGGATCTGCCACAGTTCATTGAGCGGATTAATGCACACCATATCGGCATCAAGATAAAGCAGTTTTTCCGCCTGCGGCAAAATCAGCGGTGCCAGAAAGCGATAGTAGGTCGCACGGGTAAAAAGTTCGGTAACCGGCAGCGTGGCAAACAGCTGGTCCGGCAGATGATGCAGCGTCACGCCGTGGCGCGATCCCTGAAACAGCCTGGCGAGCCGGGGGTTATCGGCCGGTGTCAGTTCTGACGAGATCAGATGGAAATGATACACGCGGTCTCCGGCGTGTTTCATGATGGACAGAATCGTGATTAGCGCATGCGCTTTAAACTTTCCGTCAACGCCAAAAACAATATGTTGATCGCTCTGTACCGGAAAAAGTGGTTCGGCGTTTATTTCCTGAAGAACATCATGATTCATTGCGCGCTTCTCTGCTGCGGAGCGCTACACTCCGTAACCACTTAATATGTAGACAATAAAATTGGGTTTACCAAAACGGTGAAAAGATTACCATTTTGGTAAACCCAAAGAAAGCGTAGCACGATAAGCCAGGAGTTTTCGCAGACGAGACATAATCAGCCTCTCCCATCCTGTTTTTTACGATGGGAGAGGCACGCTGGAGAATAAAGCTACAGCGACGCGCCGCCGCAAATTACCAGCTCCTGTCCGGTAATGGCAGCGGCAGCCGGCGACAGCACAAAGCCAGCCAGCGCGGCCACCTCTTCGGGATGGATATAGCGTCCGATAGGCGGCAGTTGCGGCGGCGAGCTGGCGCGGTCCGGCTGCAGCAGCATCGGCGTGGCGGTGGCACCGGGAGCGATCACATTGACCGTAATGCCCTGCGGAGCCAGTTCGGCGGCCCAGCTGCGCGCCATGCCCACCATCGCCGCCTTGGTGCTGACATACTGGCTGCGATTCGCCGCGCCGCGTGACGTGCGGCTGCCGAGCAGCAGGATACGATCGCCGTGGCCCATCTGCGGCAGCAAGGTGTTGGCCATGATTTGCGCCACCTGCACGTGCAGATACCACAGCCGCGCCCCCTGCTCTTCCTCCAGCTCACCCAGCGGCGCGGCCAGCATCATGCCTGCCGCGTGCACCAGCGCATCCACCTTCGCCAGCCCGGCCAAAGCCCGTTTCAGCTGACCGGCGTCAAACAGGTCGACGCTGACGGAGGTAAACGCCGGATGATCTTTCTCTACCGGCGTACGGCTAAAACCGGTGACCTGCCAGCCCTGCGTCAGCAGCTCATCGGCAATCGCCGCACCAATGCCGGAACTGACACCGGTCACCAGCGCGTGGCGGCTCATGCTTTGTCCCTCACCCAGCGTTCGTCGACGCGCACGTATTTGATGGCCTGGCGGAAATAGGTGTAGGCAATGTGCAGTGCGCCGTCCGCGCTCTGCTTAATGCTGGGATAGGAGAACTCGCGGTTCAGTTTCTGCTGTGAATTGTTGGTCATGCAGTAGCCGTCCCCCTCATCCAGATTACGCTGCCACGGCCAGCTCACTCCGCCATCGGCAGAAATAGCCAGCGTCATCGGTGCGCGCGGAGCTCCCCAGAAGGCGGTGCGTGCGCCCTGAACCACCGGCTGCGCCGCCACGGCCACCGCGGCGTCATCTTCGTCTTCGATTTCGTCGTACAGTGACAGGCGACGCTCGCTGGCATCACGTGCGCTCATGGCGTTAAACACCAGCGCCAGATGGCCGTTGTGCAGCGTAGTCACCTGAATCGATGAGTTATTATTTGGCAGATCGGTTGCCTGCGGCGTGCTCCAGCTTTCACCGCCGTCGTCCGAACGACTCTGGTAGATATAATCAGCCCAGCGGCTGCGATACAGCGCCAGCAGGCTGCCATCCTGCAGCAGCGTAATGTTCATGTGCACGCAGCCGAGACTGTCCGGCACCGCCACATCGCGCCAGCTCTGGCCTTTGTCACTGGAGATTTTTACCGCACTGATGTCATCATTGCCCACCCATTTCACTCCCGGCTGGGTGCGACAATAGAACACCGGCAGCAGCCAGTTACCGTTTGGCAGCACCACCAGCGGCTGGCGGATAAACGTGCCCGGCTGATCGAGCAGCGTATCGATGGCACTCCAGCTGTGACCCAAATCGTGTGACTGGCGATAGCGCACAATTGCCGTGTCCTGATTACCGGACTTCTGCGCGGTCCACAGCAGCCACAGCACGCCCTCGGGATCGAGAAACAGCACCGGATTCTGTTCCGATCGCGCCGGATCGTCGGATAACTGCAAGGGATCGCTCCACTGCGCGCTGCCCTGCGCCAGCCGCGAGCACCACACCGAAATATCCGCGATGCCTTCCTGCGTGCCGCCAAACCACACGCACAGCAGGTCGCCGTTCGGTAACGGCAGCAGATTAGCGGCGTGGTTCTGCGGACAGACCGAAGGCAGCATCGCCGTGAGCTGCTGCGCGTCCTGCGCGTGCGGATGAAGCTTACCGTTACGTTCGACGGTAATGGTTGAGTCGGTCATGTCAGGCTCCACTGTTTTGCATTGATGAATCAGGTGCATTTTTGCGCTGCGGCTGGCGTGACGGGATCAGGCGGTCAATCAGCATGATCACCGCCGGTGTGACCAGCGCGACGTACATATTGTTGATGCCGAACGGATCGCCCAGCAGATACCACAGCGAGGTCATGACGCAGGCACCAATCAGGCCGGCGTTCGCGCCGCGCGTACTTTTATAAAACGGCAGGTAGAAAGCGATGATCGCCACCACCGAAATTGACAGGCGAATGGCGCGGGTAAAGAACGATAGCTTCAGCACTTCCGGTACGAACAGCACGAAGATCAGCGGCAGGAAACCGATCAGCAGTGACAGCCAGCGCGTCATGCGAAATTCGCGTTCCGGCGTCGGATTACGGTATGGCACATAAAAGTCCTTCACCACCAGCGAAGCGATGGCCAGCGCCACGGTGCTGACGCTGACAAAAATCGATGCCACCAGCGAAGTGGTGACAATCCCTGCCAGCCACGGGCTCATGTCCTGCAGGAACACCGGCAGCGCGTACAGGCTGTTGATCTCCGGATGCAGATACTTTGCCGCCACGCCAATCAGCGCAATGGCGATGGCAATCGGCATACAGAAGAAGAACGCGACCCAGGTGGCCCGCTTCGCAGACGCCGCACTTTTGGTCGAGGCAATGGCCTGAATCACAAACTGGGTGCAGAAGATCGACCCGATGGTGCCAATCATCCAGGCAAAAATGGTGCTGGCGCCCACGTTACCGTCCCAGGTCCAGTAAAAGTGCGGCATCTCTTTGATCATCGGGCTGACGCCGCCAGTCATGTGCAGCGCCACGCCGAGAATGACCAGAATACCGATATATTTCAGGCCGCTGTGCAGCAGCGTCACCCAGGCGATGCCTTTCATGCCGCCGAACATAAAATAGAAGGTACTGACCAGCGCGGTGATCACCGCCGCCGTGGTGAGGTCAAGGTTTAGTACCGTAGAGATCGCCGCCGCACCGCTGACATAGTTACCGACGTTCACCAGCAGCAGCGCGTAGATCATGATGATAGAAATAATATTTTTGGTGGAGTTGCCATAGCGCTCGGCAATCGCGCCGGAAATGGTGATTTTGCCGGTGTTGTAGATACGTTTGACCAGCAAAATACCAAACAGCGGAAAGCCGATGGCGGCACCGATCACCGACCAGGACGCGGCGAAGCCATCCTCAAAAGCCGCCTGCGCCGTACCGATGGTTGACTTGGCGCCAATGTATTCAGACATCAGCATCACGCCGACCACAAACGCTGGCATCACGTTTGAACCCGCCATGAAGTCGCCGCTGTTTTTACTGCGCAACCGCCAGGTCAGCCAGGTAGTGAACAGGATGTAGGCAATGACAATCCCGACAATAATCACCATCCCTTCTGCAGAGAACTGTTTCATGTTCGCCTCATTGATAACGTAGGGTCGTGGTGCGTGCCGGGCTTCACACACACCGTTAATGAGGCAGCCATGATTATTGTTGTTGCGTCGCTGCGCTGGCTACCCCGCACCGTGCAAAATGATTCACTTCACTCAAAAATGAATAAATTTACGCACAGGCAGGGCAATTTATAGATTAACTGGCGCTTAATTAGTTTGATCATGCTCACAAACAGTCAAATGTGATTAATAATAATCAAACCTGACTGTGTGAGATAGCGAGGCAGACGGCGTGCCTGGCCGCGGCCACCGCGCCGGGCAGCCGCGAACGTCAGGCGAGACTGTCGTTTTCCAGTTTCTGCCGTTTGCGCAGATGAGGGAACAGCGCCATCCACAGCGCCACGACCACCAGGGTGCCGACACCGCCAATCGCCGCTGCGGGCACCGCACCGAACCATGCGGCCAACAGGCCGGATTCGAACTCCCCCAGCTGGTTAGAGGTATTAATGAAGATTGCGTTGACCGCATTGACGCGCCCGCGCATCTCATCCGGCGTGTCCAGCTGCACCAGCGCGCCGCGAATCACCATGCTCACCATATCGAAGCCGCCGAGTGCCGCCAGCGCCAGCAGCGAGAGCCACAGCTGCGTCGATAGCGCAAATACCAGCGTAGCCAGACCAAAACCGGCTACCGAGCCAAACATGATCATGCCCACGTGCTTTTCCAGCTTGTGACGGCTGAGCCACACCCCGACCAGCAGCGCCCCGACCGACGGGGCACCGCGCAGCATGCCCAGCCCCCACGGACCGGTATGGAGAATATCCTGGGCGAAGATCGGCAGCAGCGCCGTGGCGCCGCCCAGCAGCACGGCAAACAGATCGAGCGAGATCACCCCAAGCACATCTTTGCGTTCGCGGATGAAGCGGACGCCGGCAAACATGGTGCTGAGGCTGGCCGGAATACGTGCCTGCGGCGGTCGTTCGTAGCGCAATCGGCTGACCAGCACAATCGACAGCAGATAGAACAGCGCCGAAACACCGTACACCACCTCCGGCCCGGCCACGTACAGTAAGCCGCCCAGCGTCGGACCGACAATCACCGCCGCCTGACCGCCCACCGAGCTGGCCGCCATGGCGCGCGCGAGGATGGGCGGCGGTACCAACGCTGGCAGCATTGAGGTGATTGCCGGCCACTCCAGCGCTTTGGCCAGCGAAATCAGGAATACCAGACCCCAGATTTCAATCCGGCCCGCCCAGTGCAGCAGCGTCAGCGCCACCAGCCCGAGCAGCGCCAGCCACTCAATCAGCTGCCCCAGCAGCACGATGCGGCGACGGTCATACTGATCCGCAAGGTGACCCGCCGGCAGCGCCAGCAATACTGAAGGTAAAAATTGCATCAGACCGATCATGCCCAGCGCCATAGCACTGTGGGTAAGCGCATAGATTTGCCAGCTGACGGCCACGGAGAACATCTGAAAACCAAACGATGAACAGGTACGCGCCAGCCAGAAGGCGACGAACGACCTGTGTCGCAGCAGCGAATCTTCCGCTGCGGTGACCGGTGAACCCATAGTTTTATCCCATCCTGAAGCAGAACCGGCCGGCGTCATGGCACCGGCCTGGTGAAAAGCCACCATCGGCTTTCCTTATGTTTTTCACGCCATAGAGTGCGATAACTGACCGGGGCAGGCAATGGCTGGATGTGCGCTGTAAAAACAGGTGCTTATCCGGATTGACAGTTATACATGGCGTTCTGAATATTAGCAGACTGATTGTTTTACTTTGAAAATAGCCGAATCATTCCAGATAATTCAGTAAAGCGTTAATTAATGCCTGACCAATTCTTTTTATCTCTTTATCAGAAACAGCTAAAAAAGGTGATCTTTGCCGGCGAATCGATCTATATTGCCCCCTGTGATAATCACAGCAGTCTTCCCGTCCTTATAATAATTAAGACGCTATCGTTCATTAATTTATTCATAGAGATAAATGGAAAACAATTCATACCATCCTTATGTTACTGAGCGTGTCTGTCGCTTCGACGGCACACCTATCGGCGCATGCTATTCAGCGTCCTTAATGCATTGCGTACCGAAACGTGATGCATTACTTCATGAAGGCGAGATAATTACTCAACATTATCAGTCAGCGGATGCTGCGGGATTAATAATTATTCCACTGGCGGGAAATAGTGTGATGTCCTTTTTGCATGACGTGGATAATTATTCCAGCCTGCAACATGAGAATGTAAGGCTGGCGATCAACTATGCCACTTTACGTCAGTCAGGATCCGCCTTACGCGCTGTGGCGTCTCGTTTTTCCTTCTGGCTTTACGATCTCGCGCCGCCGGGAACCGAGTGGAAAAATATTACCGATTTTCCCTTCAGCGGTATTGTTCTGAGCGATGACTTCTTCCGCGAAAATTATCTCAAGTTCAGCTTTCCTTTTCTGCTCGCTTCGCTGCGGGAAACACAAGCAGAGGTAATATTACGTACGCCCCAGCTCCAATTACCGGCCGAAGATTACCTGCATTTACAGCTAAGCGGCTGGCAAACGCAGCGGAACTGTCATCCGCTCTTCCCGGGGTAAACGTTTACACAAAATTCTGCGCGTCGGCGTTATCACCCGATTACGCCGGACAGGATGGCGCAATATCCTCATAAAATGTCGTGTCACTGCCTGATAAAAAGAGCAAAGCGCTAAAAAAATCAAACCTGTTAACGTTTTTAAGATAAAATTTAACGCAAAGGGATCATCCTGCTTAACGGAAAAGCACTGACAGAACACCTTAAGTCACTTCGTACTCTATGTCGGGATACAGCCTAATCGGTTGTTTCCTTTGATTTTATGGCAAAGAAAGAGGTCAATATTATGGGGAAAGCTTCCTCATCTTTTGGCGTAATTCGCTTCCTGACGGTGCTGTTTGCACTGCTGACGGGCGCATTTATGCTGATTGGCGGCGTTTGGTTAGCCGCCATTGGAGGTTCCTGGTACTACGTTATTGGCGGTGTGATTATGCTGATCACCGCTGTTCTGCTGTGGCGCCGTAGCGGTTCCGCACTGCTGCTGTATGCCCTGTTACTGCTGGCAACGCTGGTGTGGGGCGTATGGGAAGTCGGCTTCGACTTCTGGGCGCTGGCACCACGTACCGACGTGCTGGTGATCTTCGGTATCTGGCTGATTCTGCCGTTTGTGTATCGCGGCCTGAATCATGCGGGTAAAGGTGCGCTGGGTGCGATGGCCGTTGCGCTGGTAGCCAGCGTACTGGTGCTGGCGTGGGCAGTATTCCACGATCCGCAGGAGCTGAATGGCAACCTGCCGGAAGCCGCTAACGTCCCGCAGGCCCAGCCGCTGAGTAACATCAACGATGCTGACTGGCCAGCCTACGCGCGTGACCAGCAGGGCACCCGCTTCTCGCCGCTGAAGCAGATCAACACCAGCAACGTGAAAGAGTTGCAGGTTGCCTGGCAGTTCCAGACCGGCGATCTCAAAACCGCCAACGATCCGGGTGAAATCACTGACGAAGTGACGCCGATTAAAATCCGCGACACGCTGTACCTTTGCTCGCCACACCAGATTCTGTTTGCGCTGGATGCGACGACCGGTAAGCAGAAGTGGAAATTCGATCCGGGCCTGAAGCCGAATCCAACCTTCCAGCACGTGACCTGCCGCGGTGTTTCATACCATGAAGTGCCTGCCGCTGCCGATGCCGCCAACAGCCAGCCTGCGCTGTGCTCACGCCGCATCTACCTGCCAGTGAACGACGGTCGTCTGTTCGCGCTGGATGCCGATACCGGTGCCCGTTGCCCATCCTTTGGCAACAACGGTGAGCTGGATCTGCAGCACAAGCAGCCGGTACAGACGCCAGGCCAGTATGAGCCTACGTCACCGCCAGTTATCACTGACACCACCATCGTCATTGCTGGTGCGGTCACCGATAACTACTCTACCCGTGAGCCGTCTGGTGCCATCCGTGGCTTCGACGTCAACACCGGTAAACTGCTGTGGGTGTTCGACCCGGGCGCGAAAGATCCTAACGCGATTCCGGCCGATGAACACACCTTCACCATGAACTCGCCGAACTCGTGGGCGCCGGCGGTATACGATCCAAAACTGGATACCGTTTACCTGCCAATGGGCGTTTCCACCCCGGATATCTGGGGCGGTAACCGCACACCAGAGCAGGAGCGCTACGCGAGCAGCGTTCTGGCGCTGAACGCCACCACCGGTAAGCTGGTGTGGTCGTATCAGACCGTGCACCACGATCTGTGGGATATGGACCTGCCGTCACAGCCGACGCTGGCCGATATCACGGACAAAGATGGCAACACCGTACCGGTGATTTATGCCCCGGCGAAAACCGGTAACATCTTTGTGCTGGATCGTCGTACCGGTAAGCCGGTCGTGCCTGCACCGGAGACGCCGGTACCGCAGGGCGCGGCGAAAGGTGACCACGTGGCACCGACCCAGCCGTACTCCGAACTGACCTTCCGTCCGAAGCAGAACCTGACGGACAAGGACATGTGGGGCGCGACGATGTATGACCAGCTGGTGTGCCGCGTGATCTTCAAGCGTCTGCGCTACGAAGGTCCGTTCACGCCGCCGTCTGAGCAGGGTACGCTGGTGTTCCCGGGCAACCTCGGTATGTTCGAGTGGGGCGGCATCGCGGTTGATCCACATCGTCAGATCGCGATTGCTAACCCAATGGCGCTGCCGTTTGTGTCTAAGCTGATTCCGCGCGGTCCGGGCAACCCGATTGAACCACCGCAGGGCGCAGAAGGCGGTTCCGGTACCGAAACCGGCATTCAGCCGCAGTACGGTGTGCCGTTTGGCGTCGAGCTGAACCCGTTCCTGTCGCCGTTTGGTCTGCCGTGTAAACAGCCGGCCTGGGGTTACGTTTCAGCGATCGACCTGAAGACCAACGAAACCGTGTGGAAGAAACGTATCGGTACCGTTCGCGATAGCGCACCGGTTCCGCTGCCGTTCAAAATGGGTATGCCAATGCTGGGTGGCCCAATCACCACCGCCGGTAACGTGTTCTTCATCGGCGCGACCGCAGATAACTACCTGCGCGCGTTCGATACCAACACCGGTGAGATGCTGTGGCAGGCGCGTCTGCCAGCGGGTGGCCAGGCTACGCCGATGACCTATGAAGTGAATGGCAAACAGTACGTTGTCATCGCGGCCGGTGGTCACGGTTCGTTTGGTACCAAGCTGGGCGATTACGTGATTGCCTATGCGCTGCCAGATGCGAAGTAATTTTTCGCACTGAAGTAAAAAAGCGGGCAATGCCCGCTTTTTTTATATGCCGGTCGGCATTACACTCGATCCTGCGGTTGAGGTTTACGCAGCACCCGCGCATTCAATAGCGCGCACAGCGCCATAATCACACAGGTGGCGAGAAACACCGGGCGCATGCCAAACGCGCCGCCGATAAAGCCACCGAACAGCGGGCCGCTCACCTGGCCGACATACTGGGCTGAGGTCGCATAGCCCAGCATTTTCCCGACCTGCCGCTGCGGCACATTATGACGAATCAACGCCGTCACGCAGGGCATCAGGCCGCCCAGCGCCATCCCCATCAGGAAACGCAGCACCACCAGTTGCCATGCCGCGCTAATAAATGCCTGCGGAATCAGCAGCAGCGCGCAGACCAGCAGGCCATAAATCAGCACGCGCGCATGTCCGATGCGATCGGCCAGCCGGCCAAGGCGCGGCGCGGAGAGAATGCTGCCCAGCGCAGCGGCCGCCATCACCAGTCCGGCCGTCACCGTCACCGCATGATCGCCGTGAACAAACTGCGCGATATACAGCGTGATAATCGGCTCAATCGACATGTTGGCAAAAATCAGCAGCATGCCCGACAGCCACATCAGCCGCACCACTGGCCGGTTGATCGACGCCTCCGGCTCATCACCCTCCCCGGCTGCGGCTTTCTTCGCCGCACGTGGCGCTTCTTTCAGCAGAAAAGTGGTGGCGAGAAACGCGAGAAAAATCACCGCACCGGTGAGCCAGAAAGTGTGGCGGATACCGATCAGCGGTGGCAGCACACCGCCCAGCAGCGGGCCGACCACGTTACCGGCCATGATGCCGGAGGACAGCACGCCCAGCGCCCAGCCGGTCTGCGCTTTCGGCGTTTGCGCCGCCACCAGAATGGTGGAACCCGACGCATAGCCACCGAGCAGGCCGGCCAGCAGGCGCAGCGCCACTAGCTGCCACGGCGCGGTGGCCATACCAATCAGCGACATGGCGACGGCCATTCCGAGGCTGGCGCGGATCAGCATCAGCTTGCGGCCATAGCGATCCGCCAGTTTGCCCCACAGCGGTGCCGTCAGCGCCGCGCTAAGAAAAGTGGCACCGTAGGCGGCGCCTGACCAGCGCGCAATTGCTGCCGGTTCCTGCACGCCCAGCTGCTTTACATAAAGGGGCAGAAAGGGCAGCAGCAGGGTCATGGCGACGATAGTACTGAACGAGCCCAGCACGCAAACCCACAAATTGCGCCGCCAGTGTTGCTGCTCAGGCGCTAACGCGATAGAAGAGTGCGACATAGTGATATCCCTGTTTTTGGCTTTTTTAGCAGGCTATCAGCGGTAGCACACATAAAACAGGGAGAAGCGGATATTTGCCAGCCAGCGCGCTATTGTTGCCAGAAAACAATAATCATGACGCACCCAGCGCGGTGATCAGCGCGTCGCAGAGCAAGGTGATCGGTGACGAGGGCTGCGGCTGCTCTTTCAGCAGCAGGTAACTGTGCAGGCGATCCATCTGCCATTCCGGCAGCACCTGCTGAATCTCGCCGCGCGCCAGCGCCTCCTGCGTCATATAGGCCGGCAGATACGCCACGCCGGTTCCGGCCAGGGCCGCATTGAGCAGCGCCATGCTGTTATTCGCGCGAAAGCGGCTGTGCACATCCAGCGCCAGGCGCTGCTTATCACGGCGAAACGGCAACGCCGCCGTGTGTGCCGGGCCGTGAAACAGCAGCAGATCGTGGCGCATCAGACGTTCAGGATGATCGATGGCCGGATGCGCGGCCAGATACGCTGGCGACGCATATAGTCCCCAGTCAATGCTGCTCAGCTCGCGGTAGTTCGCCACCTCCGGCGCACGTGCGCGGATCACAATCGCCACGTCCGCACTGGGCTGCGGATCGTCGCTGGTGGTCAGTTCGAGATCGACGTTGATGTGAATGTGACGGCGGATAAAGGTATTCAGCGTCGGCACCACGCACTGGCAGCCGAAGGTGATCGGCGCCTGCAGCCGCACGTTGCCGGCAGGCTGCTGATGCACCTGCTGCACAAACGCGTCGGCGCGATGCATCTCTTCCAGCATGCGGGTGCAGAACGGATAGTAAGCCTGGCCCAGCTCGGTCAGCGCCACTTTGCGCGTGGTGCGCTGCAGCAGTTTGATACCCAGCCGCACCTCCAGCCGGGCGATTTCGCGGCTGACGTGCGATTTTGATACCCCCAGCGTACGGGCCGCTTCGCTGAAGCTTTGCCGCTCAACGACGCGTGCAAACAGCATCATGGCGGTGAGATTATCGCTGTTGTCCATGTTCTCTGGCTGATTCGAAAGAGTGAGAACCGCAGCTTAAAAGTAAACACGCGAATGCGCACCCGATTTCCCGTTACGCAGCGGCCACGGGAAATCGGGCGAGGGATGTCACACCGCCACCGCTAGCGGAAACAGCAGGCGGTCCGGCTCGACGCGACGCTGACGCCGCAGCTGGCCTGGCGTGACGCGAAAATAATTTTTAAAGGTGCGGGTGTAAGCCTGCTGGGTATCAAAGCCGTAGCTCATCGCTACCTGCAGAATCGCCTCATCACTGTTGATCAGCGTGAGCGCTGACTCAGTCAGCCGGCGCTGGCGAATGTATTCTGCCAGGGAAAAACCGGTGTGCTGACGGAACAGACGTTGCAGATGCCAGCGGGAATATCCCGAGCGGCGTGCTACTTCATCCAGATGCAGATCGTGCCCTAAATTTTTTTCAATCCACTCCAGCAAACTACGGATAAATTCGCGCTGATTCATGACTTCCTCCGGCGTCGGTAAAATGTCCAGTGACGTCACTGTAGCGCGTTAAATTTATCCCTTAATTAGCAGAAAATTAGCGCAGAATTAGCAAGCAAAAAAACGGCTTTCCCGACGAAACAGCGCGCCAGGTTAATTCTGCGCTAATTATCGGGCGCTACACTGCGACAAGTTATTCAGGAGGGCATCATGCGTGTGCTGCTGGTAGAAGATGATGAAATGATCGGCGCCAACCTGCAGCAGGCGCTGGAGGCCGCCGGCTGGTCGGTGGACTGGGTGCGTGACGGCGTATTTGCCAGCAACGCCTGGCAGGAAGGCGGTTATACCTGCGTCCTGCTCGATCTCGGTTTACCGCGTGAAGATGGCATCAATGTGCTGCGGCGTGCGCGCACGCGCGGTGACATGACGCCAGTGCTGGTGCTGACCGCGCGTGATACCGTGCAGCAGCGCATCCAGGGCCTGGACAGCGGCGCCGATGACTACTTACTCAAACCCTTTGATCTGCAAGAGGTTCTGGCGCGTATGCGAGCCATCACCCGACGCCGCCACGGTGCGGCGGACTCCCTGCTGGGCAACGGCGACGTGCAGCTCGATATGATGACGCGTGAAGTGCTGTACAAAGGCCAGCGCGAGCAGCTAACCGCACGTGAATACGCCCTGCTCTATGCGCTGCTGGAACGTCCGGGGGCGATCCTGTCGCGTGAGCAGTTAGAAAACCGCATCTACGGCTGGGGCGAAGAGGTCACCAGCAACGCCGTGGACGTGCTGATCCACGGCATGCGGCGCAAACTCGATAACGAAGTGATTCGCAACGTGCGCGGTCTGGGCTGGCGGGTGCCGGCAATATGAGATCCTTTACGTTTATGCGGTCGCTGCGCAACAAACTGCTGGCCACGCTGGTGCTGCTGCATCTGGCGATGATCGGCGGTGTCACCTGGTATTTCTACCACTGCTATGGCGACATGATGGGCACCATGAAGGACGACCAGCTCGCCAAAATTGCCGATGCCTGGTCAAGCAGCCAGCGCATGCCGGCACTGATGCCGATGGTGATGCAGCAGGAGAAACTGAAAAGTACCTATATCGTTCAGCTCTGGGACACCAATAATCACCTGCGCGCCAGTTCCTGGCCGGCGCTGCATGCGCCCCTGCAGAGCAAAAAAGGCTGGTCAGATTTAAAAGTTGGCGACTGCGGCGATGACTGCCAGTGGCGCGTTTACACCCGACCCGGCGAGCTGGGCAGCGAGATCGGCAATATTCAGGTGCTGCACAACGTCGGCTACATGAAGAGCCTGATGGTGAAACGCGTACTCTCCGCCATCATTCCGCTCATCCTGATGATGCCGCTGTCGCTGCTGGTGATCTGGCTGGTAGTGCGGGCCATTACGCGCGATCTGCGCGTGGCGTCGCGCCAGATTGCGGCGCAGGAAACCCTGCATCCGCACAGCGTGTCGCCGGACGGTCTGCCGGACGAAGTGCTGCCGCTGGTGGATGCCTATAACTCGCTACTGGATAAACTACGCGCGGCCTGGTCGTCACAGCGCCAGTTCCTTGAGGATGCCGCGCATGAACTGCGCACGCCGGTCACCGCCGTCACATTACAGCTGGAGAACCTGCGTCAGCACATCCTGCCGGGCGAAGCCAGCCGCCAGTTTGATCAGCTGGAAGCGGGCGTCACGCGCACGCGCCATCTGGTGACGCAGTTGCTTAATATTTCACGCCAGGAGGATCAGTCCGTGGTCGCCAGCGTCGAGACCATTGAGCTTGATGACCTGCTGAAGGAGAGCATTGAGCAGCTGATGGTGGTGGCGGACAAGCGCGGCATTGATATCGGCTTCAACGGCACCGCGCACTATCGTCTGCACGCCAGCCGCTCCGATCTGCGCAGCCTGTTCGATAACCTGATCGGCAACGCCATGCTGCACACGCCGGAAGGCAGCCTGGTGGATGTGCTGCTGCACCGCGTCGGTCATCATACGGTGGTGGATATTGTCGATAACGGCCCCGGCATGCCGGAGTCGTTTATCGAGCGCGCCTTCGATCGCTTTACCCGCTCGCCGGATGTCCAGGCGCAGGGCAGCGGCTTAGGATTATCGATCGTGCGCAGCGTGGCGCAGAAGCATCAGATGCAGGTGGCGCTGTCGAATTGCCTTAACCCGCAGGGTGAGATCTGTGGATTACAGGTAAGAGTGACACTACCGTAAGGTTTGAGCGGGCGCTGCCGCAGGGTTAACAGGGCTATAAACATCAAAGGTTAGAGCTCTATGCATATAGCATGGCAAGACTCATTATTGAGCCTCAGACATGCCGTTTTCCATTCCCTGCCCCCAACCATGTCAGAGATATAAAAACATGCGTCTTTTTTTCCTGACATTGAATATATCATGACTCAATGTCTATAAGATCCATTCACAATGACATGAAAGAAAATTAAAGTTTCTTTTTAAACATGAATGCTTTGAAACCCAGCTTCATGGGTGTCATAAAATAAATTATAGGGATGACGACCAGCATCGTAAAAGAATATGACAAAATCTCTGCTTTATCCCCAGTGAAAATATAAAATATCCATACGGAAGTCAAAATCGCAAGCAGGACACAAAAAACGATAAATCGTCTCCTCAACTCTCCAAGCAATGATGAATACGTTGCGCCATCCTCCCCCAGGTATTGTCGTATCGCGGCAATATCTTTGCCGGTGAAGCCGTTTCTGGCAAGTGTCTCTTCAAATTCGATATTGTTCATTTTGTAGCCTCTTCAGTCTGAGAAAGGCTACGTATACGGGGTGTCAGTGACAGACCATATCCAATACAGCCAACAGCCAGAATCACGTGAAAAAGAAGCGCTGCGGGTTCTTCCGGACCGGTGAACACATTCAGTAGGGTCTGCATACCCACGGCAGCGCCGCCAATAATACTCCAGAGCCTCAGCCGTTTCGTCTTACGCAGCAGTTTACCCGCATCTTGCGGCTTAGTTTTATCTCGCTTCATCCTTGTCCTTTTCGTTGACTGACCGATACGCTGTGACTTAGTGCCTCATAAAGCAGGTGATGTCAATAACGGGAAAAATGATCCGCTTATCGGTCAACAGCTCTTCACCCTTTCATACCCATCAAAGTCCGCCTTCGGAGCGGGCTATATGGAAGCGTTAGCTGAAAATTTAAATCAATGCGCGCAGCGCATCAAAGTTTAAATAGCTCAATCCTTAATTACAACGCGGACTGGCATCGCTGATGCACGGAAATTATTTCAGGTCGAGCCAACAGAGTGTCGGTGAAAGCTGGCGTTTAACCCTGTCTGGCAAATCACTGTCGGTCCAACGAAGGCAATTACACCTCTCTCTTCGGGTTCAGACAAGGTTCCGCATAATCCCGACAACGTAAACGGTTGCGGGGTTCCGTTCGTTACACGGCCTTTATGTGATCAACTTCACATATTTACTGAATCCAAATGCAACACTTTTTGACAAACGTGATCAAAATCTATTTTCTATCGCTCTGTTACAGGCACATTACGCGGGCCTGAAAATCCGGCGCGTCAGACCGGCGACAACAGCACACTGCCCATCCCCTGGGATCGATTTCACCCGATCGCAGCATTTGCGCGGCGATCACGAGCAAGTGGTTAAAAAATAATGAAATTTAAAACGTTGATAGCAGGGGCCTTACTGGCCAGTAGCTGGACCGGCGCCGCACAGGCGGCGGAAAGCGATCCGCAGTACCTTTCTGACTGGTGGCATCAGAGCGTGAACGTGGTAGGCAGTTATCACACCCGCTTCGGACCTCAGTTCAACAATGATGTGTATCTCGAATACGAAGCCTTTACTAAAAAGGACTGGTTTGATTTCTACGGCTACCTTGACCTGACCAACTTCTTTGGCGTGGGTAACAGCAATGCCAACGGTATTTTTGACCACGGTTCGCCGATGTTCATGGAAATTGAGCCACGCTTCTCCATCGATAAGCTGACCGGCACCAGCCTGGCGTTCGGACCGTTCAAAGAGTGGTACTTCGCTAACAACTACATCTACGACATGGGTCGCAACAGCGACAGCCGTCAGAACACCTGGTATATGGGTCTGGGTACTGACATCGATACCCATAGCGATATCGGCCTGTCACTGAACGTGTACGCGAAATACCAGTGGGAAAACTACGGTGCGGCGAACGAAAACAGCTGGGATGGTTATCGCTTCAAGGTGAAATACTTTGTGCCGATCACTGATCTGTGGGGCGGCAAGCTGAGTTATATCGGCTTCACCAACTTTGACTGGGGTTCCGATCTGCGTGACAAGTCTGACCGCTCGCGCACCAGCAACTCGATTGCCTCCAGCCACATTCTGTCGCTGAACTACGATCACTGGCATGTCTCTACCGTGGCGCGTTACTTCCACAACGGCGGCCAGTGGGCTGATGGCCAGGAGCTCAACTTCGGCAACGGTCCGTTTGAAGTGAAATCAACCGGCTGGGGTTACTACCTGGTGGTGGGTTACAACTTCTAAACCACTTCCGGCGTGGCCGCTCACCATCGCGGCCACGCCAGTCTGTTACGCCTGTGGCTTCACCACGTTGATGCGCCATGGGATGCCAAACTTATCGATAAACATCCCGAAGCCGTTCGACCAGAAGGTTTTCTGCCATTCAGTGGTCACTTTGCCGCCCGCAGAGAGCTTATCAAACCAGGCTTTACCCTCCGCTTCATCTGGCGTGGCCAGGCTCACCGCATAACCGGCATGTTCGGACGCCGGTGGCTGGGCGGTATTGCCATCACTCAGCATCAGCTCGCCCTGACCAATGCGCAGATGCGCATGCATAATCTTTTCCGGCGGCAGCGGCGGCGCCGACCGATCGCCCACCTGTTCGCCCTGCTCCGGCATATCGCCAAACGTCATTTTTTGCAGAATTTCGCCGCCGGTGGCCTCCAGATAGAAGGCAATGGCTTCTTCACAGCGGCCGTAGAGAAATAAATAAGGACTCACCTGCATCGTAACCTCCGTTGAGAGTGCGTTAACGCGTGTCGTACACCTAAAGTGTAGACGATGCAGTTTTTCGCCCGTCACGGCTGGCAGTAGCGGCGGAACAGCTGCGCCATGTAAGCGCTCATCGGCGTCAGCGCGGTGTCTTTACGCTGAATCAGATAGAAGGTGGCTTTCGGCAGCGGATCGTCGAGATCCAGCGCGATCAGCTGCCCGCCGTGCGTAGGGTCTTCAATCACGTCGCGCGAAATGATGCTGACAAAATCACTCTTCGCCACCAGGCTGGTGCAGGCCATAAAGGTCTCGCAGGTCACCGCGATTTTGGGTGCCATGCCGCGCTCACCGAACAGGTCATGCAGCAGTCGGTAATAACTGCCCTGCGGTGTCGGCATAGTCCAGTCGCAGTGCTGCAACTCGGCCAGCGAGCGCGCATGCGCCATCGGATGCCCTTTACGCATCACCACCTGATACTCGCGCTGCATCAGCCGCTCGAAAATCAGCTCCTGATCGAAGTGATGCCGGTCGTAGGTATTGATGGTGAAATCCAGCGCGCCCTGACGCAGTTCATGCACCATCGACACCAGCTGGCCCTCCACGATACGCACTTTCACCAGTGGATATTCACGATGAAACTGTGTTATCACCTGCGGCATCACGGTACGCGCAATGCTGCCGCCCACCCCAATATTCACTTTGCCACCGGCCAGACCGAGCCGCTGCTGGATATCCTCCTGCGCCACGCGCAGTTCCTCCAGCACCAGACAGGCATGACGAAAAAAGGTTTCACCGACATCGGTCAGCATCACGCCCTGCTGGCGACGCTCGAACAGGCGCGCCCCCAGCGCCAGTTCCAGTTCCTGAATCGCTTTGGTTAACGCCGGCTGTGACAGGCCCGACAGCCGGCTGGCGGCGCGAATACTGCCCTGGCGCGCCACGTCAACAAAGGCGCGCAGCTGATGAAGTTTGAGATTGGCCGCCATGATCAGGTGATAACCGTTGTCTATCGGTCACAAGATATTCGCATCTTATGCGCCCTAATACCATTGTGTAGATTCGGTTGAATGCATAAAAAACCAACACTAAGGAACAGCCGATGAACACCCTTTCCGACCTCGTCAACGCGCGGATACCGCAGATGCAGACATGGCGCCGCGACCTGCACCAGTATGCTGAATCCGGCTGGCTGGAGTTCCGCACCGCCACGCTGGTGGCGGAAGAGCTGCATCGTCTTGGTTATCAGCTGCAGCTGGGCCGTGAGGTGATTGATGCCGATGCGCGCATGGGCCTGCCGTCTGCTGAAGTGCTGGCGCAGCAGGAAGCGCGGGCGCTGCAGCAGGGCGCGCTGCCACAGTGGCTGCCCCACTTCTCCGGCGGTTTCTGCGGCGTGGTGGCAACGCTGGACACCGGACGTCCCGGTCCGGTGATGGGCTTTCGTGTTGATATGGACGCGCTCGACCAGACGGAAAGCGCCGCCGCCGATCACCTGCCGACGCGCGAAGGCTTCGCCTCGTGCAATCCCGGCATGATGCACGCCTGCGGCCACGACGGTCACACCACCATAGGTCTGGCGCTGGCGGGCGTGCTGATGGCGATGAAGCACCAGCTGAGCGGTCGCATAAAACTCATTTTTCAGCCGGCGGAAGAAGGCGTACGCGGTGCCAAAGCCATGGTGGCCGCGGGCGTGCTTGATGATGTCGATCTGTTCACCGCCATTCACCTTGGAACCGGCGTGCCGCCGGGCGAGATCGTCTGCGGCAGTGACAGCTTTCTCGCCACGACCAAACTGGACGTGCGTTTTACCGGGGTCGGCGCGCATGCCGGTGGCAAACCGGAAGAGGGACGCAACGCACTGCTGGCGGCGGCGCAGGCTACGCTGGCGCTGCACACTCTGCCACAGCACAGCGGCGGCGTGGCGCGCGTTAACGTTGGTGTCTTACAGGCCGGCAGCGGACGCAACGTAGTGCCGGATGTTGCGCTGATGAAGGTGGAAACGCGCGGCGCGAGTAATCAGGTTAATGACGATATCTATCAGCAGGCGCTGCGCGTGATTGCCGGTGCCGCGGCGATGTACGGCGTTGAGCACGAGGTCACGCTGATGGGCGGTGCACGCAGCTGCACGCCGAGCCCGGCGTGGGTCAGTTTTATCCATCAGCAGGCCGAAGCGCTGGGTCTGTTCAGTTCGGTGATAGACAGCAAACAGCAGGCGGCCGGTTCCGAAGATGCCACCTATATGATGGAGCGCGTGCAGCAGCGCGGCGGCCAGGCGTCTTACGTCATCTTCGGCTGCGAGCTGGCGGCGGGCCACCACAATGCGCGGTTCGATTTTGATGAAGCGGTGATGGCTACTGCCGTGCAGATGCTGGCTACGCTGGCGCTTAACCAGACGCAATTCGGCGGTGCCCGATGAGCGCACACGACTTTATCGATCGCTATATCGACCAGCATCAGGCGCGCTTCAGTGCCCTCAGCGATGCCATCTGGGACGTGCCGGAAACCCGTTTCGAAGAGACGCAATCGTCTGCGCTGCTGGCCGATGCGCTGGCGCAGGAGGGGTTTGAGGTCGAGTGCGGCGTCGGCGGTCTCGATACCGCATTTATCGCCTCAATCGGCCACGGCCAGCCGGTGATCGCCATCCTCGGCGAGTTTGATGCGTTGGCCGGCCTGAGCCAGCAGGCGGGCTGCGCCACGCCCAGCCCGCTGGTGGAAAACGGCAACGGTCACGGCTGCGGCCACAACCTGCTCGGTACCGCCGGCCTGGCCGCCGCTTTCGCCATCAAAGCCTGGTGGGCAGAACAGGGCGGACGCGGCACGCTGCGCTTTTACGGCTGCCCTGGCGAGGAGGGCGGCTCGGGTAAAACCTTTATGGTGCGCGAGGGGCTGTTTGATGATGTCGATGCTGCCGTGACCTGGCACCCGGAAGGCTTCAGCGGCATGTTCAACCTCAGCACCCTCGCCAATATTCAGGCGGCGTTTCACTTCAAAGGCGTGGCAGCGCATGCCGCTAACTCGCCGCATCTCGGGCGCAGCGCGCTGGACGCGGTGACGCTGATGAATACCGGCGCAAATTTCCTGCGCGAGCACATCGTGCAGGAGGCGCGCCTGCACTATGCGGTCACCCAAACCGGCGGCGTATCGCCCAACGTGGTGCAGGCCGATGCCGAAGTGCTGTACCTGATTCGCGCGCCGCAGCTCGACCAGGCCCAGGATATCTACCAGCGCGTGATCAACATCGCCAAAGGCGCGGCGCTGATGACCGATACGCAGATGACGGTACGTTTTGATAAAGCCTGCTCCAACTATGTGCCCAACCGCGCGCTGGAAGCGGTGATGGAACGTAATTTGCACCTTTTTGGTCTGCCGCACTACAGCGCGCAGGAACAGGCGTTTGCGGCAGAGATCCGCGCCACGCTGAGCAAAGACGATCTGCGTAACGCGCGACTGAATGCGGCGCGCACCGGCGGCGAAGCGGGTATCGCCTGGGCTGAGGCGCTGGGGGATAAAGTGCTGATGGATGAGGTAGCGCCGTATGCGGTCACGCGAGAGTTGCTGTACGGCTCAACTGACGTTGGGGATGTTAGCTGGGTAACGCCGACGGCGCAGTGTTTTGCCCCCTGCTTTGCCTTCGGCACGCCGCTGCACACCTGGCAGCTGGTGGCACAGGGCCGCACGCCGATTGCCCACAAAGGGATGTGCCTCGCCGCCAAAGTGCTGGCCGCCACCGCGCTGACGCTGTTGCACGATGCCGCCGCGCTGGCGCGCTGTCGTGAAGAGTTTGACCGCGTGCGCCGTGAGCAGCCGTACGTGTGCCCGATTCCGGCCGGCGTGCAGCCATCGACATTATAAAGCGAAGCGCACTGGCCCGTAGCGGCGCGATTAATCGCGCGGGTTTAACAAGACGCGCAATAAATTGCGCCGCTACAGGCTGGTGTGAAAGGTCACTCCGCAACACATGCGGAAGCAGTAAATAAAAAAATAAAAAATAACAGCCCTTCCGGGCATGCAAATACAACATGACGAGGATCTACCGATGGAAGTGATGACCGAAAATCGCAGCCCCGGCAAGCTGTTCAGCTGGATTGAGCGGGTCGGCAACAAAGTGCCGAACCCGTTCTTACTGTTTGTCTACCTGATCGTGGTGCTGATGATCGCCACCGCGCTTCTCAGCAGCCTCGATGTGGCTGTTAAAAATCCGGCCAATGGCGAACTGGTGCGGGTCAATAACCTGCTGAGCGTGGCGGGCATTCAGTGGATCCTGCCCAACATCATCAAAAACTTCAGCGGCTTCACCCCACTGGGCTCCATTCTGGCGCTGGTGATCGGGGCCGGGCTGGCGGAAAAAGTCGGCCTGCTGCAGTCGCTGATGGTGAAGATGGCGTCGCGCGTCAGCCGTCGCTACGCCAGCTATATGGTGCTGTTTATCGCGTTCTTCAGCCATATCTCTTCCGACGCCGCACTGGTGGTGATGCCGCCGCTCGGCGCGCTGATCTTCCTTGCCGTCGGGCGTCATCCGGTGGCGGGCCTGCTGGCGGCGATTGCCGGCGTCGCGTCGGGTTTTACCGCGAATCTGCTGATCGTCACCACCGACGTACTGCTCTCCGGCATCAGTACAGAGGCCGCCAAAGCGGTCAGCGACACGGTCCACGTCAGCGTGATCGATAACTGGTTCTTCATGGCCAGCTCGGTCATCGTACTGACTGTGGCCGGCGCGCTGCTGACCGATAAATTTGTCGAACCGCGCCTGCCCGTCTGGAACAGCGGCCATCACGATCGCCTGCCACCGCTGACGGCGCAGGAGAATCGCGGCCTGAAGGCGGCCGGTCTCGCCGCACTGGTGTTCATCGGCGTGATGGCGCTGCTGGTGGTGCCGGAGCATGCGCCGCTGCGCAACCCGAAAACCGGCGGCATCATCCCTTCGCCGTTTATTCAGGGCATCGTGCCGATCATCATCCTGTTCTTCTTTGTGGTGGCGATTGCCTATGGCGCGGTGACGCAGCAGATTCGCCGCGCTGACGACATCCCCCGACTGCTGGTGGATCCGATGAAGAGCATGGCCGGCTTTATCGTCATGGTATTTCCGCTGTCGCAGTTCGTGGCGTTCTTTAACTGGAGCAACATGGGCAAGTTTATGGCCATCGGCCTGACCGATATGCTGGAGAGCGCCGGCATCAGCGGTGCGCCGGCCTTTCTCGGCCTGATGTTCCTCTCGGCGTTTCTGTGCATGTTTATCGCCAGCGGCTCGGCGATCTGGTCGATCCTCGCGCCGGTGTTTGTGCCGATGTTTATGCTGCTCGGCTTTCACCCGGCGTTTGCCCAGATGATTTTCCGCATCGCCGATTCCGCCGTGCTGCCGCTGGCGCCGATGTCGCCGTTTCTGCCGCTGTTCCTCGGTTTCCTGCAGCGCTATCAAAAAGACGCGCAGCTCGGCACCTATTACGTGCTGATCTTCCCATATCCGCTGGTGTTCTTTGTGACGTGGATCGCGCTGCTGCTGGTGTGGTATCTGCTGGGCCTGCCCATCGGTCCGGGCGTTTATCCGCATCTGCCCTGACCTGGCGCCATGGACGGCGTACCGCTTTCTGTGAACTGCAACGCACGTTGCCAAAATGTCACCGCTGCGCCTCTCGGCAACCCCGGACGAATTGATTATTCTGCTATTTCTTCGCTTGCTAACGGTTAATGATTTCTGACAAACCACCACCGGGCGGATCCTGCAAACACCGAGGTAACAATCATAATGACAACCACCTATTCGACAGGGGTGGCGACCGATCGCATCGCGACCGAACGCCAGACGCTGGCCGGGCGCATCGACGCTCTGCCCTCTTCCGCCGGGCTGTGGCGCTTTATTACGCTGCTGGCGCTCGGCGGCTTCTTCGAGCTGTACGATCTGTTTGAAACCGGCTACATCAGCGCTGGGCTGGTCGCCGCAGGCGTGTTCCACACCGGCACCGCTGGCGTGTTTGGTATCGCCGATCAGGCGGCGTTCGCCTCGGCGACTTTTCTCGGCCTGTTTGTCGGTGCCAGCCTGCTGACGCCCTATGCTGACCGCTTCGGCCGTCGCCTGACCTTTATGTGCGCGCTGGCGTGGTACGGTGCGTTCTCACTGCTGATGGCGTTCCAGCACAGCGCGGAGATGATTATTCTGTGCCGCTTTCTGGTCGGAATCGGTCTGGGCGTCGAGCTGGTGACCATCGATACCTATCTGTCGGAGTGGGTGCCGGCCCATCTGCGCAGCCGCGCGTTTGCCTTCTCTTTTTTCATTCAGTTCCTGTCGGTGCCGACGGTAGCGCTGATGTCATGGTGGCTGGTACCGCAAACCCTGCTCGGCCTCGAAGGCTGGCGCTGGGTCGTGATCGCCGGTGCGCTGTGCTCGCTGGTGATCTGGTTTATCCGGAAAAACCTGCCGGAGTCGGCGCGCTGGCTGGCGCAGCAGGGGCGGCATCAGGACGCGCACCGGGTGCTGAGCGAGATGGAAAAACGCTGCGGCATTGCGCCGGGAAACGATTTCTCTCAGCGTGATGCGGCGGTACAGCTGCCGAAAAAAGGGCGTTTTAGCGAAATCTGGGCACCGGCTTATCGCCAGCGTACGCTGATGCTGGTGGTGATGAACTTCTTCCAGGCGATTGGCTTCTTCGGCTTCGGTAACTGGCTGCCGGCGCTGCTGTCCGGTAAGGGCGCCACCGTTACCCACAGCCTGCTGTACGCCTTTTTCATCACGCTGGCCTATCCGCTCGGCTCGCTGATCTGCAGCCGCTACGCCGACCGGCTGGAAAACAAATGGCAGATCGTTTTTTCATCACTGATGACGGTGGTGTTCGGCACGCTGTTCGCGCTGACCAGCAACCCGCTGCTGATGGTGGTGTGCGGTTTCCTGATCACCTACAGCAACGCCTGGCTCACCTTCAGCTATCACGCTTATCAGACTGAGATCTTCCCGACGCACATTCGTGCGCGCGCCGTCGGCTTCTGCTATTCATTCAGCCGGCTGTCGACCGCTTTCAGCAGTATTCTGATTGGCCTGATTCTGCAGTATGCCGGCAGTCAGGGAGTGATCGTGTTTATCGTGCTGAGTATGCTGATGGTGATGCTGTCGGTCGGGATTTACGGGCCGAAGACACGGGGGCTGGATCTGGAGAACATTTAAACCGGATGGGCGCAGGGTGAGCGGCGGCCGGTTTAGCCCGGCAATGCGCACTCTTTGGAGCGGCACGATTCATCGCGCGATAAATCGCGCCGCTACGTCCTGGTGCAAACTTTTGGGGGCGTTTCCGCCCCCGCCAGATTTACACCAGTTCGGTTTTCACCCCTTCCTGGATCAGCACGTCGGCATCGACGCCGCTGTGGCTGTAAACCTGATATTTCACGCCAGCCACCGTGGTGCTGCCCTGCTGTTTCACCCAATCGCCCACGTCACCGCCGTCGCCGAGGATGTCATCCAGTTTTACCACGTCCTGCGCATCGCCTTTGATCAGCAACTGGGTTTTGCCGTCTTTCACGAACAGATCCTGACTTCCAACCTGCAGGATATCGTCAACCGCTACGCTCAGGACGTTTTTGCCGTGACCCGTCATATCGATGGTGCTGCCCTGCTTGCCCTGCGCCAGCACATCGCTCAGGGAAACGGCGAATTCATCGCCCAGGGTGATGACGGCAGGAACATCAAAGGCGGTGATACCGACATGATCATCATGCATGCCCCATTCAACGTCACTGATGCGCACGCCGCCCGGATTGTTCACCGAATCCACTTCTGCCGGATTGACGCGCACCACGGCTGAACCGATCAGCTTACCGGCCGGGGCGTGGTACTCGACAATGTCGCTTCGCAGGGTGCCAGGATGCGCCTTCAGCTCATAGCTGTGCAGCAATTTACCTTGCGTGTCATAGAAATCGATGTAATTGCCTTTGCTGTGCACATAATCCGATTTCAGCACCACTTTCTCCGCCACGCCGTCGAAATCCAGCTTCATCTGGCCGCCACGGCCAACAATGATTTCGCCATGCTTCAGCGTTTTTTGCTCGCCGCCGATATTCGGTCCTTTAATCAGCGTCATTTTCAGACTGTCGTCGATGGTATAACTGACCCCGGTTTTAAAATCGATATAGCGCGGATGACCGTTAGCGTCTTTCACCAGATCAGGTTGTCCACGAACCCGGCTGATTTCTTTAACCCCGATGTTGTCGATAGCGAAATCGTTGCCGTTACCGTTATTAACCTCATTGGTTACCGCCACGCGAACCACTTCTGTTTTGCTGGCGGTATACAGTCCGCTGAAATGATTCCAGGCAGCATCCAGCCCCATGTTGGGAATCACTTTCTGTCCATTAACGTCCAGACCGATTTTCGGTTTCAGGCTACCGCCAGGAATACGGTAGCCATCAAAATCGAACTGGTAGGTTTTACCCGCTTCAACCTGAATATAGCGATAAACCACTTCTCCTTTGAACCCGTTGGTGTTTGAACCGTTGGTCATGGAACCCAACTCATAAGAGGAATTGCCTGCGCTCCAGCGCTTAACCGCAATGTTGTCATTTTTGTGATACAGACCGCTGGCGATCCAGCCCTGCTGGGTGCCGTCGTTGAAATTCCACAATAACCCCTTGTGATCGACCTTTGGCGGATCGACATTGATCTCCAGCAGAAAGGTTGGCGCATTCACATCACGAATGGCGCTATCACTGACCTGAAATTGCGTCAGTCCTTTCCACGGCGAGCGATCGTAAGACTGGTAGCTCCAGTTACCCGTAGCATCCGCTGTGACCGAGTCCATTAATACCCAGTGGCCCTCAATATGGCAGCCGAAAATGTACACCACCTTATTGGGTGCAGACGTGCCTTTCAGGGTTGGCGTCATATCATCGGTGATATCACCGCTTTTCAGCTGGCCCTGCTTTGGTCCGCTATCATCCCATGCAGAAATAATCTCCGTCTTGCCGGAGATAATCGTCAGGTCGAAAACGTCGGCGGCGGCGTCACGCACCGGGCTGTCTGACACCTGGAACTCGTATTTGCCAAAGCCGCCGCGTAACGCACGCACTTCGCTTTGCCAGTGACCATGAGCATCCGCAACGGCGCTGCCGAGCGTCACCCATACCCCGTTCACGTGACGGGCATAGATATAAACCACGCTGTTTGCTGCAGCATGGCCTTTCAGCGTTGGCGTCAGGTCATCAGTGACATCGCCCTGATGCAGCACGCCGGTCTGCGCGCCAAAATTATCCCAGGCAGAAACGATGCCGGGTTTTTCCGGCACCATGTTGAGACTGAACACCTCGGCGCTGGTGTCGCGATCAAAAGTTTTGGCAGCCTGAAACTCATAAGTGCCGTATCCCCCGCGCAGCGCGCGCACTTCCGTTATCCAGTTGCCCCAGGCATCGGCCTTAACGCTGCCTAATACCACCCAGTGGCCATCAATATGCCGCGCATGGATATACACCATGCTGTTGGCTTCGGCTTTGCCCTGCAGCGTCGGTGCCATGTCATCGGTGGTGGCGCCGTTGATTAATTTGCCCTGCTCGGGCCCGACATTATCGTGCGCCGCGTTGATGGTGGGCTTCAGGCGGGTGCCGTTGTCTGACACATACAGGTCGAACAGCGGCGCAGCGGGATCGCGCGTCGGGCTGTTACTGGCCTGGAAGTGATACGGGCCGGCACCGCCATCCAGTCGGGCGATTTCCACCTGCCAGTGGCCAAAGGCATCCGCCTGGGTGCTGCCTTTCAGCCACCAGCTGCCGTTTTCGCGTGTGGCATACACGTAGACGATACTGTTGGCTTCCGCCGTGCCTTTGAGCGTGGGGGTGAAGTCATCGGTCAGCGCGCCGTTTTCCAGTTTGCCCTGTGCCGTGCCAAAATTATCCAGCGCATACTCAATCTTCACCGGCGCGGTGGGCACCACCGTATAGGTAAACGGCTCGCTCGCATCGCTCAACTCACCACGGTTATTTTGCGCGCGGGTAGTAATGGTGTTTTCACCGTAGCCCAGCAGATCAACGTTGCTCTCCCAGCGCCACTGCCCGTCAATCACCGGTGCCACGCCGACGCGTACCCCGTTGACGTAGATGATGACGTTTTCTGCGTCCAGCGGCGCGTTGCCGCTCAGGCGCGGGCTACGATCGTCGCTTGCGCTACCGGCTTTGATCACACCGGTGTTCACCCCTTCATTATCATAGACTTCAAGCAGCTGCGGCTTATCGATGCGCGGCGAATTGACGTAAAGCGTATAGACCGGGGAATCAAAACTGACCTGACCGAATTTATCGGTGGCGGTGACGTACAGGCGCTGTTCACCGTCACTCAGTTCCGGCGTGATGGTCCACTGACCATTTTTCGCCGCCTGCACGCTACCAATCAGCACGCCGTTGCTGTACAGGCGGACAATGCTGTCCGGCTCGGCATAACCGGAAATGGCTGGCGTTTTATCATCGGTAAAGCCTTTGTTGCCAACCGGGCCCTGCACCGGTCCGAAATCATCCAGTACGCGCATAATCGCCGGCATATCGGGCGGGCTGAGATCGACCTCCAGCCGTGTCTGAACCGGAATCCCGGCGTTGCCGGCCCGGTCGAAAAAGCGGATGGTGAGATTATGCCCACCTTCCTCCAGCCGCAGCGGCAGCTGATACTCCCAGCTACCGTCCGCGTTTACCTGCGTAGTAAAAAGCTGGCCGTTAATGGCAAATTCGATATAGCTGACGCTCTTATCTTCAACCACCCCTTTCCAGTACTGATAAGGTGAATTGACGAAATTTTCTTGTCCCGGTTTGGTCGGGTCGTAATAGCCAACTGACATAGGGTCATCCTTTTCGCTAAAGTTAATATCGTTAAAGTAACGCTTAATAAGCGGCAGGGATTTTTAAACGTGGGGGAAGAAATCTCTTACAAGAAACGTCTGAAAGGAAAATCGTAAAATAATGAATTTTAGTGGGATTTTTCGCACCCCTCAGGTCATGAACCGCGTCATGACCTGAAGGTAATGCTTAAGACAGGCTTACTGCTTTTCCAGCACCCGGATATCCGCGCTGCCCTGTTTTGGCTGCACGCTGTCATCCTGGCGCAGTTTCGCCACCTGTTTCGCCGTGACTTTGGTCTGCACGCCGTTGCCCCAGCTGCTGCGGATAAAGTTCACCACATCCGCCACCTGGCTGTCGTTCAGACGCCAGCCAAACGCCGGCATGGTGATCGCCGTCGGTGCGCCTTGCACGACCGGCAGCGTGCCGCCGACCAGTACGATGTGAATCAGCGACGTCGGATCCTCTGCCATCACCACCGGATTCCCGCGCAGTGCCGGATAGAAGCGTTGATAGCCGCTGCCGTCGGTTTTATGACACGCCGCACAGCTGTCGACATACACGCCGGCACCCGGCTGGCTGTCGTCACCTTTCCACAGCGCCCGGGCCACTGCGTCATCCTCACGGAACACCGCCTGAGACGGATCTTTCGCGCCGAGCGATTTCAGGTAACGGGCAATCGCGCTGATATCCGCATCGCTGAGATACTGCAGGCTGTGCTGCACCACCTCGGTCATGCCACCAAACGCCGCCGTGTGATCGTTACGGCCATAGCGCAGGAACTGCTGCAGATCCGCTTCGCTCCAGCGCCCCAGACCATCGCGGTTGTCACCGCGCAGGTTGCTGGCGGTCCAGCCGTCAATCGGCGCGCTGCTGCCGGCAAGGTAATCATTGCCCTGGCCGTTATTCAGCGCCTTCTCCTGCATAGTGAAGCTGCGCGGCGTGTGGCAGGCACCGCAGTGGCCCAGTCCTTCCACCAGATAGCGACCGCGCGCCAGCGCCGGATCTTCCTGCGCGGCCGGCTGGAACGCCTTCACATCTGGCGCAAACAGGCCGCGCCAGATCGCCAGCGGCCAGCGCATCGACAGCGGCCACGGAATGTCGCTCTCTTTGTTAGCCTGTGCCACCGGTGCCACGCCGTGCATAAAGTAGGCATACAGCGCCTTCATGTCGTCATCGCTGACCACCGCATAGGACGGATACGGCATCGCCGGATAGAGCGTGTCGCCGTTTTTCGCCACGCCATGACGCACCGCTTTCTGGAAGTCGTCATAGCTGTAGTCACCAATGCCGGTTGCCTTATCCGGCGTGATATTGGTGGAGTAGATGGTGCCAATCGGCGTCGCCATCGGCAGGCCGCCGGCAAACGGTTTGCCGCCTGCGGTGCTGTGGCAAGCGACGCAGTCACCGGCGCGCGCCAGATACTCACCGCGCTGCACCAGCGCATCGGCAGCGGTGTCCTCCGCCAGCGCGGCGAACGACAGGGTGCCCAGCAACAGGGCTGTTAAACTTTTGATCATCGCCATGTTCCTTATGCCTGTACCAGCGGGCCGGGGTTCTTCAGATACTGTTCACGAATCGCTTTAGCGGACCAGTAGCTCAGCGCCGCCACCATGCCGGTGGGGTTGTAGCCCAGCCCCTGCGGGAAGGCAGAAGCGCCGGCGACAAACACGTTAGGCACATCCCAGCTCTGGAGATAGCGGTTCACCGCGCTGGTTTTAGGATCTTCGCCCATGATGGCGCCGCCGCTCATGTGCGTGGTCTGGTACACGGTAGTATCGAAATGGGCACCCGGCCCTTTCGCGCCGCCAATGATCATCTTCGGATTCATCGCTTCGGTGATTTTGCGCATCTTGCCGATCATGAACTGCGCCATTTTGATGTCGTTGTCCTGCCAGTCAAAGGTCATACGCAGCAGCGGCTGGCCGTAAGCATCTTTGTAGTTGGGATCGAGATCGAGGTAGTTAGCGCGATACGACTGGTGCGCACCGTGCGCATCCATCGACACGTGATGGTTATAGGTATCCGCCACCGCCGCTTTCCACTGGCTGCCCCAGTTCGGCGTGCCTGTTGGCGTCGGCAGGCCGGAGATCGGCTTGGTGCCCGCCTGGTTGACCCAGAACGGTGAACCGCCGACAAAGCCGTACGGACCATGGTCAAAGTTATCGGCGTTGTAATCATCCACCGCCACGCCCGCGCCACCGGCACCGATGAACGGATTGGTGGTGGTGTTTTTATCAAACAGCGCCTTCAGCGTGGAGATGTTCTGATAGGCAAAGTTACGGCCGACCACACCCTCGTTGCTGATAGGGTTGTACGGCTTGCCGATGCCGGACAGCAGCATCAGATGCACGTTGTGGAACTGGAAGGCGGAGAGGATCACCAGATCCGCCGGCTGCTCCACTTCACGTCCCTGACCGTCCAGATAGGTGACGCCGGTCGCGCGTTTTTTATCGTCGGTCAGATTGACGCGCAGCACATACGCGTTGTTGCGCAGCTCAAACTTCGGCTCCTGGCGCAGCGCGGGCAGAATGTTAACGTTCGGCGACGCTTTGGAGTACATGTAGCAGGCGTAGCCGCTGCAGTAGCCGCAGAAGTTGCACGGCCCCATCTGCGCGCCGTAAGTATTGGTGTAAGGACCGGAGGTGTTGGCCGACGGCATATCGTAAGGGTGATAGCCCACCGATTCCGCCGCCTGGGCAAACAGCTGGGCCGACCAGGTGCGCTTCTGCGCGGGCAGCGGGAAGTCGCTGGAGCGATCCGGCGCATACGGGTTGCCGCCTTTCTCTTTGCCCACCACTTTGCCCTTGATTGACCAGGCGCTGCCGGAGGTGCCGAACACTTTTTCCGCCTGATCGAAGAACGGTTCCAGCTCGTCATAGCTGACGCCGAAATCCTGAATGGTCATGCCTTCCGGGATAAAGTTTTTGCCGTAACGCTGCTCGTAGTGACTGCGCAGATTCAGCTCGACCGGGTCGACGCGGAAGTGCACGCCCGACCAGTGCAGGCCGGCGCCGCCGGTGCCGGTGCCCGGCAGGAATGCCGCCAGCTGACGATACGGTACGGCGGTTTGTGAGGCATCGTGACGGATAGTTACGGTGCTTTTTGACAGATCCTGGAACAGCTTTTTGCGGATGTTATACGTCAGTTCATCAATGGACTGTGGATAGGATCCATCCGGATAGGTATCGCGATGCGGCCCGCGCTCCAGCGCCACCACATGCAGACCGGCCTCGGTCAGCTCTTTCGCCATGATCGCCCCGGCCCAGCCGAAACCGACGATCGCCACATCCACTTTTTTTAACGCATTTGCCACGGTTACGCCCTCTCGCCGCGAATATCAACTGACGGGAACGGATAACGTTCGCCGCGCTCTACCCAATCCATAAAGTCGGCGCGTGCGCCAGGGAAGCCGATCAGCTTCCAGCCCACCATGCCCTGATTGCCGCCGTGGATCGGATCGCTGAAGTAGCCCTCGCGGGTGTTTTGCAACAGAAAGGCGAAGAAGGTTTTGGCCGGCACCTGCGGGAATTGCGCGCTGCCGTTTTCGAAGGCGCTCAGCAGCGCGTCCTGCTGTGTGGGCGTCAGCTCAGCAAATACCTTGCCGTGCTGCTGTTTGCTCCAGCCATCGGCATCGGCCAGGCCGAGACGGTAGATCTGCTGCGGCACCAGCGGCAGTTGATAGCCGAGCTCTTTTGGCAGATCCGGATTAAACGGTCCCTGCATATACCAGTTGCTGCCGGTGGCATACGGCGTATTCATCTGGCGATCGATAAACTCCGGTACGCCGGCTTCCAGCGCGCCAGGACCACGTTCATCGTTGGGGATCAGGCGCGCCACGGCGGCTTTGATGAAGGCAAACTCTTCGGCGGTAAACCACACCGGTTGATACTCGCGCGCCTGCTGCGGCGCAGCGGCCGACGACGCTGCCGCACCGGCGGCCATTGGCGCGACCAGTGCGCCCATCGCCGTACTGCCTACCGCCATTGCCGGCGCCAGGGTAATGGTTCTCAGCAGGAAATCCCGGCGAGTGTGACCCTTTTTTTCTTCTGACATGACATTGCCTCATTACCGCATATAATGCGGCATGAAAGTTAAGTAGTTGCGTTGTAATGATTTTTATTGGCGTTTTAAGGGATACAGCAAGACTGTTACCGGTAACAGTTGACGTAGTGTAACACCATCGCCGTTAATAATTTAGTTTCCCGAAACAAATGAGCACAAAAAACTTAACAACTAACTCTGCCGCTTTACATAAATGCGGCGATGCTGTCATCGTCGGATACAACCGACAACAGACAGATAAATGCCGGAAGCGGTATAAAGAGTACACACAACAGCGGAGTGCCTATGTTTAAGTCCTATTTTCCGCGGCCGGCGCTGTTTTTCAGCTCGGCCGCGATTTGGAGCCTGATTGCCATTTTTGCCTGGTTTGGCTTTTTCAATGATTTTCCGGCGCGCTTTCCCGCTTTGCAGGCGGCGATGCAGCAGCCGCTGCCGACCAACGCCAGCCGCTTTATCCACGCCAGCCAGCTGTGGTTTTATGCCTATTACTGGATCATGGGCGGCGCCTTTGCGCTGGTGTGGCGCATCATCGACAACCATCCGTGGCAGCGCTGGTCGGTATGGGGATCGTTACTGATTATCTTTGTCACCTGGTTTGGCGTGCAGGTTGGCGTCGGCGTTAACGCCTGGTATGGTCCGTTTTACGACATGATTCAGCAGGCGCTGACCAAAGCTGGCTCGGTGAGCATCAATCAGTTCTATGTGCAGGTACTGGCGTTTCTCGGCATTGCGCTGATCGCGGTAGTGATCGGCGTGATGAACTCGTTTTTCGTCAGCCACTGGGTGTTCCGCTGGCGTACCGCGATGAACAACTACTACATGCATAACTGGCAGCGCCTGCGTCTGGTAGAAGGTGCCGCACAGCGTGTGCAGGAAGACACCATGCGCTTCGCCAGTACGCTGCAGGACTGGGGCATTAGCTTTATTCAGGCCATCATGACGCTGGTGGCGTTTCTGCCGGTGCTGGTGACGCTATCGCATCACGTGAAAGAAGTACCGATCCTCGGCAATATCCCTTATGCGCTGGTGATCGCCGCGCTGCTGTGGTCGCTGTTTGGTACCGCGCTGCTGGCGCTGGTGGGGATTAAACTGCCGGGGCTGGAGTTTCGCAATCAGCGCGTGGAAGCCGCGTACCGTAAAGAACTGGTGTACGGCGAGGACGATCCGCAGCGCGCCGCGCCGCCTACGGTGCAGGAGCTCTTCAGCCGCGTGCGTCACAACTATTTCCGCCTCTATTTCCACTATCTCTATTTCAACATCACGCGCATTCTCTATCTGCAGGTGGACAATGTGTTCGGGCTGTTCGTGCTGTTCCCCTCGATTGTTGCGGGCACCATCACGCTGGGGCTGCTTAACCAGATCACCAACGTGTTCGACCAGGTGCGCTCCTCCTTTCAGTATCTGATCACCTCGTGGTCCACGCTGATTACGCTGATGTCGATCTATAAACGTCTGCGCAGCTTCGAGCAGATTCTGCAGGATATTCCGCACGACGAGATGCTGCGCGAAGCCTCGGAGTAAGCGGAAAAGCTCGGCGGCAGAAGCGCGCGCGACTTCAGCATCACTCCGGACAGTCCCCTCTCCCGCCCGCGGGAGAGGGTTAGGGTGAGGGCGAACTCCGCACCCATCCGCCCCATCCTCAGCCCGCCAGCACCGCAAACACCTTCTCGATGGCGTACGCGCCCGGATCCTTCACGCCATCCAGACTCTGCTGATTCAGATAAGCCGAACGACCCGCCTTCGCACTCTGCATCTGCGCCGTCGCGTCGGCACCCTGTTGCGCAGCGGCCGCCGCCGCAGCCAGCGACTCTCCGGCCGCTAACGCCTCCAGTGCCGGCTGCAGCGCGTCCACCAGAGTGCGATGTCCCGGCTGCGCGCCGCCGTAGTGCTTCACCCGTTCCAGCCCGTGCATCAGCGCCTGCGGCAGCGTGCTGCCCTCTTCCAGCTGCTGTCCGGCCGAAGTAAACAGAATCGACATCAGCACGCCGCTCGATCCGCCCATCACCGTCGCCAGCTGTTCGCCCACCAGCGCCAGCAGCGTAGGCAGCTCATCCAGCGGTAGCTGCTGTTCACGCAGGCCGCGCTGGATTTTCTTCGCGCCGGCGGCAAAGGTCGAGCCGGTATCGCCATCGCCGACTTTGGCGTCCAGCGCATTCAGCTCGCTCTCCAGATCGATCAGCGTCTGCGTCACGCGCTCAACCACCTGCGCCACTTCAGCGTTATCGGAAGGATCGAAATCCAGCACGCTGCCGATGCGTTCAGCGCGCTGCAGGCTGATGGGCGCAAAGTCGTACATCGGCGTCCAGCCCAGCACCTGCACCGGCGCATGCAGCGCCTCGAAAAACGCCTCTTCCAGCGCCAGCAGCGTCAGCGAAAACCCTTTCATATCCAGCGCGCTGACCAGGGTTGCCGGGCCAATTAAATGGGTGATGCGTGCCGCCAGCGGCGACTGCAGTACCTCGCGCGTGAGCAGCGCCAGCTCCAGCTGGGAAAAGCCGCCGAGATTGTTGATCATCAACAGCGCCTGTTTGCCGTCGGGCAGCGCCTGCGCCAGCTGATCGGTCATAATGCTGGTAATTTTGCGGCTGTTTTGCGTATCCAGCGTGATCACGCCCGGCTCACCGTGAATGCCCATCCCCAGCTCGCTATGACCGGCTGCCACGCGATCGTCGCGCTTTTCACCCGGAATGTGACAGGTGGCAAACGCCAGGCCGATAGAGGACGTGGCGTCGATGGTGCGCTGCGCCAGCGCTTTAACCTCTTCAAGCGATTGGCCGTGCTCCGCAGCGAAGCCGGCGATTTTGTGCACCAGCACGGTGCCGGCAATGCCGCGTGGCTGCGGGTTCTCCGGCAGTGCGATATCGTCCTGCACCATCACCAGCTCCACCTTGTAACCGAGATTTTTCGCCTTCTCCGCGGCGAGGCCAAAGTTGAGCCGGTCACCGGTGTAATTTTTCACAATCAGCAGACAGCCCGCCTCACCGGTGACGTTAACGATGGCGTTCAGCACCGCATCTACGCTCGGCGAGGCGAAGATATCGCCGCACACCGCAGCGGTCAGCATTCCTTTGCCGACAAAGCCCGCGTGCGCCGGTTCGTGGCCGGAGCCACCGCCGGAAATCAGTGCGACTTTGCTTTTATCCCAGTCCGAACGCACCACCACGCGAATCTCATCGCCCAGATCGAGACGGGTCAGGTTGTGCCACGGTGTGCTGAGTAACACGCCTTCGATCGCTTCGTTCACCAGATCGTTTTTTTCATGCATAAAAAACTGGCTCATTGCACTCTCCCCTTAGGTGTTGTCGTCCTAAAGGTAGCGTAAGCCGGGCGGGAAAGGGGGGATCAAGGCCGGAAATGCAAAGGGCGACACACGTCGCCCCTGAGTTTCGGATAATTACGCCCTACAGCGCGATGCGTAACACGCTGTCCGGGTTTTTTGGCGGTTCCTTGCGTGAGCCCGGCTGCTTGATGCTGACGAACAGCGTGTTGCCATCGGCGGAGAGCGCCAGGCTGTTCGGCAGGCCCGGCGCTTTCACCGTGCGTTTCACTTTATAGCTGCTGGCATCGATGATGCTGATCTCACCGGCTTTACGGTGCGTGACATACAGCTCGTCACGGTCAGCATTGAACAGCACCGCCAGCGATTCCGGTACCTCAATACGCTGAATCACCTGCTGTGTCCGGGTATCCAGCACCAGTACCTGCGGCTGCTTCGCATCGCTGAGGAAAGCACGGTGGCCTTTGCTATCCAGCGCAATATTCAGGAAAAAGTGCTCTTTATTACCGTCAATTTTCTGGCGCTTTTCAATCGCGTTCAGGCGGGTATTGATGGTGACCAGTTCACCATCGGCATTGGTGACATACAGTTTCTGCGCGGCAGCATCCAGTGCCAGCCCGGTGCCCATTTTGCCGGTATTCGGGATAGTGCTGATGAGCTGTAGCGTTTTGCCATCCACTACCCACACCACGCTTTGCGCGCCGAGACCGGTGATGTACACGCGATTGGTTAGCGCATCCGCGACCAGTTCACGCGGCTGCAGCGGACGAACCGTATCACCGCGCTTGCGGCCATCCAGCACCAGCGTGTTGATCACCTTACCGCTGCTGGCATCCACTGCCGTCAGCGCACCGTTGACCGTGTTGCCAAAGTACAGCACGTTGGTGTGCTGATTGATGGCGGCACCAAAGGTCTTCAGCTCAGTGCTGATGGTTTGTTTCACCGCCAGATTCTGCGGATCGAGACGGTACACGGTACCGCCCTGCGCATTGCCGGCGTTTTGCGCCGTGGCGAGGAACAGCGCGTTGTCGCTGTTGCTGAAGGCCAGTTCGTAGGCACCTTTGGCGATCGGCTGATTGAGCGGCTGCGTTTCCGCCGCCTGCAGCGCGCTGCAGGACAGCAGCGCCGTGGCCACCAGTAGCGGACGCAGCGCCCACTGCATTGTTTTATTCGCTTTCATAACTTCTCCATAGCAAAACCACCGCCGTGCGGCAGTGAAATGAAAGCCCGACATTGCAACCAATAGGAAATTCAGCCCGAGGCGAGCCGATAAGGATGTTAGTTTTTGCGAATAATAATCATTTATGCGGAAAAGGGACAGGATTTTATGGCGTTAGCAACGCCGCCAGGGCGCCCGAAGGCACCCTGTCAGCACAGAGGGTAAGGCGAACTTATTGGGTCAGTTCTGCGGTCATGTGAACGCCGTTGTTGAAGTTGGCTTCAGTCACTTTGTAGGAAGCACCAAGTTCCTGCGCTTTAGCAGCGATTTGCGCTTCAGCACCGTCAAGCGTAGAGGCGGTAGCGGTCACGCTTTGCGCGAAGCTGGCAAATGGCAGAACAGAGAGAGCAATAACAGCAGCAAAAGTTTTGATGGTTTTCATGGTCATTTCCTTAAAGATGTTTGATTGAATAAGGCGACATCGCCTTGATGAAAGATATAGTAGGCCGGCAACCGATCAAAAAAAAGCGCAGAGATTTGCCTAAGTCATTCGAATATTTTGACTATAAAAAGCACATTTAGCGCAACCTGTGCGCAAAGGGTTAAAAAACCACGATTTGATTAAAAGGCAGGATTTATTGCTGTGATTGGTGAGACCAGCATGGGCGGCAAAAGCGGCGCCGCGACACACCCTGAAGCGTGTCGCGCCGCGCCGGATGGCGGTAAACGGATTTAACCGTGATGCCGCACGCGGGTAAAGATGGTGATGGCGGCCAGCAGCATCAGCACGCCGCTGGCAAGGAATACGCCGCCCGCGCCCTGCAGATCGAACATCCAGCCACCGGCTGCCGCACCGGCGGTGATCGCCAGCTGAATAGTTGCCACCAGCAGCCCGCCGCCCGATTCGGCGTCGTCCGGCACCGCGCGCGACAGCCAGGTTGACCAGCCAGTCGGCATTGAACCAAACGCCAGCCCCCACAGCGCGACGCCGCTCGCCACCAGCCAGGAGACGTGGCCAAAGCTCACCAGCAGCACCGCCGTCACGCTCATCACCAGCGCCATGCCGGTCAGCGTCAGCGACACGCTGCGCGTCACCAGCCACGCAGCCAGCGAGGTGCCGAAGAAGTTCGCCACGCCGAACGCCAGCAGCACCAGCGACAGCTGATTCACATTCAGCTGCGCGCTGGTTTCCAGGAACGGGCGCAGATAGGTAAAGAAAGCAAAATGGCCGGTAAACATCATGATCACCGCCAGCATGCCCCAGCGCATCACGCTCTGACGCAGCAGGTCCAGCACGCCGGCGCTGCGCGCTTTGTTCTCCGGCGGCATCGACGGCAGGGTGAAGAACTGCCAGAACAGCGCCAGCACGCCCAAAACACCGGTCAGCAGGAAGATGTTACGCCAGCCAATCAACCCGCCAAGGTAGCTGCCCAGCGGCGCGGCAATGATGGTGGCCAGCGAAATACCGCTGAACACAATCGACAGCGCGCGCGGCACCTGATCGGCGGGCACCAGCCGCATGGTAATGGCGGTCGACAGCGTCCAGAAGCCGCCAATCGCCATGCCGAGCAGCACGCGCGCCAGTAAAATCATCGGCAGATTTTCGGCAAACGCCACCAGCAGCGCCGAGGCGATGAGCAGCAACGTGAACGCCAGCATCACCAGGCGGCGGTCGAGGCGGCGCGTGACGTTACCAATCACCAGGCTGGTCAGCAGCGCCACCAGCGCGGTAACCGTGACCGTCTGGCCCGCCTGCCCTTCGCTGACGCGCAGCGAGTCGGCAATCGGTGTCAGCAAGCTCACCGGCAGAAATTCTGCGGTGATCAGGCCGAAGACGCCAAACGCCATTGCGAACACCGCGCCCCATGCGGGTTTCTCTACCGCAATGCTTGTTTCCACTACTTCAGTATCCAGACTCATCTGCGATCCCCATCACAAAATATCAGGCTGTAAGCATAGAGAGACGACGCAAGACGATCTATGATACAGAAACTTTGTTTTTTGATAATTCGTCTGGATTGTATGAGCCGCTATGAAGATTTGACCAGCGAACTGCTGATGGGCATGCGCCTGTACGGCGTCAAATATCAGCGCATCGCGCTGCATGCGCCGTTTGGCCTGCAATATGATGACGCGCCGGGCAAGGCACAGCTGCATTTTGTTGGCCGCGGCTCGCTGCTGATTCGCTCCGCTTCCGGCACCGTCTATCCGCTGCAGGCGGGCGATGCGCTGCTGATTCCGCACGGTAAGCCGCACGCGCTGATCTCCGGCGAAGATGCGGTGTGCGTGCCGATCGCTACCTTTAACAGCAAACCCATCTGCGACAGCGTGTGCGCCATCAACGATGCGCCGGATGCGGATGCCTGCCCGGATGACAGCGATGTGATTTTATTCAGCGCTTGCATGGCGTTTGAGCTGGGCGGCATGCAGCCGCTGGTGCACACCATGCCGGATGTAATGCTGGTCAGCACGCTGCTGGCGCAATACCCGGAAATCCAGCCGATTCTGGATGCCATGGAGCGTGAAACACGTCAGCGCAAAGCGGGCTTTGCCGGCATTTTGTCGCGGCTGGCCGATGTGGTGGCGGCGCAAATTGTGCGGGGCTGGGTGGAGAATGGCTGTGGTCAGGGCAGCGGGCTGGTGCAGGCCCTGCGCGATCCGCGCCTCAGCCTGGCGATGGCGGCCATGCACCGCGCGCCCGGCGAAAACTGGACGGTGGAGCGGCTGGCGCGCGAATCCGGCAGTTCACGCTCGGTGTTTGCCGCGCGCTTTCAAAACGCCACCGGCATGACGCCGCTGCGCTACCTTACCGAACTGCGCATGCGTCTGGCGGTGGAGCGTATTGTTAACGATGGCGAAGCGGTGGAGAGCGTAGCGTTCCACCTCGGTTACGGTTCACTGGCCGCCTTCAGTCGCGCCTTCAAACGCATTGTCGGCACACCGCCCGGCGCGCTGCGCGCCGGACGTGAAGCGTCGTGAAACTTAGCGAAACACGCTGATCGCTTCAACCAGCCGGTTGGCCTGATGCGCCATTCGGCCGGAGGCTTCTGCGCCTTCCGCCACGCGCGCCGCGTTCTGATGGGTGATGTCGTCGAGATCCTCCACCGCGCTACTGACTTCGCTCAGCGCGATGGATTGTTCGGCCGTCGCCGCGCTGATTTGCGCGATCAGGGCGGTGACATTCTGCACCTGATCGACAATCGCCTGCATCGTGTGGCCGGCCGCATCGGCGTGATCGCTGCCCGACTGCACGCGGCCGGCGCTGGTTTCCACCAGGTTTTTGATCTCGCTGGCGGCTTTGGCGCTGCGCTGTGCCAGACTGCGCACCTCGCCCGCCACCACCGCAAAGCCTTTGCCCTGCTCACCGGCACGTGCCGCCTCCACCGCCGCGTTCAGCGCCAGAATATTGGTCTGGAAAGCGATGCCGTCAATCACGCTGGTGATGTTGGCGATACGCTTCGAGCTGTCGGCAATTTCCGCCATCATGCCGACCATCTCCTGCATCACTTCACCGCCTTTGATCGCCGCTGCGCTGGTGCTGGCCGACAGCGTATTCACTTCGCTGGCGGTTTCCGTGTTGCTTTTGACCGTAGCGGTCATTTCGTTCATGGTCGCCGCCGTTTGCTGCACGTTCGCCGCCGCCTGCTCGGTGCGACGGCTCAGTTCATCATTGCTGCGCGCGATGGCGTCGCTGGCACTCAGGACGTTGATCGCCTGGCCGCTGACGTCATCCACCAGCCAGCGGAACATCAGGCCCAGCTGGCCGATAGCGCGCTGCGTCATGCCGATCTCATCCACCCGATCGATGTGCTCGACTTTGTGGCTGGCGCCGGTGGCCACGCTCAGCGCCTGGCGACACATGCGCTCCATCGGGCGCGAGATTTGATGCTCCAGCCACAGGCTGGCCAGCAGCAGCAACCCGGCCATGCCGCCGCTGAAGCAGCCGATCGCCAGCGGTGCCATGCCCAGCAGCCAGACGCTCAGCACCGACAACGGCAGCAGCGCGATCAGCGTGCTGCGGATGCGCCAGCGCAGCGGCAGCGTTTTCAGCACTGAGGTCAGTCGCCGCCAGCCGCTGCCGACAATCAGCCCTTTATGGAAGCGACGCCCTTTGGCACGCCCTTCACGAAAATCACGGTACAGCGCCTCGCACTGACGGATCTCCTCCGCCGACGGTTTGGTGCGTACCGACATATAGCCCTGCAGCTTGCCCTCGCGCACCACCGGAATGGCATTGGCGCGCACCCAGTAGTGATCGCCATTCTTGCGCCGGTTTTTGACCAGCGCAGTCCAGGGTTCGCCCTGCTTCAGCGTGCTCCACATATCGGCGAACGCTTCCGGCGGCATATCCGGATGACGCACCATGTTGTGCGGCTGGCCGTTGACCTCTTCCGGGCTGAATCCGCTGACCTCAATAAAGGCGTCATTGGCGTAGGTGATGTGGCTGTTGAGATCGGTGGTCGACATCAGCGTGGCGCGATCGTCGAAGACGAATTCACGCTGGGTGATGGGCTGGTTATTACGCATGTGTGAGTCCTTGCAAAACGCAGGCTGAAGAGAAATCGATAATACTTTTTTACCTTTTCGGCAGCACAATGGCCTGGCTTTAGCGCGGCTATTTAATTTTTGTTCTTAATAAAGCCGGAGTGCGCGGCGCTTCACAGTTCTGGCCGCGGGCGGGATCGATAAAAAATCATTTAGGGTAAATGAGATCGAGCTTTGGCTGAGTACGATAAGTTTGTCAGTTGAACCTCAAACTGCTCGACAATCGTTGCACATTTGGTAGCGGCGCAATTTATTGCGCGATAAATCGCGCCGCTACAAATTTTGTGCGATTTGCGGCTGCCCTGACCGGTCGGCATTACACCGTTCACGGCGACCGCGCCATGCACACATACTGTCAGAACTGCCAGCGCACGCCGAGGTTGTAACGCCAGCCTCTGGCGCCGTTGCCGTCGATCTCCTTGCGGTAATCCGCTTCGGCATACAGCGACACATCCTGCTGCAGCGTCACCGTGCCGCCGGCACCCACTTCCCACATCTGGCCAAAATTACCGCTGCTGAAGCTGGCGCCGAGCGCCGGATTATCGGCAGCCGACACCGATGTCTGCGCCGTACCGCCCCAGCCTTTGTAATAATTCGCGCGCAGATAAGGCGTGTACTGGCGGTTGCTGTCATCGGTCCAGCTGCGGTCGAGACGCGCGCCGAGACGGCCAATCGTCTGGTGATAATCGCCATAGCGCACCTGGTTATTGTCCTCATCCGTGAAATCATTCATGTTCAGTTTCAGGTACATCAACTGCGCCTGCGGCTCCAGCTTGTAGCCCTCGCCGAGTTCAAACGGATAGCCGCTCTCCAGCGAGGCGGTCCAGCCGTGGCCCTTCAGCCTGGCCTCGCGCTGCTGGCGCGCAATGTCAGTTTCACCTCGATGCCAGTCAAACGACAGCACGCCGTCGAGGTAAAAGCCGCTCTGGCGCTGCCAGGTGCCGTACAGCGCCAGGCTGTCGCTATCGAAGCTGGTGCTGCTGTAACCGTCTGCCGCCTGCGGACGGATGCGCGTATTGCCGCGCGTGTAGGCCACGCCGCCGCGCAGGCTGTCCTGCTCACCGTCGAGACGCAGCAGGTTGCCGCCAAGCTGCACCGCGCTGTAGTCGAGGTCAAAACCGTAGCCGTAATCGCTAAAGCTGCGGTCGCTTTTGTATTTCAGGTTTGAGCCGATATAGCGCAGGAACATCTCACCGCCGTTACCCGCCGGGCGCGTCTGCTCGTGACGCAGTTCGCCGAGACGCTTGTGCAGGTCATCAATAATCGCGGCGGTGTAATAGGCGAGGCCAACCGGTGCTGAAATGTACGAGGGCACCTGCGGCACCACCGCCGGACGCGCATCGTAGCGCTGTGGCGTGCCAAATCCGCTGGTCACCAGCGCTGGCTGGCAGCTGTCGCTGTCCTCGCACACGTAGTAGTTTGCCAGCCGGTAATCCCAGTAATTGTTGCCGCTGCCGCTCAGCAGGCGCTGCGCCGGATCGCTGCTGCCCGGCGCGAAGCTGTACAGCCGGTACTGCCACGGTCCGGCACCGAGATAGCCATCCCTGAGCGCAAAGCTGTTCTGGCCGGCGTTGCCGCCCACCTGCGCCAGCGAAATGCCTTCATTGCCCTCAATGCCGCCGTTGCGGTTGCGATCGGTGAGCGCCGCGCTGCTTGCCGCATCGAGCCTGACGTTGAGCAGCGTGGTGCCGCTGGCGTTACCGCTGACGTTGATGTGGTCGGTGAACTGGTTGCTCAGCGCGCCGCCGTCATTCAGGCGCGTCACCAGATTCGCCTGACCGCCCAGCGACGCCAGCGAGCCGTTGATGTCCAGCGTATTGCCCGGCGAACCGCCGCCATTGGTGAGATCCAGCGTGCCGCTGTTATTTACCTGCAGCGAATCCGCTGTGCCGCCCGCCAGCGTGGGATGCACGTTGTCACCGGCATACAGCGTCGAGCGCCCATCAATGTTGATGGTGCTGTGCGCCAGCTGCAGATTGTCGGTCAGCGTCCAGCGGCTATCCGCGAAGTTAATGATGCTCCAGCCGCTGCCGAGGTTAACGCCTTTGCTCAGGTCATCCGCGCTGAAGCTGCCGCCGCGCGCCGTAATCTGGTCAAAGGTCAGGCTGTTACCGGTGCCGTTGCCGCTGGTGAGATGGTAAGTGGTGCTGAGATCGACGCCGCTGACGTCGGCAATATTGTTGTTGTCTGCGCCCATGGTCAGGCTGCCGTTGAGCGTGCCGCCGGTCCAGCGGAACGTGTCGCTGCCGCCGCCAGGATTGATGTCGCCCAGCACGTCACCCTGCGTCAGCAAAATCACATCGTCGGCGTTACTGCCCGCCACCGCCACGCTTTGCGCCGTGGCCGTCACGATAGTACCGAGGTTCTCAAATACCGTTTTGCCGCCGCGCAGATCGACCACCGGTGCCGTCAGGCTGCTGGAGCGCAGCGTCCCGCGGTTGACGATGGTGCCGGCGGTGCTGGAGACCAGCGCCGAACCGCCTGCCGCATTAGTGATATTGACGCTGGCAGCGGTGACGATATTTCCTGTGGTGTTGGCGCGAATCCCGGTACCGCCAGCGCCGGTAACATTGAAAACGTAACCCGAACCCAGCAGCAGATCGCCGCCGGTGGTCGATCCATCGGCGTTGGCGATAGTCAGGCCGTTACCGCTGCCGGACACGTTGGTGGTCACGGTGGAGGCGGGATCGAACGCGACGGCGGTGCGGATGCCGTTGCCATCGCCAACGTTGAGCGTCAGGTTGCTCAGGCTCACGTTGTCCAGCTCCGCGCGGTTTTCGATGCCGTTGCCGCTGCCCAGCACGTTGATGGTGGCGTCGCGCGCGCTGAGCGCCGCCGCGCCGCTGTCGAGCAAAATGCCATGCGCCGTGCCGCGCGTGGTAATCAGCGTATTGCTGCCGGTCAATGCCAGCTGCGCGCCGTCGCTGATGCGCACGCCGGCCACGCCGTTATCGACATTGATGCTGCCGCCCTGCGCCAGCGTGGTGCCGCTGCCGCCGACGTCTAACCCGGTGCCGCTGCTGACGTTAACCACGCCATTGTTGGTCAGCGTGCTGCCGGCGCGCGAGCGCATGCCGATGCTGTTGCTGCCGGTCAGCGTCAGTGCGCCATTGTTCTCCAGTGCCGCGCCGTTGGTCAGGTCAAAGCCAACGGCACCGTTGCCAGCGCCGCTGATGCGGGCGTTGCTGGTGACGCGGGTGGCGGCAGCGCTGCCGTCCAGCGCATTACTGAGATCGCTGCGCAGCGTATTCACCAGCACGCCCACCGCGTTGTTGCCGCTGAGCGTGATGGTGCTGCTGCCGTCAAGCGTCGCCGCTGCGCCGCCCTCGACGCGCACGGCGGTGCTCTCCTCGCCGCTGGCGGTCAGATTGAGGTTGGCGCTGTTGAGGCTGCTGCCGCTGCCGGAGACAATCACGCCGGTGCTGCTGGCGGCGCTGGCGCTCAGGCTGTTCGGCGTGCTGAAGCTCAGCGCCGCGCCGTCGTCAAGGCGGTAGCCGATGGAACCACGCGTGCTGACATCCAGCGCGCTGGTGGCGGCGCGGATGCGCGAACCGTTACCTGCAGCGTGATAGGCGATCTGGTCGCTATTGTTAAAGATCGGCGTCGATCCGGCGGCGATATTCACCAGCGCACCGTCCAGCGCTTCGGCGCCGATGGCACCACTGCCGTTGAGCGTGAGCGTGCCGCCGTTGAGGTTCGCCACCGCCTGGCTACCGCTGGCGCTGACGCCGCGCGAACGGCGGGTGCTGCTGCCGCCATTGACGTCGATGTTGCCGCTGTTGCTGGCGGTGGTGGCGAAGGTGCTGCCCGCGCTGTTCACCGCGATACCGGTGCCGCCGTCGCTGATGCTGATATTGCCGCTGTTGCTGCCGGTCGCCCCGCTCTCCACGCGCAGGCCGGTGGTATTGGCCCCGCTGAAGTTGATGTTGCCGCTGTTGCTGAGCTGCGCGCGGTTGCGTGCCAGATAGCCGGTGATGCCGTTCTGCGCCGAGTTGAGTTCTGCGGCGGAGGTCAGCCGCGTGCTGGCGACCGGCGCACGGCTGTTGGCGCCGGTCTGCGTATGTTTCTGCCCGTCGGCAATCGCGCCCGTGGCGTTGCTGCCACTGAGGGTAATGGTGGTCGCCGCGTCAATGTTGCCCTGCGCACCGCCCTCGATATTGACGCCGATGGCACTGGTGCCGCTGACGTTGATCGTGGCGTTGTTGGTCTTCACCAACGTTCCGCCACCGCCGGTGCCGTTCACCGCCACCGCACCCGCGCCGGAGGCGGTCAGCGTGGTATTAGTCCCGTCAAACGTCGCGCCCTGTTCGATGCGGAAGAGCGTCGAGTTAGTGGTGGTGACGTCAAACGCGTTGTTGTCGTCTACGTTGATCAGCGCATTCGGGCCATAGGCAAAAAAACCAATTTGATTGCTGCCGGTGCTGAAACGGGGAATGGCATTCTGCGTGACATTAACCGTGGCGTTGCCGCGCGCGTGCACGCCAATCGCGCCGTTGCCGGTGAGGTTAATCGGCCCGTCCACGTTCGCTGCGGCAGTGCCGCTGCCCTGACCTTCCACCCAAACGCCAAAGTTGCGCGTGCCGCTGGCCGGATCGGCTCCGCCCGCCACGTTGATGGTCCCGGTGGAGCTGGCGGCGGCGCTGTTACCACTGGTGGCCAGCACTTTCAGGCCGGTGCCGTTAACGCCGTTGAGGTTGATGGTGCCGCGATTCTCCAGCGTACCGTTGCTGTTAGTGACCAGCATGCCGACGTTCTCGCGCGGCACGCGCGCAGCGCTGCCGTTGACGTCGATGGTGCCGCTGTTGATCAGCGTGGCATTGCTGGCACCGCTGACTGACATCCCGGCGGCGTTCTGTACGCGCGAGCCAATCACAATCGCCCCGTCGTTGGTGGCGCTGCCGTTGGCCACCAGCGCAATGCCGCTGGTCAGCCCGCTCTGGTTCAGGGCGGTCTCCGCCACGTTGTCGCTCAGGCTGTTCTGCGCGCCTCGCCCGAGGTAAATCGTGCCGCCGCTGTTGTTGGTAAATCGGCTGCTGTCGGTGGTAAGCAGCACGCCGGAGGTGGTGCCGCGCGCGCTGGAGCCGTTGACGCCCACGTTGATATTGCCGCTGTTGCTGGCCTGCGCATTGGCATCAAGGCGGATGCCCGCCACGCCGTTGGTCAAATTGCTGCCGGTGGTACCGAGGTTAAGTACGCCATTGTTAATGAAATCGCCGCCGTTTTGCACCGTTACCGCAGTCGCGTTGTTGCTGGCCGCGCCGACGCCGGTGCCATCAATACGGTTGAGGAAGCCGCCGTTGATAACGCCGCTGCTGCTGTTGGTAGCCGTCGCGCCATCCAGCGCCAGCGCGGTGCCGCGGCTCGCCAGTTTCCCGTCGATGGTGGCATTGGCCCCGCTGGCAACGCGTACCGCGCCATCGCTGGCCCCTACCACTTCCAGCGTTTTACCGGCGGCGATAGTGACCTGCGAACCGGCGCCTTCGGCATTGATCACCACGCGGCTACCTATCGGCTGCGTCACTTCATCCGGCGCCGTGGCGCTGACGTTATAGACAATATCGCCGTTGGTGATAGTGACCGCCTGATTGAACGCGCTGAGGTAGCTGGCCGGCGCGAGATTACCGGCCTGCAGCTGGCTCACCAGCCAGTTATTGTAGCTTTGCAGCTGGCTGGCATTGGTGACGTTGAAGGCGGTGGTTTTGCCGTCCAGCGTCTGCACGCTAAAGCTGCCGTTATAGGTCGCGAGGTTTTGTACCGCCAGGCTGTCGGTCACCTGGCCGCCGGAGACGTTGGCCGCAGAACCGTTAAAGGTGATGCGGTTGTTGTTGTTCCAGTTGAGGGTGCCGCCGTTACTGACCTGAAACAGCGTGGTGTTTTTGGCCGCCATGGTCCAGGCGTTGGTGCTGGCGCTGCTGTTGGCGTTAGCCTGACCAATGCTGACATCCAGCGAACTGCCGCTGCCGCTGACGTCGGCGATGCGCGCGTCGATATACTGATTGTCATTCACGTTTTGCAGATCCGGCACCACCGTGCTGGCGGTAACCGGTGCCTGCGCCACCAGGCTGGCGGTATCAAAAACCTGAAAGGTGGTGTTGCCGCCGGTAGTGGGATCCGGCACGGTGATGGCGAGATTTTGCGGACCGGGATCGAGACGTGCCTGATTAAGGTATTGTGCGCCCGCCGCGATGGTCACCTGGCCGAGCGTGGTGTTGACCGCCCCGTCAATGCCCGGCTCAAACGCCTGATTACCGGTTAAGGTTGCGCTACCGCCGTTAACGATCAGCGCGCCGCTCTGCTGGTCGTTATCGCGCGGATTATACGCGCCCAGTGTTGCCGCTTCCCCCACGCCGGGGAAATAAAACACCGCCTGCGCAGCGACGATCCCTAACGCAATGGGATTCCGGGTGAATCTCATACAACCTCCAGTAACAAGCAATCAGCGACGCTGTGAAAGCACAGCGAAAAAAGAACAAAGGGGCAGATGGGCGAACTCTATTTTCACAAAACGAATCAAGTGGTTAATTATGGGCACAGAGAGTGCCGCTGATGCGTGAAAATCAGGAGAAAGCTGTTGCTTATATAGACTTTATAGCTGCACAGATCAAAAGCGAGCCCGGAGATATTTATCAGGATGAAATAAGAATTTCGCAGGAAATGAAAGGCTATAACCCTGGTTTAAATAAGGCTTATAGTGATAACACATTAATATCACGTCATTTATTTTTCAGCCACTCCAGTAAAGTCTGGATGGGTGATAATTCTCCCGCTCAATAATAAGCAGCGCTAACGAAATGCTGCAATTGTGAGCCAACCCACAATTGCAGCAAAATCATCCATTTAATAACATCAGACCTCTTGACGGTCTGCCGGCGCGGGCTTTTCTAGCTTAAATCGACGTTTTTGGTGCCGCCCCACCAGGTAAAGACGAAGCCGCCGATCCACGCCACGATCAGCCCCACCAGATAGACCGCCATACCGGCAAAGATGCCCTGCGAAGAGGTCATCAGCGGCAGCGTCACCAGTCCTGACGGGCCAAACACCGTGTTCATGCCCACCGGCAGTCCGAGCCACGCCACCAGCCCGATAAAGAAGCCGCCCAGCGCACCGCCGAAGCAGGCGGTAATAAACGGTTTAAGACGCGGCAGCGTCACGCCATAGATGAGCGGCTCACCGACGCCCAGCAGACCTGGCACGATAGCGCCTTTAATCTGGCTGCGCAGCAGCGAGTGCTTGTCGGCTTTGCACCACAGCGCCAGCGAAGCACCGACCTGACCGGCTCCGGCCATGGCGAGTATCGGGAACAGCGAATTGAAACCCTGGGTTTCCATCAGCGCAAAATAGACCGGAATAAAGCCCTGATGAATGCCGAACATCACCGCAATCAGGAATAAACCGGCCAGAATGGCACAGCCGAACGGGTTATTGTTCAGGTGGATAAATAGCCACGACATGCCTTTAAACAGCTCGCCGCCAATCGGCATGATCACCAGGAACGTCACTGCGCCGGTAATTAACAGCGTCAGCAGCGAGGTGAGGATCATATCGAGATTATCCGGGATAATTTTGCGCAGCTGTTTCTCCAGCCAGGCACCAAATATCGCCGCCAGCAGCACGCCAATAATATTGCCGCGCGGATCGATAGTCAGGCCAAAGAAATCCTGCATGCCGCTGTAATAGCCGACGGTCGCGTTCGGGACATAACCCAGCACAAACAGCGAGGCGATGATCGCACCGTTCACGCCAGTGCCGCCAAACGCTTTCTGCGCGTTATAGCCGATTAAGATGCTGAGGAAGGTGAACAACCCTTTGCCGAACACCTTCATATAAGCCACGGTATCCAGCAGCCAGCGGGCGTGTTCCCCGGGCTGATTAAGATGGCACACCTGCTCAATCAGCGTGGCAAACCCCAGCAGCAATCCGGCACCGATAAAGCCCGGGATCAGCGGGGTAAAAATGGTGGCAAAGCAGGAGAGAAAACGGTGCAGCGCGCTGGTTTGCTTCGCTTTCATCTGCTGCTTCTGCGCGCTGGCGATGCTGTGCAGATCGCCCGGCGCCTCTGGCGTGGCGCTGTTCAGCATCGCCTGCATTTTTTCCGCTGCGGTTTGCGCTTTGCCAGGGCCGAGCACAATCTGTAGCTGGGCATCGCTGTCAATCACGCCCAGCACGCCGGGCAGCGTTTTCAGCCGGGCGCTGTCGACCCGCGCGGCATCGGCCAGCGTCAGACGCAGACGCGTCATGCAGTTACCGCAGTGCACGACGTTGCCTGCGCCGCCGACCGCCTGCAGGATATCGCGCAATAAGCTTTCAGTGATCGCCGCCATCATTGCGCTCCTGCGTGGTGTAATGCATGGCGGATAAAGCCGTGATTCTGCGCCAGCAGCGCCTGCGCTTCATCGGCGCTCAGGTCTGCCAGTATCATCACAATGGCGGTTTTACAGTGGCCGCCGCACGCTGCCAGCGCCTGCTGCGCGCGGGCATCGTCACATTCGGTGGCCTGCTTAACGATGTTGATTTGCCGCTGCACCAGTTTCTGATTGGTGGCTTCTACGTCGACCATCAGGTTGCCGTACACTTTGCCGCTGCGGATCATGGCGCCGGTGGTCAGCATATTGAGCACCAGCTTCTGCGCGGTGCCGGCTTTCATGCGTGACGAGCCGGTGACCACTTCCGGCCCCACCACCGGCGTCAGGGCGACGTCCGCCGCCTGCGACATGGCGCTGTTGGGATTACAGGTCAGCGCGGCGGTGAAGGCGCCCTGCTGCTTCGCCCAGGCCAGCGCACCAAGCACATAAGGCGTGCGGCCGCTGGCAGCAATGCCGACCAGCACATCGCGTGCCGAAAAGTCGATATCTTTTAAATCCTGCGCGCCCTGTTCGCGGTTGTCCTCGGCGTTTTCCACCGCCTGTAAAATGGCGGTATGGCCGCCGGCGATCAGCCCGACCACCTGACTGCGCGGCGTGCCGAACGTGGGCGGGCATTCGCTGGCATCGAGAATACCGAGCCGGCCAGAGGTCCCGGCACCGCAGTAAATCAGACGTCCGCCCTGGCTGAATGCCGCCGTGATGGCATCCACCACCTCAGCAATCTGCGGCACGATAGCTTCCACCGCCAGCGCCACCTTTTTGTCTTCATCGTTAATGACGCGCAGCATCGCTTCCGTGTTCAGCTCGTCAATGTTCTGGCTCGCCGGGTTGCGGCCCTCGGTGATCATCTGGCTCAGATCGATGTTCATGTTCGCTCCCTTCAGGAATAATTTATTCTTTAAAATATATACCATACAGAATTGTTAATTCCTCCTGCTCAGGTCAATTTTTTTGCCTTTTGCGGCAGCGGGCATAAAAAAACCCGCCAGAAGGCGGGTTGGATTAAGGAGAAGCGCTAGATGTTTGCCAGCTCTCTGCGTGCCAGCGCGGCGAGAAAGCCGCTACGGGAGCCGTATTCGCGGTGTGCTTCTACGTGGCTATCGATTTTGGTCAGTAAGTTTTGCGGCAGGGTGATGTTCAGCTTCACCGCTTTACCTTCGTAACGACTGAGATCAATCTCAACGAAAGCCCAGTAACCTCCCTGGCACTCTTCATCATTAATATGGGTTTCAACGCTGGCTGCTTTTGGAATGGCCTTGCCTGCGTCCGCTAACGATTCCACATGCGCATCGATTGCACCAAATGCATCGCTTAACGCCTCGTCAACGGTGTTGCCCGCAAAAAAACATCCCTGCACGTCAGGTACGAAACCTGACCAGCTGCCGTTTTCTGTTTTGTGCAAATAAACGGGGAATCTCATGGTGAGTCCTTATGTAAATTGCCTTCTTGATTATCTACGGCGGATGCGAGTGGTTATGGTGGGTATAAATTTAAACTTTCTTCAGCCGCTCACCACGACAGGACTTGTCTGCAAAATATAAAAAAACCCGCCAGAAGGCGGGTTCAGTCAAAGAGCATGTCGCTTAGCTGGCGTTTTGCGTTCGCAGCTGCAACTCGTAGGCGGCGGCCTGTTTGGTATCAAACTGGTTTTCCCAGCGGGCGATAACCAGCACCGCCAGCGCGTTGCCGATGACGTTGAGCGCGGTGCGCGCCATGTCCATGATACGGTCGACGCCGGCGATAAACGCCAGACCTTCCAGTGGAATACCGACGCTGCCCAGCGTAGCCAGCAGCACCACAAACGAGACGCCCGGCACACCCGCGATGCCTTTCGACGTCACCATCAGGGTCAGCACCAGAATGATTTCATCGGTCAGCGACAGGTCAATGCCGTACAGCTGGGCGATAAAGATCGCCGCAATGCTCTGATACAGCGTTGAACCATCCAGATTGAACGAATAGCCGGTTGGCACCACAAAGCTGGTGATCGCCTTCGGCGCGCCGTAGGCTTCCATCTTCTGCATGATGCGCGGCAGCACGGTCTCTGAGCTGGAGGTGGAATACGCCAGAATCAGCTCATCTTTCAGAATGCGCATCAGGGTCGTAATACGCAGCTTGCAGAAGCGCGCCACCGCGCCCAGCACCACAAATGCAAAGAACAGAATCGCCACGTACACCAGCAGCACCAGCTTGGCCAGCGGATAGAGCGAAGCAAAACCGAAGTTAGCAATGGTGACGGCAATCAGCGCAAACACCCCGACCGGCGCATAGCGCATGATCATGTGCGTCACTTTAAACATGGTTTCGGAAATGGAACGGAATACGGTCACCAGCGGATCGCGATGCTCCGACGGCAGCGCCGACAGTCCCATGCCAAACAGTACCGAGAAGAAGATAATCGGCAGCATGTCGCCTTTGACCAGCGAGGCGAAAATGTTCTGCGGGATCAGTGACAGAATCGTAGTCACCAGGCCATGTGGCGCACCCTGCACGGCTTCCGTTGTGGCTTCATATTTAGAGATGTCCACCGTTGCCAGCGTTGACATATCAATGCCGCTGCCGGGTTGGAATACGTTGGCCAGCGTGATGCCGACCACAATGGCAATGGTGGTAATCACTTCAAAATAGATGATGGTTTTCACACCAATCCGCCCGAGCTTTTTCGCATCACCCACGCCGGCGATGCCGACAATCAGTGAGGAAATAACAATCGGCACCACAATCATCTTGATGAGATGAATAAAGATGTCGCCGGCAGGAGTAAGAATGTTAGTGATTAACCATTCACGATCGTCTGGCTGATTATGCAGCACGGTTCCGACGATAACGCCGAGAATCAGGGCAATCAGAATCTGCCACGCGAGGGTGAGTTTAAAACCTTTCATAACGCGTTATTTCCTCAGTTAAAACCCCTTTGCTCTGCTGCGAAGGTGCAGAAGACATTACACACAGGGAAGTGAGCAAAAGCCCGATAAAATAGAGGGTTATAATGGACTGCATCGGTTACCGCTGCGCCGGCATTATGCGCCCGCGCGATGATGCAGCCTGAGTTGATACCTGCTGAACAGGGCCGAGATAAGTACCATTTTCACTACGGTAAATGCAACCCCTGGGGCGATAGCTTAAATCCTGCACAGCCAGGCAGCATAAAATGCTGCTGACATGCGCCTATCATAACTCGCTGTTATGAAAAGTGTTAATTCGATAATTTTCCGCATAGCTATTCAGGATTGATGAAAAAACGTGCCGGTCTGTTTGCTGCTTATTTAACCGGCTGGTTCATAATTTTATTGATCCAGCCAGTGGTTTTGCCTCATTTCCTGCGCCGGTAAACAGATTGAATTGGGTGACTTTTCAGCCTTACACAAGGTCGTGATCCAGACTGCAAAACAGAAACAAAGCCCGGCCTCACTCTTCAATTAACCTTTGATTGACATATGATTAACATCTTCAAGGAGGTCAGCCATGAGCCAAATACACAAGCATCCCGTACCCGCTGCCATTGCAGCGAATGCCCTGATTAATGCCGATCAGTATGCGGCGCTGTATCAACAGTCGGTTGACGATCCTGAGGCCTTTTGGGGCGGACAGGGCAAAATCCTCGACTGGATGACGCCCTACAGCAAAGTGAAAAATACCTCGTTTGCCCCCGGCAATATTTCGATTCGCTGGTATGAAGATGGCGCGCTGAACCTTGCCGCCAACTGTCTCGATCGCCACCTGGCTACGCGCGGCGATCACCCGGCGATTATCTGGGAAGGCGATGACGCCAGCGAGAGCAAAACCCTGACTTACCGTGAACTGCACGCCGACGTCTGCCGCTTCGCCAACGTGCTGACCGGCCTTGGCGTGAAGAAAGGCGATGTGGTGGCGATCTACATGCCGATGGTACCGGAAGCCGCGGTCGCCATGCTGGCCTGCGCGCGCATCGGCGCCGTGCACTCGGTCATTTTTGGCGGCTTCTCACCTGAAGCGGTGGCCGGACGCGTAGTGGATTCCAGTGCAAAACTGGTTATTACCGCTGACGAAGGCGTGCGTGCCGGACGCAGCATTCCGCTGAAGAAAAACGTGGATGATGCGCTGAACAATCCAAACGTCACCAGCGTGAAAAACGTGGTGGTGTTCCAGCGCTCCGGCAAAGAGACCGGCTGGCACGAAGGCCGCGATCTGTGGTGGCATGAACTGATGGCGAAAGCCAGCGATCAGCATCAGCCGGTAGCGGTCGAGGCCGAACATCCGCTGTTTATCCTTTATACCTCTGGCTCCACCGGCAAGCCGAAAGGCGTGCTGCACACCACCGGTGGTTATCTGGTGTATGCCGCCACCACCTTCAAATATGTTTTTGATTATCATGACGATGATGTGTACTGGTGCACCGCCGACGTGGGCTGGATTACCGGGCACAGCTATCTGATCTACGGTCCGCTGGCCTGCGGGGCCACCACGCTGATGTTCGAAGGCGTACCCAACTGGCCACAGCCCAGCCGCATGGCGGAAGTGGTGGATAAACATAAGGTCACGCTGCTGTACACCGCGCCAACCGCTATCCGCGCGCTGATGGCCGAGGGTGATAAAGCGATTGCCGGCACCCAGCGCAGCAGCCTGCGCATCATGGGATCGGTCGGCGAGCCCATCAACCCGGAAGCCTGGGAGTGGTATTACAAAAAGATTGGCGACAGCCGTTGCCCGATCGTCGATACCTGGTGGCAGACCGAAACCGGCGGCTTCATGATTACGCCGCTGCCCGGTGCCACCGAGCTGAAGGCCGGTTCGGCCACTAAACCGTTCTTTGGCGTCCAGCCGGCGCTGGTGGATAACGAAGGTAATACGCTGGACGGTGCCACCGAGGGTAACCTGGTGATTGTCGACTCATGGCCCGGCCAGGCACGCACGCTGTTTGGCGATCACGATCGCTTCGAGCAAACCTACTTCTCGACGTTTAAAAATCGCTACTTCAGCGGCGACGGCGCGCGCCGTGACGAAGATGGCTATTACTGGATCACCGGCCGCGTCGATGACGTGCTGAACGTCTCCGGCCACCGGCTTGGCACGGCGGAGATCGAGTCCGCGCTGGTCTCGCATCCGAAAATTGCCGAAGCCGCGGTGGTGGGGATTCCGCACAGCATTAAAGGCCAGGCGATCTATGCTTATATCACGCTGAATCACGGCGAAGAGCCGTCGCCAGAGCTGTACAGCGAAGTGCGCAACTGGGTGCGTAAAGAGATCGGCCCGATTGCCACGCCAGACGTGTTGCACTGGACCGATTCGCTGCCAAAAACCCGCTCCGGCAAAATCATGCGCCGTATTCTGCGCAAGATCGCCGCCGGCGATACCAGCAACTTTGGCGATACTTCAACGCTAGCCGATCCGGGCGTGGTGGAGAAATTGCTCGAGGAGAAACAGTCGATCACCATGCCATAACCGGCATTGACCCGGCGGAGAGTATCAGCCTGTCCCCGGCAGGCAGCTCTCCGCTCTTCCATCCTTACGCCGTATGCTTTTCACCATCGCACAACCTTTATAACTAGAATATTCAGCCAGTTAAATCACGTTGCCGTGAGTTTCCTGTCTGCCTTGCCTCTGGAGAAAATGTGATGAACGAAGCCCTGAACCAACAGGAAGCCGTCTGGCAACAAATCGAAAGCAATCCGCGTTTTCAGGAGCTGGTGCACAAACGTCAGTCGTTTGCGCTGCTGCTCAGCCTCATCATGCTGATACTGTACGTCGGCTTTATTCTGCTGATTGCCTTCGCGCCCGGCTGGCTCGGCACGCCCTTGCACGCCGGCACCAATGTGACGCGCGGCATCCCCATCGGCGTCGGCCTGATTGTGGTGTCGTTTCTGCTGACCGGCGTTTATGTCTGGCGCGCCAACGGCGAGTTTGATCGTCTGACCAAACAGATTGTCAGCGAGGTGAAATCATGAAGCGCCTGCTCTCCGCCTCGCTGGCTATCGTACCAGCCAGCGTATTTGCCGCCGATGCCATTACCGGCGCGGTGCAAAAACAGGCCACCAACTACGAAGCGATCATCATGTTCGTGGTCTTCGTGGCAGCCACGCTCGGCATTACTTACTGGGCGTCCAAACGCACCCGCTCGCGCAGCGATTACTACACTGCCGGCGGCAACATCACCGGTTTCCAGAATGGCCTGGCGATGGCCGGTGACTTTATGTCGGCCGCCTCGTTTCTCGGTATCTCCGCGCTGGTCTACACCTCCGGCTACGACGGGCTGATCTACTCGCTCGGCTTCCTCGTCGGCTGGCCCATGATTCTGTTCCTGATTGCCGAACGCCTGCGCAACCTGGGCCGCTATACCTTTGCCGATGTGGCGTCCTATCGCCTGCAGCAAAAGCCCATCCGCACCCTTTCCGCCTGCGGTTCGCTGGTGGTGGTGGCGCTGTATCTGATTGCGCAGATGGTGGGGGCCGGTAAGCTGATCCAGCTGCTGTTCGGTCTCGACTACCACATCGCCGTGGTGCTGGTCGGCATTCTGATGGTGCTATACGTGCTGTTTGGCGGCATGCTGGCCACCACCTGGGTGCAGATTATCAAAGCGGTGCTGCTGCTGTTTGGTGCCAGCTTCATGGCCATCATGGTGATGAAAGCCACCGGTTTCAGCTTTAATACGCTGTTTACCGAGGCGATGGCGGTGCACCCGAAAGGAAGCGCGATCATGCAGCCAGGCGGTCTGGTGAAAGACCCGATCTCCGCGCTGTCGCTCGGTCTGGGCCTGATGTTTGGCACCGCCGGCCTGCCGCATATTCTGATGCGTTTCTTTACCGTCGCCGATGCGCGGGAAGCACGCAAAAGCGTGTTCTGGGCCACCGGCTTTATGGGCTACTTCTACTTCCTGACCTTTATTATCGGCTTCGGCGCGATTCTGCTGGTCGGCGCTAATCCGGCCTTCAAAGACGCCAGCGGCGCGCTGATTGGCGGCACTAACATGGCGGCAGTGCATCTCTCCAATGCGGTCGGCGGTAGCCTGTTCCTCGGCTTTATCTCGGCGGTAGCCTTCGCCACCATTCTGGCGGTAGTGGCCGGACTGACGCTGGCCGGTGCTTCGGCGGTGTCGCATGACCTGTATGCCAGCGTGATCCGTAAAGGTCAGGCCACCGAGCGTGAAGAGTTACGGGTGTCGAAAATTACCGTGCTGGTGCTGGGCGTGGTGGCGATTGCGCTGGGGATTCTGTTTGAGAAACAGAACATTGCCTTCATGGTCGGCCTGGCGTTCTCGATTGCCGCCAGCTGTAACTTCCCGATTATTTTGCTGTCGATGTACTGGTCAAAACTGACCACGCGCGGCGCCATGGTGGGAGGCTGGCTGGGCCTGCTGACGGCGGTGGTGCTGATGATTCTCGGCCCGACCATTTGGGTGCAGGTACTGGGACACGCAACGCCAGTCTATCCGTATGAGTATCCGGCGCTGTTCTCGATGCTGGTCGCGTTTGTCGGCACCTGGCTGTTTTCCATTACCGATCATTCCCAGCAGGGGGCGCTGGAGCGGGCGAAATTCCGCGGACAGTTTATCCGTTCACAGACGGGCGTCGGGATTTCGCAGGGGAAAGCGCATTAAGATTGAAGCAGTGCGGTGATTGACCAGGTCGCCATGAACGTAGTGCGGTGATTGACCAGGTCGCCATAAATGGCGACCCTACGGGGAGTTTCGTAGGGTGCGCATTCATGCGCACCTGGTCCCGTCATCAGAAACGCAGCGACGCACCGACGTACGGGCCGTCGACCAGCACGTTATCTTTACGGTCGCCTTTGTTGTTCAGCTCAATGTACTGATAGCCAACGCGCAGGTTCAGCAGCGAAATCGGCGTAAAGCTCAGGCCGCCTGAGGCTTCTTTATAGCTGTCCAGACGATCGGAGAACGCTTCCGGCGCATAGTAATATTCGCCGTACAGGCCCCACATGCTGTTGAAGTTATACTGCGCACCGGCACCCAGCGCCACGGTGAAGCCATCACGGCCATCTTCCGGATGGGTGAACAGCGCTTTCGCCGTCGGTGCCACGCGGAAATCACCCACATCCAGGTTATAACCCATACCAAGGCCGTAGGTGCTGCCGTCGTGATCGCTGCGCAGCCAGTTGCCTTTCAGAAACAGACCCGGTGAAGCGGTGCCGAGGCCAAGGTTCAGGTTGGTGCTGTGCTCACCCACGTCAACACTGCCCTCAATCGCCTGCGCGCCGCCGCTCAGCAGTGCCAGACCTAAAAGGCTTCCCGTAACAAGTTGCTTAAACATAACAATCCACTCCATGAAGGACACATAATTCGGCGCAAAGGGTAAACAGCGCGGCGACGTGACACAACTTTATTTGGAAAGCTTTACGTAAAAATGGGTTACAGCGGGCAGAAACTGACCGCATCCGATAACACGCAGGACGATGCGGGCGCCGATTTGCCCGTCAGGCATGCCACAACAGCTGTCCCAGCAGCGGGGCCAGCAGCACCGTGAGCACGCCGGAGAGCATCATCACCAGGCTGGAGACCACGCCCTCCTGCTGGCCGAGCTGATAAGCGCGTGCCGTGCCGGCACCGTGCGAGGCCGCGCCAAAGCCGGCGCCTTTCGCCACGCCCTGCTTAATCGCGATCCGTAAAAACAGCACGTCGCCCACCGCCATGCCAAACACGCCGGTAATCACCACGAACAGCGCGACTAAATCGGGCTGGCCGCCAATCGGCTGGGCCGCTGCCAGCGCAAAAGGCGTGGTGATGGAGCGCACCGCCAGGCTGCGCTGGATGCTCTCCGGTAACGTCAGCAACCGCGCCAGCCACACCGAACTGCACACGGCCACCAGCGTGGCGGTGATCACGCCCACGCTCAGCGACAGCCAGTGGCGGCGGATAATGTGCAGGTTTTCGTAAACCGGCACCGCAAAAGCCAGCGTCGCCGGACCCAGCAGCCACAGCAGCCAGTGGCTTTCGGCGATGTAATCCTGCCAGCTGACGTGCGTCAGCAGCAGCAGCGCCACCAGCACCAGCGGCGTTAACACCAGCGGCATCAGCAGCAGTGTGGGCCTGCGCCGGTACAGGCGTTTATTGAGGTAGTAAACCAGCAGCGTCAGCGCCAGACACAACAGGCTAATGATAAAGTCAGTCACGATTGCCCTGCTTACGCGCCGCGCGCGCCAGTTCGAAGCGGTATAAGCGGTCGACCACCAGTGAGGTGGCCGCCAGCACCATCAGCGTACTGACGGCGATCACCACACAGATGCGCCAGCCTTCACTGCGCAGCAGGTCGCTGTAATTCACCACCGCCACCACCGCCGGAATAAAAAACAGCAGCATTTCGGCCAGCAGCCAGTTGGCCCCGGCTTTGACCCAGCGCAGCGGCACGATACCGCTGACGATCAACAGTAACAGCAACACCATACCCACGACGTTGGCCGGTAACGGCAGATGCAGCCAGCTCACCAGCTGACCACTGGCAACGAACAGGGCGATATACAGCACCAGCTGCAGCGGCACCGTGACGCGTTGCAGGATATCCGTGGTGCGCGGACGAAGCGCGGACGCCATTTCTCTCTTCCCCCCTCAAAATTCAGGGTTTCAGTATAAATCCGCGCCAGAGTGTGAAAGAAATGAATTAAAATTATTCAAACTATGCCAAAAAGGAATGTTTATGGACGTGCGTGCGCTGCGATATTTTACCGAAGTGGTGCGTCAGCAGAGCTTTACCCGCGCGGCGGAGAAGCTGTTCGTCACGCAACCCACCATCAGCAAAATGCTGCGCCAGCTGGAAGAAGAGCTGGGCTGCACGCTGCTGCTGCGCGAGGGACGCAAGCTGCATCTCACCGACAGCGGCCAGGCGGTATATCAGCGCGGCCTGGCGATTTTGCAGGAGTTTCATCAGCTGGAGGCGCAAATCAGTGACATCAACCAGCTGAAAACCGGTGAGCTGCGGCTGGGCATTCCGCCGATGGTCGGCATGCAGATTGCCGGATCGATCTCCGCGTTCCGCCGCCGCTATCCCGGCGTACAGCTGAAAATCTCCGAATTTGGTGGCCTGACGGTGCAGCAGGCGGTACTGAGCGGCGGGCTGGATATTGCGCTGACCGCCCTGCCGATTGATGCGGAGCTGCCGCTGAACACGCTTGAACTGATGCGCCATCCGCTGTGCGTGCTGCTGCCGCGCAGCGCGCGCTGGCTCAACCGCACCAGCCTGACGCTGGCCGAGCTGGCTCAGCATCCCCTGCTGATCCTCAACGAAGAGTTTTCGCTTAACCGCCAGCTGATGAAAGCGTTTCAGCGCCAGGGAGTGATGCCGGATATCGCGCTGCGTAGCGCGCAGTGGGATTTTCTTGCCGCGATGGTGCAGGCGGATATGGGGCTGGCGATCCTGCCGGAGCCGATCTGCCAGCGGCTGGATAAACAGGCCTTGCTGTGGCTGCCGCTGGAGTCGGAGCTGCAGTGGCGTCTGGGGCTAATCTGGCGCGAAGGCAGTTATCTGTCGCGCAGCGCGCAGGCGTGGATTGCCTGCTGCCGTGAACACTGGCCGGATAACGCGCCACGGCTATCGCTGTAACAAAGCGGCCGCCCTGTCTGTCAGGCGGCCGCGGGATCGGAGAGCAGCAAAACGCGGCGGCTATTCCTCTTTCTCTATCAGCAGCGCTTCCAGCAGGTCGAGATCGCGCAGCAGGCGCTGCATGGTCTCGTTGGAGATCTGCTGAGTGGCGCGCAGATGATAAACCTCGGCACGCTCGGCGCGCAGCGCGGTCAGGCGGAAACGGCGCTCCAGATTTTCCGCAAACAGCGCCTGTTCCATATCATCTTTGCCATCGACGCGACGACGCAGATTACCAATCACCCGCAGGCTGACCTCTTTCAGCAGCTCAGGATCGATGTTCTCTTCAGCGTCGTTTTCCAGCCGCTGCTCCATTTTGTGCAGGCTTTCGATCGCCACGCCGGCCATCGCAGCACGCGCGCTCTGGATTTCGCGACGGTGCCCCACTTTGTCGTGGCTCTCCATGCCGCGCAGCAGAATCGGCAGCAGAATCACGCCGACAAACAGCGAGAACAGAATCACGCCGGTGGCGATAAACACCAGTTCGTAGCGCGCCGGAAAAGGTTCGCCATTGCTGAGGAACAGCGGAATCGACAGCACACCGGCCAGGGTGATAGCACCGCGCACGCCGGCAAAAGAGGCGATCAGCAGTTCACGCAGCGAGTAGCTGGAAAACTCCAGCGGCTTCTTCTTCAGCAGGCGCAGGCTGGTGCGCTTCATGATCCACAGCCAGCCGAAGCGCACGATCATCAGCGCCGCATAGACCAGCCCGACGTCAGCGAACAGCATCCACAGCTCGACGTTAGGATCGGCGTTCGCCTGAGCAATCGAGGTGGAGAGAATGTCCGGCAGCTGCAGGCCCAGCATCAGGAACACCATGCCGTTGAACACAAACTCCAGCATCTGCCATACGCTGTTGGCGCGCAGGCGCATTGCCAGCGGTGCCTGACGGATGATGCCGGAACGGGTGATGGTCATACCGGCCGCTACCGCCGCCAGAATGCCGGAGACGCCGAGGTGTTCAGCAATCAGATAAGAGGCGAACGGCAGCAGCAGCAGCAGTACGGTTTGCGTTGCCGGATCGTCACCGCTCCAGCGGCTGAGCAGGCGCAGCGAACGGCCATACAGCCAGCAAACGGCGACACCTGCCACCAGGCCGCCAATCGCCACTTTAAGGAATTCGACGCTGGCGCCGCCCCAGGTGAACACCATGGTGCCCATCGCCACCGCGACGGCAAACTTGAGTGACACCAGGCCCGACGCGTCATTCATCAGCGCCTCGCCCTGGACAATCGACATGATCTTTTTCGGGATGCGCCCTTCGCCGACGATGCCGGAGAGCGCCACCGCATCGGTCGGAGACAGCACCGCCGCCAGCGCGAACGCCGGAATCAGCGGAATGCCCGGCACCAGCCAGTAAATCAGGTAGCCGATACCGACCACGGTAATCAGCACCAGCACCAGCGCCAGGCCGATAATTTCACGGCCGTGATGCAGAAACTCGTTGATCGGTGTTTTCCAGCCATCGGCAAACAGCAGCGGCGGAATAAACAGCACGAGGAACAGTTCGGGGTCAAAATCGACGTGCAGACCAAAGGTTGGCCAGGCCAGCAGCGCGCCGGCCGCGATCTGTACCAGCGGGAGCGGGATCTGAAACGGCAGGATACGTGCCGCAACGCCGGACAGCGAAACCACCAGCGTCATGATGAGAATAGTAAAGAAGATTTCCATGCTTTCCTTAGGCGAATCATATTAATCGAAGCGATGTTGCGTCGGAAAGTGTAAAACAAAACGCCGCCCGGCGGGGCTACCCGATGTGCGGCGTGTGCGATAAAGAGAATAATCCGGACTGACGCCCGGATTGCGGTCAGATAGCCCAGCCGCCCGCGTAGAACGCCACCAGCGCCACAGCAATCACCACCGTGCCAGCGTTGAGCTTGCGCCACTCGCCGGCAAACAGGCGGCCAATCACCAGCGCGGCAAAGCCGAGCATGATGCCGGTGACGATGTTGCAGGTCAGTACGATGAATACCGCCGTCAGCAGGCCAGACATCGCATCGACGAAATCATTGAAGTCGATTTTGGCCACGTTGCTCAGCATCAGCAGGCCGACATACATCAGCGCGGGTGCGGTGGCATAGGCTGGAACCAGATAAGCCAGCGGCGACATAAACAGAATCAGCAGGAACAACAGACCCACGACAATCGCTGTCAGGCCGGTTTTACCGCCGGCGGCAGTACCCGCAGCGGACTCGATATACACTGCGGCGGGCGAGGCACCCACCAGTCCGGCAAACAGGCTGCTGATAGAGTCGGTGGTCAGCGCGCGACCGCCATTGATAATCTGGCCCTCTTTATCCAGCAGGTTCGCCTGCCCGGCCACCGCACGAATGGTGCCGGTGGCGTCAAACACCGCGGTCATCACCAGCGCCAGCACGCTCGGCAATACCACCGGCTGCAGCGCGCCCATGATATCCAGGCTAAACATTGCCGACTGGCCGCTGGCATCACGCAGGCTCGGCATGGCAAACAGCCCCTGCCACTTTACCGCCGGGTCGAAAATCAACCCAAGCAGCGAAATCGCAATGATGGTCAGCAGAATGCCGCCCGGTACCCGTCGTTTTTCCAGACCAAAAATCGCCGCCAGCCCGATCAGCGCCATAATCACCGGGAAAGAGGTGAAGTGACCAAGCGCCACCGGCAGGCCTGCCGCCGGGTTTTTTACCACCAGACCAATGCCATCGGCGGCAATCAGCAGCAGAAACAGGCCGATACCGACGCCGGTACCGTGCGCCACGCCCATCGGCAGGTTACGCAGAATCCACGCGCGAATGCCGGTCACGGAAATCAGCGTGAACAGCAGGCCCATCAGGAAGACCGCGCCCAGCGCCACCGGCACGCTAATGTGCTGGCCCAGTACCAGGCTGAACGCGGTGAAGGCGGTCAGGGAGATGGCACAACCAATCGCCATCGGCAGGTTGGCCCACAGTCCCATGATGAGGGAGCCAAAGCTGGCCACCAGACAGGTGGCGACAAACACCGCCGTCGGTGAGAAGCCCGCTTTACCGAGCATGCCAGGCACCACGATGACCGAATAGACCATCGCTAAAAAGGTGGTGAGGCCAGCCAGCACTTCCTGCCGCACGCTGCTGCCGCGTGCTGAAATGTGGAACCAGGCGTCCAGTTTTCCCCTGGCCGGGCGTGATTCGCCAGACATAGTTATTCCTCTGTGTTTTTTAAGATATAGGTCACCGCGCGGCTCGCGTTTGCGCATCATCCTGGTGAAGATGTCTCAGAGAGAAAAGCAGGCAAACGATTACGTGGCCGCGTATTCCAGGTCAAAAAGGGGTGACGCGGAAAAAAGGCAAACGATTATCTGGCGTTTGGGGTGGCGTTTTCAACTGCTAATCACCTGGCAGGCAGGATAATGCGCAGCTCTGGCGCAATTATGGCTGGCGTTACGCTAGCGGGAGCAGGAAATCATGGAGGAAAAAGGCTGGCATTTCAGATGGTTTGCTGCGGTGCCGCGACAGCGCGTCGCGGCGTCCTGTTTCGTTGCGTTACCGCTGCGCCTCAGCCGTTATTGAACTGAATCGGGCCGCCCTGCTCCAGCGCGCGCTGCCACGCGGCGCGCTGCTGCATATTCTCCAGCCAGCGCGCCGTGGCGGGCATCTCACCCAGCGCGCCGCGCATCTGCAATGCCAGCAGCGGAAAACTCATCTGCACATCGGCAATACTGAAGCGTGCACCGGCAAAAAAGCGCTGCTGGCTCAGATGCTGCTCAATCACGCGCCCGTGGAGTGCCAGCTGCTTGTTCAGCCACGCTTTCTGAATGCCTTTACTCAGCGCCACGCCGGCCGGGCGCAGCAGCCATGGCACCGGCTTTTTGCCCAGTTGCGCAAACACCAGCTTCATTACCAGCAGCGGCATCAGCGAACCTTCAGCATAATGCAGCCAGTAGCGCGCCTGAATTTGCTCCTCTTCCTCATGCAGCGCCAGCAGATGCTCGCTGTCGTATTTCAGCTGCAGATATTCGAGGATGGCGCCCGATTCGGCGATCACCCGATTGCCATCGGTAATCACCGGCGATTTACCCAGCGGATGCACTTTCTTTAATTCGTCCGGCGCCAGCAGGGTATTTTCCCGCTGATAGCGTTTGATTTGATACGGCACCGCCAGCTCTTCCAGCAGCCACAGCACCCGATGAGAACGGGAGTTTTCCAGATGGTGAACGGTAATCATGCGCGATTCCTTGCTGCTAAGGGTTGGCATCTAGTATAGCGGATTAACGCTGCGGCTCGTCCTGTTGCGGATCGAGCAGGACCGCTCCGGAGCCCTGCTGTCCCAGACGGTCACCTGGATTGCGCAGCGGACAGTCGCGCATCGACAGGCAGCCGCAACCAATGCAGCCGTCAAGATCGTTGCGCAGACGCGTCAGGGTTTCGATGCGTTTATCCAGCTCTTCGCGCCAGTGCTGCGTCAGCGCGTCCCACTCCTGCGTCGACATGCGCTTATTCGCCGGCACGTGCATCAGGCTGTCGCTGACCGTCGCCAGCGGAATCCCGATGCGCTGGGCAATTTTGATGATTGCCACACGGCGCAGCACATCACGGCTGTAGCGGCGCTGATTACCGCCATTGCGCGTGCTGCTGATCAAGCCTTTGCTTTCATAAAAGTGCAGCGCCGATACCGCCACGCCGCTGCGTTTCGCCACTTCGCCCGGCGTCAGCACCGGTTTTGGGTAATTGCGTTCTTTTTTCATTTAGGGCCTTTACCTCAAGTTAACTTGAGGAATTATACTCGCACCCCAGCAAAACAGCGAATTTCAAACCAGGCGATAACCTTGCAGAAGGAACAGGCTATGATGCAACAGGAAATCATCCATTCACTGACTAACTGGATCGATCAGAATCTGGATAAAACATTGTCGATTGATGAAGTGGCGGCAAAATCGGGTTACTCGAAATGGCACCTGCAGCGTATGTTCCGTACGGTTACGAAACAAACGCTGGGTGGTTATATTCGTGAACGCCGTCTCACGCTGGCCGCCGAAGCCTTGCGTCAGACGCAGCGTCCGGTATTCGACATTGCGATGCAGTACGGCTACGACTCGCAGCAGACCTTTTCGCGCGTGTTCCGCCGTCAGTTCTCGCAAACCCCTACCGCTTACCGTCACAGCATGCGTCGCCAGGCGATGGTGCAGCGTCCGCGTCTGGTCAACTTTGACTGCAGCGAAGGCATGAACAGCTTTGCCCAGCGCACCACCGGCGAGTGCTGCCCGGTACGCTGAAGTCAGTGCGCCCCACGCGGGCGCGCCTTTCCCCTCCTCTTCACCTTCCTCCAGCCCTTTCTTTGCCTGCCATACCAGGTCTAAATTTTGTTCAAATTTTCAAATCCAGTGATATAATGTGACCCAAGTCACAGATTCAAGCTGTATGAAGACGACAGAAGGGCTTCCCTGACCTCCCTTGTCTGCCGCCAGTGATGTCCGATGAATGTCAGGGATATTACTGATCTCAAGAGGTTTTTCGCCGATGGCTACGTTAACTACCAGTCTGATCGTCATGCGTTGGGAACTGCTCAGCGCGCTAATGATGTTCTTCGCCAGCACCATGAAAATTAAATTGCGTCAGAACAGCCACCACGTGATGGCGCTGATGTGCGGCGGCGTGGGCGTAGCGATGTCATGCTGGTTCGTTACCGGTCTGCTCGGCATTACGCTGAGCATGGAAAACGTGCATAACTTTATGTCCATCACCAAAGAAGCGTTTATTCAGGTGATGAGTCAGACACCCGCCGACTGGCCAATGCCGTAAACGCGGCGCATAAAAAACCCCGCTAAGCGGGGTTTTTTATTTTGCTGTGTGATTTCAAATTTTCTTCAATACGGCTGGAAGTGGTACTTCCGGCACCGTGACGTCCGATCTCTGCGTATCGCGACGATCCTGAATCCACATATCACCCATCATCTGATTAAGCCCCCGATCCAACCCGGTGACCAGCCCGGCGCCTGGCGTGAACGTCAGCTCACCGAAGTAGATCTGTTCGCCATCGATATACCAGTCCACACGCACATAATCGAAGTCGCTAGCCAGCGTTTTACTCAGCGCCAGCGCGTGCTGCAGCTGTGGCAGCAGCGGTGACACATCCAGCCCGGTATCACGGATTTTGTGATACGCCTCGTTAAGATTGTTGACGTAAAAGTTCATCGACAGCAGCGGATTACAGCGGTTGTAGATCACCTGCAGCACATATTCAAAATTGCCGTCGCGCTTGTTGAACATGTGAAACTTGTAATCGATCGGCGCGGTTTTGCCATCGCCGATGTACTTCTCCACCAGAATGCGCGGCTTAATATAGCGATAGTGAATCTCGCGCGCCTCGTTGGCGAAGTCGGTCTTCAGCCAGCGCTGGCAGTCGCTGATAATTTGCTGTTTTTTCAGCGCATCCGGTTCTTCCAGCAGGATCTCAACCATGTTGGAGCCGTGATTCGGCTTGATAACCGTGTTCTTCCAGCTCGGCAGCGTATGCAGTGAGTGCGGATCGCTGGTCTCATAAACCAGCGGAATCAGATACTCACTGCCCACCTTTTCGGCAATGTACTCACGCACCGAAAACTTGTCCGACAGGCGGCCATAGCACTGGTAGTCGCCGTAGACGAATTTGCGATACAGCACTTTCTCATTGAACACCTTCGGCTGACGCAGGTTCGGCAGCTTACGGAATTTGTGAAAGTAGTAGATGCGATCCTGGTAAGCCCAGGGCATCTTTTTGATGAAATACTGTACGCTTCTTCTGAGTTCGTCTTTCAACCTGATCATATCTGACCTCATTTGTAGGTTTTGTAGTTGAGTGAGGAAACCTGAATTTTTTGGATGACGCCGTTTTTGAAGAAGTAATTCATTACGGTCAGGGACAGTAACTCCGTGATGAAGACGCTCCAGGCGGCACCCATGATGCCGTAGCCCTGGATCAGCCACCACGACAGCGGCAGGCTGATGACCATCAGACAAATGATCTTCTTCAACAGATAGTTAAACCCGCCCTCTTTCACCATGTAGCGATAAGCGACGGTCCCCATTGCCGAAAAGCAGGTTGCTAACGACAGTAACGTAATGAGACTTCCGGACTGTGTGTACTCGTGACCATATAAAGCGATGATGATTTTTTCGCCGTACAAGGCGATCACCGCTAATAACAGCAATGAAACTCCCATGACATAGCCGTTCAGCCGCGCGGTGAGCTTGATCGCGGCTGCTCCACGCTCGCGGAAAATCTCCGAGAAGCAGGAAGTGATGATGGCAACCGGGATAAAAATCCAGGAAGCCGAAATGGTATTCGCAGCGGCGAACAGGCCAAGGTCGCGCGCTGAGGCGATGCCCGCGAGGAACATCTGTGCGGCCTTCACCTGCACCGAGATAAAGATGCTGGAGATGGCCAGCGGCAGGCCGGCATACATCAGGTAGCGCAGGTAGGTGGTGCGCTTATCCTGCGGCGGCGCCAGATCCTGATGTTCGCGATAGAAATTGACGCGCTTGATGGCATACGGCACCAGCGTGACGGCCACAATCGAGGCGGTGAGCCACAGTGGATTGAGGTGCAGCCAGGCGATGGTGAAGCTCATGGCAAAGCCCAGCAGCAAGCCGGCCGAGTTGGCAATGGTATTGAGCCGCGACGCCAGCCGCGCATTGTTATAAACGCTGAACGTGTCCTGGGTGACAAACACCGACGAGATAAACGAGGCCAGTGCAAACGCAAGGAAGTTTTCCTGCATGTTGTACCAGACCCAAATCAACACCGGGATTGATGTCAGCAACAGCAGCACCAGGCGCATGGTCCGCGCCACGGCCATTAACCGCAGGCCTTTCGGCGCACTTTTGCTGATGCGCTTGAACAGGATGGTTTCGGTACCAAAAATCGCCACGGTTTGCACCATGGAGAACAGCGAGGTCGAAAACGCCATTTGACCAAACACCGTTGGGCCAAAGGATTTTGCCACGTAGGAGGTCACAAATATGACGCCGAATACCGAGACGATCTTCTCAGACATCATCCAGGCGGCATTAGACATTACGCTCAATTTCATTGACTGGTCCTTAGTATTACGTACAGCAACTGCTTTTCGGTACAACGTCCTTGAAATGAATTAACAAGCGCTCAGTGGGCCTGACACAATTTAATAACTTCAAACCAGGCTGGTCCGAAAAATGAGACTCGCGTCAGAGTTTAGCGATTAAATTCAGGAAAATTCCGATTAAACCTGGTGCGAAGCCCGATGGATGTAAACGATTTCAACCCGAATTCAGGACAAAAGTTCACAGGCATATCCTGAGTTTTTTGCAAGCAGGCTATGCCGAATTTCCAATGATTGTCGTATTTTTCTGCATTTGGGATGGAATGAATCTATATCAAAAACCCAGCACCAGGAAGGCGTTCAATGGCATTCAGAATAAAATAAGATTTATCCCATGATGATATTTATTCTAAATAACTTAATTTAACCCTCGCAATTCTAATCGCGCACTTTAATACTGCATTAATACCGTTTTTGCAGTACCAGATATTAATACAGTAATTCTCATCCACTAATTGATAAGAAAGGTAAGAGCATTTATGAGAAAGTCACGATATAGCGAAGAGCAAATCACAAATGCCATTAAAGCTTCTGAAACGGGAGTGAAAGTCAGGGAGATTTGTGAGGAGCTGGGCATTTCCGAGGCCACCTTCTATAGCTGGAAGAAGAAGTTCTCCGGGCTTTCTTCAGAGGAGGGTCGAAAAATCAAGGAGTTGGAGGATAAACTGCAGAACCTTACGCGCGAGCTGCAGACCCTGAGCTCCGACAAGGAGATGCTGCAAAGCGTGCTGAAAAACTTCTTCACTACGAATGAAAAGCGTCAGGCGGTCAACTTCCTGCAAACCACTTTCGACATCGGTACCCGTCGCAGCTGTCGTTTACTGGATATTAGCCGTAGCGTTTATCATTACCCTTCCGGTTCCGATAATCGCTAATACCATTGAGGCCGATGTTATATGACTTAATGCTGAGATTTGTTCTTACCAGAAGAGATGAAGATCATTAAATTCGGCATTCGCTACATAACAATTCGAACCACTTTTTCCTGATGAATGCCATCACGGAATCACTTCCTTTTTTGCGGTAAAATTGATTCACACCAGCAAAAGCCTCGCGTTTCAAGCCATTTAGACTTAGCCCAATCTCATTTTGGTGAGATTGGTGCTTAGTCTATTACTTCACGATTACTAATAATCAGACCTGATCACAGACAATTCTGTTAAGCGTTAATGAACAACATGGTGTAACCGCTCACACATTGGCTCAGTTTTAAACTGGATCTGGCCGCTGCGTTTATGATCGCTTTGGCGATCAGCGCTAGTCGGCTAACTCTTAAACCACACCAGGAATACTCCGGTTCAAAAACGTTATGATGTTTAAACTATAAAGCCGAAAAACGGTTATCCACGGTAAATACTGCGCTTAAATCCATCGTCATCTTTAATCTTTTTTTCTGGCAGGTGTTGGGAATCATTCTTAACAATACCGGTCACGCTTAAGGCTAAGGTGGCTTCTTACGCTGGAATTTCAGTGCCACAGCCGGGTAAAAATCCGACTGGCGAAGCGTTTTTTACGCGCTAAACCGGCGAATTGTTGCCCGATATGCGCTTTTTTTATCCCTCCGGAACGCTAAAAGGCAGCGAAAGTCGGCCTTTTACCGTACTGACGGCAGGGAGTTTTATAGCGGAAGAGAATGAAAACCGGGCGGCCGTAGCGCTGGTCGGTTATATAGCGTGCGCGTGGCGGCCAGCATCAGGTCACTGAGGCGGGATTATCGGCTGGTCAAATTCCTAAAATATCAGGGGAAAGCGCTGCTGAGTGGATCACTCAGCAGCGAGGCAGGGTTAAGGAAGTGCGGTCAGCCGCTGCGGTTTAATGCGCATGGCATAGATCACGCCAACGATCAGACAGCCGATACCGATGCTGGTGAGCAGCGGTGGCCAGCTCTGGCGGTAAATAAAGGTCCACAGCAGGCCAGAGAGCGTTTCGAATACGATGAGCGGCCCCATCACCACCGTTGGCAAACGCTGACTGGCGGCATTCCAGCACAGCGCCGCCAGCCATGAGCAGAACAAACCAATCGCCAGCATCAGCCAGATAAAACGCGCCGGCTGCGGGCCGAACGGCAAAGCGAAATCGGGCTGCTGCCAGTGAATCTGCAGGCTCACCAGCCCATAGAACACCAGCGCCAGCGGCAATGTCACAAGCCCCTGCGCGGTGGCCCAGCTCGACGGTTTGTGCTGAGGATGTTCGCGCAGCCAGCGCGCATTGCGCAGCGGATACCAGGTCCAGCACACCACTGCCAGCACCGCCAGCAGCAGGCCACTCAAATAGCCCCAGAGATCAAATGCCGGCCCCTGCCCGTGCAGTTCCGCCGCGTTAACGCAGCCCAGACCGGCAGCAATGATGACCAGTGCGGGCATCAGCCGGCGCCATGGCAGGCGCCCTTCGAGATGGCCGTAACAGAGGTTAGCGGTGACGGTGATCACCACCGGCAGCGTGCCGATGATCATGGTTGATACCGGTGCGCCGGTGCGCTGAATCGCGCTGGCGAGGCAGGCGTAATAGAGCAGATTGCCCACCAGCGACAGCTTCACCGCCTCCGTCCAGTCCGGACGCGTCAGCTGTTTTAGCCGGCGCCGGCTAAGCCACGCCAGCGGCAGCACCACCAGACCAAAGGCAACATAGCGACCCGCCGATTGCAACGTGCCCGGATAATCGGGTATCAGCAGCGGCCCGACAAAAATCATGCCCCACATCAGCCCCGCCGCGAGGGCAAACACTATTCCTGCAAACATACACCTTTCCTTTATCTTTAGTCCGCCACAGTGTGGCGCAGGAAAAGGTGAAAGGCTTGTAGCAGATTGCGGTTAACGTCCGCTGAACACCTGCTTTTGGTAGCGTCCCGGCGTGATGCCGTAGCGATGGGCAAACGCCCGCGTCAGATGCGCCTGGTCGGTGAGGCCAACCGCCGCCGCCACACTGGCGGCGCTCTCGCCCTGCGCCAGCCGCTGTTTGGCCTCGAACAGGCGGAAGGCCATCAGCATTTGATGGGGAGTGACGTGAAAGTGTTGTTTGAAACTGCGCAGAAAATGCCACGGCGACAGCGATACCAGCGCCGCCAGCTCCTCCAGCCGCACCGGCTCTGCCAGGTTATCGCGCAGCCAGGCTTTTACCACATCAAAGCGGTGGGCGCCTTCGCGCGGCCGCGCGACGCCCTGCTGCGCCAGCGGACGCAGCCACTCCAGCAGATCCAGCAGCGCGCCCTGCCGCTCCAGCGCACTTTGCGCCTGCCACATCTGTGCCAGCGCGTGAGAGAAAGGTTGTGCCAGACGCGCATCGGTGCGCAGCGCATCGCTGAACCACCAGTTGCGATCGCCGGTCAGCCGATCCATCTCCGCCGGATCGATATAGATCATGCGATAACGCCAGCCTTCAGCGCAGGCCGATTCACCGGTATGCAGTTCATCGGGATTCATCATCACCAGCGAATGCACCGGCGCGACATAATTGGTGCCGCGGTAGCGAAAGCGCTGCGCGCCGGATTCAATGGTGCCAATCCCGAAGGCTTCGTGGGTATGGGGCTCAAAAGCATAGCGGGAGATGTGCGCCTGATAAAGCTCAATGCCCGGCAGCTCAGCAAAGTGCTGAAACTGCGCACGATCCTGCTCACAGGGAAAGACTTCGAGAACCACCGTCACCACACACCTCCATACGCTATCAGGCAGTAAGCATGCGCGGCGCGCACCAAAAAAGCAAAGCCCAATCGCTTTACGCGCCTCCCCCTTAGCGCGACACTGGGGCCTGACCTATAAAGGAGGCGACAATGGCACAACGGGTGGTAATGGTAGTGGATATGCAAAATGGCGTGCTGGCAACGCCGCGTTACGACCGCGCCGGACGCTGCGCGCGCATTAATCAGCTGATGGCCGCCGCCGATCAGGTCATTTTTATTCAGCATAGCGGGCCGGATTTAGCCGCTGACTCCGCAGACTGGCACATAGTCGCCGAACTGGAACAACCCGCCGGCGCGCTTTACATCACCAAAACCGCCTGCGACAGCTTCTGGCAAACCGGGCTCGCGGCGCAGCTTGAACAGCATCAGATTGAAAGCTTTGTCATTTGCGGCTGCGCCACCGATTATTGCGTCGATACCACCATCAAAGTCGGGGCCAGCCTTGGCTATCACATCACCGTGGCGGCCGACGCCCACACTACCGCCGATCGCACTTATGTGTCGGCGCAGCAACTTATTAATCAGCACAACGAAGTGTGGGCGGATTTGATCATGCCGGGCAATCCGGTGCGGGTTAAAACCACGGAAGAATTACTACGGGAGTGGCGCGCGCATTAAGGGTTGCGCTATTGAAATAATCTGACAAGTGTCAATAATAGAGCATGACACTTGTCTGTATGGAGTTTTTCACATGCGAGCTTATATTCCTCAGCCTGGAGCCAATGACAACGCGCTGTGGCGGGTTGCAGGCCTGCCTCCACGTGGTATTGAGTTAACGCGTATGCTGGAAGCCGGTTTGCCGGTGGCCGTCATTGATGATATCCGTCACTGGTCGGCCATGACGCGCGCCGAAATCATGAAGGTCACAGGGATTAATGAACGCAACATTGCCCGTCGTAAAAGCACGGGTAAAAGTCTGTCACCCGACGAGAGTGAACGTGTCGCCCGCTTCGTCCGCGTGATGGATGCCGCCGTTCAGCTTTTTGCTGGTAATAAAGAAGAGGCCACCCAGTGGCTGAGCCGACCGGTGAAAGGGTTAGGCAATGTAGCCCCCATCACCTTACTGACGACGGAGAGCGGTGCGCTGGATGTGCTCGATCTGATCGGCCGTCTGGAGCACGGTGTTTTCTCGTGATTTTTTATCGGCTGACGAAGAGCCAGTATGCGGCTGAAGCCTGGTCCGGTTATGGGGCAAAACAGTATGGTGGACGCTGGAATCATAAAGGCTATCCCACCGTTTATGTTGCCACGTCGGTGTCACTGGCGGCACTGGAAGTGCTGGTCCATATCGGAAGAGAGTCGGTACTGGATGAGTACACCTTATTCAGTATCGACATCCCCGATGCTGAAGTTGCCTATCTTGCTGAAGCATTTTTACCGCCGGACTGGCGTCATGATCCAGCGCCACTGTCGACAATGGATCTCGGCACCGGCTGGCTGCAATCCGCTGAAGGTGCCGCGCTGATGCTACCTTCCACGATTATCCCGATGGAAAACAACGCCATCCTGAACCCTCTCCATCCTGCCTTTAGTGACTATCTGACGGGCGTGAAAGCATTACCGTTTATGTTTGATCGCCGCCTTATCAGGACATAAAAAAACCCTCGCAGAAGCGAGGGCTGGATGACGCGTTGATCGGTACGCCAATCAGAACGGGATATCGTCGTCGAAATCCATTGGTGGTTCGTTGTTCGCCGGTGCGCTCTGCTGCTGTGGACGCTGCTGCGCGCCGCCGCTGAACTGGTTGCCCCCACCCTGTGGCTGCTGCGGCTGGCCCCAGCCGTTATTGTTGCCGCCGCCCTGGCCGCCCATCGGTGCGCCACCGCCGCTGCCGCCCTGCTGACGACCACCCAGCATCTGCATGGTGCCGCCCACGTTCACCACCACTTCGGTGGTGTATTTGTCCTGGCCGCTCTGGTCCTGCCATTTACGGGTGCGCAGCTGGCCTTCAATGTAGACCTGCGAACCTTTACGCAGATATTCGCCGGCGACTTCAGCCAGCTTGCCGAACAGCACGACGCGGTGCCACTCGGTGATCTCTTTGTTTTCACCGGTTTGCTTGTCGCGCCAGCTCTCTGACGTGGCCAGCGTAATGTTGGCTACCGCGCCACCATTCGGCATGTAGCGCACTTCCGGATCCTGACCCAGATTCCCGACAAGAATCACTTTGTTTACGCCACGACTGGCCATGTTGCTGTCTCCCGATGAGTTGATGCTAAAAGTCTAAGCGAAAAATTGTATCACGTCACAATGACGCTTCCCACTTTCGAGCGGGATTCCAGTTTTTCGACCGTGACAGGATAGCAAAAACACTGGATATTTATTCAGTTTATTTTTTGTGCCATAATGATGCGTTTCTGCTGGTCGTGCTGGCAAGGCATGGCGAGCGTTGCCTAATCCGGGAAAGGTGAATGGATAAGATTGAAGTCCGCGGTGCTCGCACCCATAATTTGAAGAATATCAACCTGATCATCCCACGCGACAAGCTCATTGTAGTGACCGGTCTGTCGGGTTCCGGTAAGTCTTCGCTGGCATTTGATACGCTGTATGCCGAAGGCCAGCGCCGCTATGTTGAATCGCTTTCTGCCTATGCGCGCCAGTTTCTTTCCTTAATGGAGAAACCGGACGTAGACCACATCGAGGGACTGTCGCCTGCCATTTCCATTGAGCAGAAATCGACGTCGCACAACCCGCGCTCGACCGTCGGCACCATCACTGAAATTCATGACTACCTGCGTCTGCTGTTTGCCCGCGTGGGTGAGCCGCGCTGTCCGGATCATAACGTCACGCTGGCGGCACAAACCGTCAGCCAGATGGTCGATCAGGTCCTGGCGCAGGAAGAGGGTCGGCGCCTGATGCTGCTGGCACCGGTGGTAAAAGATCGCAAAGGCGAGCACACCAAAACGCTGGAAAATCTGGCGGCGCAGGGCTACATCCGCGCACGTATCGATGGCGAAGTGTGCGATCTGTCGGATCCACCCAAGCTGGAGCTGCAGAAGAAACACACCATTGAGGTGGTGATCGATCGTTTCCTCGTGCGTGACGATCTGGCGACGCGTCTGGCCGAATCCTTTGAAACGACGCTGGAACTGAGTGGCGGCACGGCGATCGTCGCGGATATGGACGATCCCGATACCGAAGAGATGCTGTTCTCAGCTAACTTTGCCTGCCCGGTATGCGGTTACAGCATGCGTGAGCTGGAGCCGCGCCTGTTCTCGTTCAACAACCCGGCCGGTGCCTGCCCGACCTGTGACGGCCTCGGCGTCCAGCAATATTTCGATCCCGATCGCGTGGTTCAAAATCCGGAGCTGTCGCTGGCCGGTGGCGCCATTCGCGGCTGGGATCGCCGTAACTTCTACTATTTCCAGATGCTGCGCTCGCTGGCGGAACATCTGGATTTCGATGTCGAAGCGCCGTTCAATAGCCTGAGCGACAAAGCGCGCGAAGTGATTCTGTACGGCTCCGGCAAAGAGAACATTGAGTTCAAATATATCAACGATCGCGGCGATACCTCGGTGCGTCGTCATCCGTTCGAAGGCGTGCTGCATAACATGGAGCGCCGCTACAAAGAGACGGAATCCAACGCGGTGCGCGAAGAGCTGGCGAAGTTTATCAGCAACCGCGCCTGCGCCAGCTGCGAAGGGACGCGCCTGCGTCGTGAAGCGCGCCATGTGTTCGTGGAAGACACCAACCTGCCGACCATCTCGGATATGAGCATCGGCCACGCCATGGACTTCTTCCGCAATCTGAAGCTGAGCGGCCAGCGCGCCAAAATCGCCGAGAAAGTGCTGAAGGAAATTGGCGACCGCCTGAGCTTCCTGGTCAACGTCGGCCTGAATTATCTGTCGATGTCGCGTTCAGCGGAAACGCTGTCCGGCGGTGAAGCACAGCGTATTCGTCTGGCGAGCCAGATTGGTGCCGGTCTGGTTGGCGTCATGTACGTACTGGATGAACCGTCCATCGGTCTGCATCAGCGCGACAACGAGCGCCTGCTGTCGACGCTGATTCACCTGCGCGATCTCGGTAATACCGTGATCGTGGTTGAGCATGATGAAGACGCGATTCGCGCCGCTGACCATATTATTGATATCGGTCCGGGCGCTGGCGTGCACGGCGGCCAGGTGGTAGCCGAGGGCGATGTGCATGCCATCATGGCGCACGAAGATTCTCTCACCGGTCAGTTCCTCAGCGGCAAGCGTGAAATCGCGGTGCCGGCAGAGCGGGTGAAAGGCGATCCGTCCAAAGTACTGAAACTGAGCGGCGCGCGCGGTAATAACCTCAAGGATGTCACGCTGACGGTTCCGGTTGGGCTGTTTACCTGTATCACCGGCGTGTCCGGTTCCGGCAAATCAACGCTGATTAACGATACGCTGTTCCCGATTGCGCAGCGCCAGTTGAATGGTGCCACCAGCGGTGAAGCTGCACCGTATCGTGAGATCGCCGGGCTGGAGCACTTCGATAAAGTGATCGACATCGATCAAAGCCCGATCGGCCGGACGCCGCGCTCAAACCCGGCCACCTACACCGGGATTTTTACCCCGGTGCGTGAACTGTTTGCCGGCGTGCCGGAAGCGCGTTCGCGCGGCTACAATCCGGGCCGCTTCAGCTTTAACGTGCGCGGCGGCCGCTGTGAAGCCTGTCAGGGCGACGGCGTGATTAAGGTCGAAATGCACTTCCTGCCGGACATTTATGTGCCGTGCGATCAGTGCAAAGGCAAACGCTATAACCGCGAAACGCTGGAGATTAAATACAAAGGCAAGAGCATTCACGAAGTGCTGGAGATGACCATCGAAGAGGCGCGTGAGTTCTTTGATGCGGTACCTGCGCTGGCGCGTAAGCTGCAGACGCTGATTGATGTCGGCCTGTCGTATATTCGTCTTGGCCAGTCGGCAACCACGCTGTCCGGCGGTGAAGCGCAGCGCGTTAAACTGGCGCGTGAACTGTCGAAGCGCGGTACCGGTCAGACGCTGTACATTCTCGATGAACCGACCACCGGCCTGCATTTTGCCGACATCCAGCAGCTGCTGGAAGTGCTGCATCAGCTGCGCGATCAGGGCAATACTATCGTGGTGATTGAGCATAACCTCGACGTGATCAAAACCGCTGACTGGATTGTCGATCTCGGTCCGGAAGGCGGCAGCGGCGGTGGTGAAATCCTGGTGGCCGGTACGCCGGAAACCGTTGCACAGTGCGAAAAATCGCATACTGCACGCTTCCTCAAGCCGATGCTGAAAAAGTAGGTTTAACGCGCCGCACCCGCTGTTGCGGCGCGTTTTTTCTGATCTCGCCACGGCTCACCGCTCCGGTTACTCGCCAGCCGGTGCCATTGTCTGAATGCCTTAGCAAATGCAGAAACAGGCAAGAAACAGACAACTTCAGGCATATACGCATCGCGTCCCGCTGACTATTCTTACTGCGTTCCTTTTTGGCGCCGCTGACGCGCCTTTGTCCTTCAGTGTCATCACTGAACGGACCCCTCGCAAAAAATACTCACGACACATCTGACTGGAGACACCATGAATATTACGCATGCCTATGCCGCACAGGACGCGAAAGCCAAACTCGCCCCGTTCGATTATAAGCCGCGCGAACTGCGCGCTCATGATGTGCAGATTGAAGTGTTGTACTGTGGCGTCTGCCACTCGGACCTGCACCAGGCGCGCAACGAATGGCGCAACACCGTATTCCCGGTGGTGCCAGGCCATGAAATTGTTGGTCGCGTCACCGCCGTTGGCGCGCACACGCACAAATATAAAGTGGGCGATTTAGTCGGCGTCGGCTGTATGGTCGACTCCTGCCGCAGCTGCCCAAGCTGTCAGGAAGGACTCGAGCAGTACTGTGAAAACGGCTTTGTTGGCACTTACAACGGCCAGGATCGTGAAACCGGCGCCATCACCTACGGCGGCTACTCCACCAGCATGGTGGTTGATGAAAGCTTTGTGCTGCGCGTACCGGAAAACCTCGATCTGGCGGGCGTTGCGCCGCTGCTGTGCGCCGGTATCACCACCTATTCTCCGCTGCGTCACTGGAATGTCGGTCCCGGCAAAAAAGTCGGTATCGTCGGTCTGGGCGGCCTCGGCCATATGGGCGTGAAGATCGCGCATGCGATGGGCGCGCACGTGGTGCTGTTCACCACGTCACCGTCAAAAATTGAAGACGGCAAACGCCTCGGCGCTGACGAAGTGGTGATTTCGAAAGAGGCTGACCAGATGGCGCAGCACGCCAACAGCTTCGACTTCATCTTAAATACCGTCGCCGCGCAGCACGATCTCAACCCGTTTATCGCCCTGCTGAAGCGCGACGGCAACATGACGCTGGTCGGCGCGCCGGAGCACGATCACCCGGCACCGCAGGTGTTTAACCTGATCCTCAAGCGTCGCAGCATTGCCGGTTCACTGATTGGCGGTATCGCCGAAACCCAGGAGATGCTGGATTTCTGCGGCAAGCACGGTATCACTTCGGATATCGAGCTGATCGCCATGAACCAAATCAACGACGCCTACGAGCGCATGCTGAAAAGCGACGTGAAGTATCGCTTCGTGATTGATATCAACACCCTGCGTGAAGAGTCTGCGGCTTAATCAGCGCGTCTCATCATCATGGCTGACGCCCGCCGCGCGCGTGGCGTCAGCCTGTTGCCACGATGCATCAACCAGATAGTAAATCTGCGAATCCTTCAGCGATCCATCCAGCCACAGCGTGCTCCAGTGCGACTTATTGAGATGTTCACTGGGAAACACATCGTGGTGTTCATCGCGCAACAACTCCGCCAGCGCGGGCGAGGTCTTCAGCGACAACGCCGGTCGCCCTTCAACGTCATGCACCATGGCAAACAGCACGCCATCGCTCTTCACCTGGGTTGCGTCCCACTCATCTTTATAACTTTGTGAAGCGCCCGGTTTGCTCATGCAGTAGGTCAGTAAATCCGACGTGTTCATGTTTTATTCCCCTTGTAAGGTGGCGACGATGCGCCGCGCGCCGCCGTGTACCCGATGTTCGCCCAGCCAGATCCCCTGCCAGGTGCCGAGCAGCAGTTTGCCGCGGCTGACCGGGATCAGCAGCGATACGCCAAGCAGTGACGATTTGATGTGCGCCGGCATATCGTCAGCGCCTTCATAGTCGTGCTGATAGGGCGCATCCTCTGGAACGTGCCGCAGAAAGTGCTGCTCCATGTCGCTGCGCACCGTAGGATCGCAATTTTCATTGAGCGTCAGCGACGCTGAGGTGTGCTGCAACAGCAGATGCAGCTGGCCGATGCGCAGGTCCGTTAAGCCATTAAGCTGGCCGACAATCTCGTCGGTGATCAGATGAAAGCCGCGCGCCTTCGCGCTCAGCGTGAGAGTTTGTTGCTGCCACATGCCACATTCCTGGGTTAAACCGTTTACTTAAGTGTGCAGCATGTCGGCGAAAGGTAAACCCTTCAGCGGGAAAAAGCGGCAGAGCGCTTGCTCTGCCGCCGGCGCATCAGTCGCTCAGCTTGTCAGCCAGCGCTTTTACCGTGGTGATATCGTCCTGCGTTACCGCCGCCAGACGCGTGCCGTACTCGCTATCGGCCTTATAAAAGAACGAGAGCATCGCCAGCCGGCTTTGCGCGTCGGCGCTTTTCAGCGCGCCACCGAGAGAGGTGATCAGATCGCCCCGCTCTTTCGCGTTAAAGGAACGATACAGTTCCCCTGCCTGGCGGAAATTCTGCGGTTTGGCGATTATCGCCTGCTGCGTACTGCCGCTAAGCGGCGTATGGCTGTAACGCGCGCTTTGCAGCTCTTCACGCGGATAGATGCGGCTTGGCTGGTAATTAACGCCCTTGTCATCGGCGTTACCGCTATCCATCAGGCCATCCTGATTGCCGTTGCTGACCGGTACACGCGGCGCGTTGACCGGCAGGCTGAGGCCGTTAGTGCCCACGCGGTACAGTTGGGTGTCAGCATAAGAGAACAGGCGGCCCTGCAGCAGGCGATCTTCAGACGGCTCAATGCCCGGCACCAGATTGGACGGCGCCATCGCCACCTGCTCGGTTTGCTGGAAGAAGTTGTCGACGTTGCGATTCAGCACCATCTGCCCGATTTTCACCTCTGGCACGTTCGGCCAGATTTTGGTGGAGTCGAGCGGATTGAAATCGAACTTATCCAGTTCGCTGGCTTTAATGGTCTGAATGTAGAGATCCCACTTCGGAAACGCTTTGCGGTTAATCGCCGCCACCAGATCTTCTGTCATGTGGCTGTAGCTGCGGCCCTGGATCGCTGCCGATTCAGTAGGATCGAGGTTGCGTTCGCCCTGCAGCGTTTTCCAGTGAAACTTCACGTAGTGCACTTCGCCTTTGCTGTTCACAAACTTGTAGGCGTGCACGCTGTTACCGTCCATTTCGCGATAGGTCGCCGGCGTGCCCATGTTGGAGAACAGCATGGTGAGCGCGTGCGTGGCTTCCGGTACGTGGGAGAAGAAATCGAAGGTGCGCGCATCGTTATCGAGGTTAGTGCGCGGATCCGGTTTAAACGCGTGCACCATATCAGGGAACTTGATCGCATCTCGGATGAAGAATACCGGCAGGTTGTTGCCAACCAGATCCCAGTTGCCCTGGCTGGTATAGAATTTGGTGGCAAAACCACGCGGGTCGCGCAGCGTTTCCGGCGAATGCTTGCTGTGCACCACGCTGGAGAAGCGCACAAAGACCGGCGTCACCGTTCCCGGTTTAAACACCTCAGCGATAGTCAGATCGCTGATATCTTTGCTGGCGCGAAATTCACCGTGCGCGCCGGTGCCACGTGCGTGCACCACACGTTCCGGAATACGTTCACGATCAAAGCGCTGCAGCTTTTGAATCAGCTGCACGTCCTGTAACAGCACCGGGCCATTAGCGCCGGCAGTTTGTGAATTCTGGTTATCGCCGACCGGCGCGCCGTTATCACGCGTCAGCTCAACGGCCGCAGCAGGCAGTGCGAGCGCCAGCGTCATGGCAATGCAGAGGGGTTTCAGTGCGGAAGGGAAATAGCTCATGGGCGGTTCCTTATTGTGATTGGCGAGCGCTCTGGCAGTGCGCCAAAGCGCGCCGGCAAAAAATAGCGCCCTCACTAACAGGAACACACAAGACCCGTCCCGATTACCCGGAGTTAAGGTGTTATACCCATGCGGAATGCGGCCGCCAGCCAGCATAGCCGGCAAAGAAGAGCGTGGAAAAGCGGGGTGCGGCAGAAGGTACAGCGGGAACAGACAATGCGTGGATGGCTGAACGAGTGCCTGCCAGCCGCGCGGCTGACAGGCATCGCGTCAATTACATTACAGCAGCAAACGCCTCAGCCACCTGATTGACGTTGCGGCTGTTAAGGCCGGCGACACACATGCGGCCGCTGGCGATCAGGTACACGCCGAACTCTTCGCGCAGGCGATCCACCTGCTGCGCGCTCAGGCCGGTGTAGCTGAACATGCCGCGCTGCTTCAGCAGATAATCAAAGTTTTTGCCGGGCAGTTTACTGTTCAGCACATTGACCAGCACCTGGCGCATTTCGATGATGCGCAGGCGCATCGCTTCCACTTCCGCCAGCCAGTTGTTGAGCAGCGCTTCGTCGTTCAGCACGCAGGAAACCACCTGAGCACCGAAGTTCGGCGGGCTGGAGTAGTTGCGACGTACGGTCGCTTTCAGCTGACCCAGCACGCGTGCCGACTCTTCTGCGCTGTCGCAGACAATCGACAGGCCGCCAACGCGCTCACCGTACAGCGAGAAGATTTTCGAGAAGGAGTTGCTCACCAGCGCCGGCAGGCCCGCCGCGGCAATCACGCGAATCGCGTAAGCGTCCTCTTCCATACCGGCACCAAAGCCCTGGTAGGCGATATCGAGGAACGGAATCAGCTCCTGCGCTTTCAGGACCTCAACGGTTTGATCCCACTGCGCGTTGGTCAGATCCGCACCGGTCGGGTTGTGGCAGCACGGATGCAGCAACACGATGGATTGCTTCGGCAGCGTTTTCAGTTTGGCGATGAAGGCATCGAACTTCACGCCGTTGGTGGCGTCGTCGTACCATGGGTAGGTGTTAACGTTAAAACCGGCACCGTTAAAGATCGCCACATGGTTTTCCCATGTCGGATCGCTGACCCATACGCTGGCGTCCGGGAAGTAACGCTTCAGGAAATCTGCGCCCACTTTCAGCGCGCCGGATCCGCCCAGCGTCTGGATGGAAGCAATGCGCCCCGCCTGCAGCATCGGGTGCTCTTTACCAAACAGCAGCGGCGCAATGGCGTTGCGGTACGGACCCAGCCCTTCCATTGGCAGATAGAGCGAAGCCTGATGTGGCTGCGCCTGCAAACGCTCTTCCGCGGCGGCCACCGCCTGCAGCTGAGGAATGATGCCGGCTTCGTTGTAATAGAGGCCGATGCTCAGATTCACCTTGTGGTCACGCGGGTCCTGTTTGAAGGTTTCCATCAGCGACAGAATCGGATCGCCAGCATAGGCATCAACGTTTTGAAACACGGTGCAGATCTCCATGATTATTCATAAATGTGTGGGTCGACGTCATCAAACAAAATAGCGGCCGGGACGGTGATTCATGGCGATGATGAGATTGAGCATCACCGCGCCGGCGATGGAGGCCAGCAGCATCGGCAGCGATACCACAAAAAGCGAGGCCAGTACCACACAGGTATCCAGCGCCATTTGCAGTTTGCCGGCGCGCAGACCAGAGCGATCCTGCAGCCAGAGCGCCAGAATATTGATACCACCGAGGCTGGCTTTGTGACGAAACAACACTATAAACCCAATCCCCATCACCACGTTACCGAACAATGTCGCATAAAACGGATTTAGCGCAGAAAAATGGATAAACAGCGGGTGCAGATGGGTGAACAGCGATACCAGCCCCACCGCACAGAAGGTTTTCAGGGTAAATTCCCAGCCCATGCGACGAATGGCCAGCCAGTAAAACGGCAGGTTAATCAGAAAGAAGGCGCTGCCGAACGAGAGCGGCGACAGGTAGCTGATGAGAAAAGCCACGCCCGCCGTACCGCCGGTCAGCGCGCCCGCCTGTTTCAGCAAAATGACGCCAAACGACACCATCAGCGTGCCAAGCACGATAGCCAGCGCATCTTCTGTACGGGTGTGGGGAATGCGGGAAGGTTGTACAGCGTTATCCATGGCGCGATCTCTTTGCAAATGATGGCGTTCATTTGCAAAAAACGCACCACATCGGCGGCTTCCTGTCGCCGCCGATGGGTGCCAGCGATTATCCAATTGATAACTAAGGCGCTTTATTGCAGGTTTATGTGCATCAATCTGCCGTAAAATAATCGATTCATGCACAAATTCGGTTTCTGGTGCGCGCTTTACGCGAAAAATGGCAGAAATCTGCACCACACTGGCACATCATGCACTCTTTTGGCGCACTTTGTGCTCGGGAATCATCATCAAACCGTTCTCTTTTAAACGGTTGAGTACCACCGAGGTTTTCACGTGCGCCACGCTTTGATGGCCAGCGACGAGCTGACTGATCAGCGCGCTCAGCGCCGCTAAATCGGCCACCGCGACTTTTAACAGATAGTCGGCGTCGCCGGTGGTTTTGAACGCGTCGACAATCGCCGCTTCCTGCTCCACCATGCGGTGAAAACTCTCTTCGTAATCGGGCGTGTGATTTTTTAGTCGCACCTCGATCAAGCCGACCATGCCCAGCCCTACCGCGTCCGGCGAGAGCCGCGCGTGATAGCCGAGAATAAGATTTGCCTGTTCGAGATTAATGCGCCGGCGTGAACATTGCGACGCCGAAAGTCCGACTAAATCACTGAGTTCCTGGTTGGTAAGGCGGCCGTTAGATTGTAGTAGTGTCAGTATCTTAAGGTCGTAATCGTCTACCTGAGTCATTCTGTGTCCACAGCGTTATAGGATTCGCTTTGCTACAGATAACCTGATAATTGACGAGGTTGTCCAACACTATTTTCTGATGACGTGAAATGCATGCACAAATCGTGCATGCAACTGCGGAAGCGCGATTATTCGTCGTCGTATTGCGGTCCGGCGTAGTTATCAAAGCGTGACCACTGGCCGTTGAACGTCAGACGTACGGTGCCGATCGGGCCGTTACGCTGTTTACCGATGATGATCTCGGCGATGCCTTTCAGATCGCTGTTTTCGTGATACACCTCGTCACGATAGATGAACATGATCAGGTCCGCATCCTGCTCGATCGACCCCGATTCACGCAGATCCGAGTTAACCGGACGCTTATCGGCGCGCTGCTCCAGCGAGCGGTTAAGCTGCGACAGCGCCACCACCGGTACATTGAGCTCTTTCGCCAGCGCTTTAAGCGAGCGTGAGATCTCGGCGATCTCCAGCGTACGGTTGTCGGAGAGCGCCGGTACGCGCATCAGCTGCAGGTAGTCGATCATGATCATGCTCAGGCCGCCGTTTTCACGGAACACGCGGCGCGCGCGTGAACGCACTTCGGTTGGCGTCAGACCGGACGAGTCATCGATGAACATGTTCTTCTTTTCTAACAGGATGCCCATGGTGGCCGAGATGCGCGCCCAGTCTTCATCCTCCAGCTGACCGGTACGGATACGCGTCTGATCAACGCGCGACAGCGAGGCCAGCATACGCATCATCAGCTGTTCGCTGGGCATCTCGAGACTGAAAATCAGCACCGGTTTGTCTGTCAGCATGGCGGCGTTTTCGCACAGGTTCATGGCGAAAGTGGTTTTACCCATCGACGGACGCGCCGCGACAATGATCAGATCTGAACCCTGCAGACCGGCGGTTTTCTTGTTGAGATCCTGATAGCCGGTATCGACGCCGGTCACGCCATCGTGCGGCGTTGACACCAGCGCTTCAATGCGCGATACCGTCGCTTCGAGGATCTGCTCGATATTTTGCGGGCCTTCATCCTTATTGGCGCGCTGTTCGGCAATTTTAAAGACGTTGGATTCAGCGAAATCCAGCAGCTCTTCGCTGCTGCGGCCCTGCGGATCGTAACCGGCATCAGCGATCTGGTTAGCCACCGAAATCATCTCACGCACCACCGCACGTTCACGCACGATGTCGGCATAAGCACCGAGGTTTGCCGCACTTGGGGTATTTTTTGCCAGCTCGGCCAGATAGGCAAAGCCGCCCGCCATCTCCAGCTCACCGCGCGTTTCCAGCGACTCTGACAGGGTGATCAGATCAATGGGCTGACCGGCTTCCAGCAGGCGCTGCATTTCAGAGAAAATCATGCGGTGCGAACGGTTGAAGAAGTCTTCCGCGACCACGCGCTCGGAGACGTTATCCCAGCGTTCGTTATCCAGCATCAACCCACCGAGCACCGACTGCTCCGCTTCGAGAGAGTGCGGCGGCATTTTCACGCCTTCGAGCTGCCGATCGCGGGGTTCGTTCGATTTGTTGGTGGGTTTATTTCCTGCCATAGTGAATGCATTACCGATCGTGAAAGGGACGCGCAAGTATACCGTCCCAGGATGAACAATCACAGGAGTCAGAATGGCAAAGCGAATTCAGTTCAACCAGCACGGCGGCCCGGAAGTATTGCAATGGGTCGATTTCACACCAGCCGATCCCGCCGACCATGAAGTTCAGGTGGAGAACAAGGCGATTGGTATTAACTACATCGATACCTACGTGCGCAGCGGATTGTATCTGGTCTCCTCGCTGCCATCCGGCCTCGGCACTGAAGCGGCAGGCATCGTGAAAAAAGTGGGCAGCGCGGTTTCGCGTTTCAAGCCGGGCGATCGCGTGGTGTATTGCCAGGCCGCGCTGGGTGCCTACAGCGAGCTGCACAATGTGGCAGAAGATCGGCTGGTGATTCTGCCGGACAGCATCAGCTTTGAGCAGGCTGCGGCCTCTTTCCTCAAGGGCCTGACGGTGCAGTATCTGCTGCGTCAGACGTACAAAGTAAAAGCCGATGAAATTTTCCTGTTTCATGCCGCCGCAGGCGGCGTGGGCCTGATTGCCTGTCAGTGGGCGAAAGCGCTGGGCGCGCATTTGATTGGCACCGTCGGGTCTGCGGAGAAAGCGCAGATCGCCAAAGATGCCGGCGCCTGGGCCACCATCAATTATCGCGAAGAGGATATCGCCCAGCGCGTCAGCGAACTGACCAACGGTGAAAAAGTGGCGGTAGTGTACGACTCAGTGGGCAAAGATACCTGGGAACCCTCCCTCGACAGCCTGCGCCGCCACGGCCTGATGGTGAGCTTTGGTAATGCCTCCGGCCCGGTAACCGGCGTTGACCTCGGCATTCTCAACAAGAAAGGCTCGCTGTTTGTCACCCGCCCTTCCCTGTTTGGCTATATCACCAACCGTGAAGAGCTCGATCGCGCCAGCGGGGAACTGTTTTCGCTTATCGCCAGCCGCGCTATTCAGCTTAACGTGCCGGAGCAGCAGAAATTTGCCCTGAGCGATGCGGTACGTGCGCATCAGGTGCTGGAGAGTCGTGCCACTCAGGGTTCCAGCCTGTTAATTCCCTGATAGCAGAAATGATGAAGGGCTTCCCGAAGGAAGCCCTTTTCTTTCTTTTTTATAGTTCGCGCTGGTGTAGGGACAGCGGCGATGAATTCGTCTGAATTTCTTTACCTATCCTGACAGAAAACATAAGTAAAAAATATGTTTAATTGCGAATTCGTACTAAGCAATCACCAACTCTGTGATCGTAACCGCATTTAGCGCCAGCTTCTCTTCTCTAAGTCGCTGATTTTCCTTTTCAGCCGGTTAAGTTTCACCTCTCCCTGCGGCGTGGTAAATGCGCGATACAGCCACACGGCGACCACCGCCAGCACCAGCCACGGCAACAATTTTATAACAAGCGCAAACAGCCCGCCGAGAAACATCACCACGGTGGCCACCAGCAGCGCGGCGATCACGCCCAGCAGCGATACGCCAGTCAGTAGCAGCATCATAAAAAAGCCGATAACGAATAATATTTCCACGAGCGCTCTCCTGTATCAGTAATGCAGAAGGTATTACAAGATACGTGCCAGGTCGTAACGATCGCTAAGCCATTGAATTATCGCTTTGATGCAGGACAGAGGGGAAGTTGATTTGGTGAAATTGACTAACTGGTGGTGAATTAAAAACCGCACGATGAAACCGTGCGGTTTAAACCGTCCTGCCAGCCTGACCAGGCCGGCTCGCGGGATCAGGCTTCCTGCACGATGCGGTCGGCCACCAGCGCCAGCGCCGCTTCCAGCACGCGGACGTCGGCGCCCGGTTTGTGGGCATTTTCGCTCAGATGACGGCGCCACTGGCGCGCGCCGGGAATGCCCTGGAACAGGCCCAGCATGTGGCGCGTAATGTGTCCCAGATAAGTGCCCTGGGCCAGTTCGGCTTCGATGTAAGGGTACATGGAACGCACCACGGCGACCGGATCGGCCACCGGTGTCTCGCGGCCAAACAGCTGGCGATCAACCTGCGCCAGAATGCCGGGATTTTGATAGGCCTCGCGCCCCATCATCACGCCGTCCAGGTGCTGCAGATGCGCTTTGGCCTCTTCAAGCGTCTTAACGCCGCCGTTGATCGCTATGGTCAGCGCCGGGAAATCCCGCTTCAGCTGGTAAACACGCGGATAATCGAGCGGTGGAATTTCACGGTTCTCTTTCGGGCTGAGACCCGACAGCCACGCTTTACGCGCATGAATAATGAACGTATCACAACCGCCCTGCTGCGCCACGGTGCCGACAAAATCGCACAGGAAGGCGTAGCTATCCTGGTCGTCAATACCGATGCGGGTTTTCACCGTGACCGGAATGCTGACCACATCGCGCATCGCTTTGATACAGTCCGCGACCAGCGCCGCCTCACCCATCAGGCACGCGCCAAAACGGCCGTTCTGTACCCGATCGGACGGACAACCGACGTTCAGGTTGATCTCATCGTAGCCGCGCGCTTCTGCCAGCTTTGCACAGGTTGCCAGCGCGGCCGGATCGCTACCGCCCAGCTGCAGCGCCAGCGGATGCTCCGCCTCGCTATAGGCCAGATAGTCGCCTTTGCCGTGGATGATGGCGCCGGTGGTCACCATTTCGGTGTACAGCAGCGTGTCGCCGCTCAGCTGACGGTGAAAATAGCGACAGTGACGGTCGGTCCAGTCCAGCATCGGGGCGATGGAGAAACGTTGCGAAGAGAATGTATCGGTCATGAAACGCAGTAAATCCGCAGTTAAGTGATGAGAAACTGCGCAATGATATCACAGCTGTGACGGGCGACACAGCCGCCCGTCACCGTGTGGTCAGAAGTTAAACCCGAGCTGCACCATGGCGCCCCAGGTATTGTCTTTCCCGACCGAACCGGCCAGGTCCAGATGCACCGCGTTGTTGAACGGTGACACGCCGAGACCGGCCGTAAACACATCGGTGTCATTCGACTTCATATCCGCGCGATAGCCGGCACGCAGCGCCAGCCAGTCCAGCACGCGATATTCACCACCCACGCCAGCGTACTGACTGCTCTCCTGCGATTTAAAACGTTTGGTTTCCGTCAGATCAACATCGCCGGTCAGGGTAAAGGGTCCGCGATTCCACGCCAGTCCGGTAGTTACCAGTGGGCGAATCTGATACGTATCGCGATAGCCGTTAACCTCTTTGGTGTCGATATCGCGCGAGACCAGGTTCTGCCCGGTCACGCCGAACGTCCAGTTCTCCGCGAAGTCGGTAGCGATACCGGCATCGACGTTGAAACCGGTATCGGTGCTGCGATAGCGGCTATCGTTAATATCATTCTTGTCGTAGTTATAAACGCTGGCGGTGTAGTTATACAGCCAGGTTTTCTGCAGCTTTGGCGTGACGCCAACGGAGACCGGGTGACCGGCGATGGTGAACTCATGTGCCATTGCGACGCCGTAATCGGTGATCAGGGCAGCCAGGCCGTTGGCACTGGAGCGCAGATTATTTTGGTCGCCCGGCAAGGGAATGCGGCCATTTGCGACCTGATCCAGATAATCAATATCGCTCTGTACCACGTTAGCGCGGATGTGTGCCGTGCCGTAGGCTTTGGTGATGAAGGCGAAAGGAAGGGTCTCGTTGGGAATGCTGACGGCTAACGCCACGCCTGCGGTGCCATTCGCTTTATCACCGCGCAGATCGCGCAGCTGATTGGCCATATCACCTGCCGCGGCTCTGACCTGAGGCGCGCCATTGATGATCTCCGGCAGCGTGATGTTGTTGATCACGTCACGATAGCGGTCCACCGTATCAGTAATTTCGTCTACGCGATCCACTAATTTGTCTTTGTCAGTAATCTGCACACCGGCTGAAGGAAAAATGATGCTGACGTTATCTTCAGGCTGCGCTTTGGTCATCAATGCCGGGTTAGCCAGCACTGCCGAGCTCCAGGTTGAGGAAGCGACACCGGTTCCCCCCATGGCATCGTTACGCGCGTCGTACCAGGTGCCAGCAGCAAATGCTGATGTGGTAACAAATACCGCATTAAAACCAACAACATAAGCAATTTTCTTGCGTCTGAATAATGTCTTCACCATGAGTCTGCCATCACCTTTTAATTGTCGTGGACTGTCTCTACGACGGAATAGTTTATTAGCCCTATTCTGAACGCTGGCTAACGCTTTATTGCTGTGAATTGAAAGGAATTAGCATTGCTATTCGCAGAATTGGTCACGCCCGCACCATTCTGCTGTTATTTTATGCAGAAATATGAACGTCAGCTAAATTGATGCCAGAAATTACTTAAAACCTTTTGAACCATAGCCACTAAGTCAGTGAGTTGCAAAGCAAAAAGATGGGTTAACCTGTGAGAAAAAACTCAGGAAGGAAAAGCATGGCTTAACAGAAGGAGGGACCAGGGCGTAACGCGGCAGATAAGTGGCTGAAAGCCGGACATTTCCTGGATGATATAAGGTAAAAAAGCAATGGCAGCAGCGTAAAAGTTTGTGTGATAAAATAACATCACCCATCACCTGGAGAATGCTTATGCCAAACCTCACGCCCGAACAACTGCTCACGCAGGCTGAATCTCTGTGCCTTGACCGTGGCGTGCGCCTCACTACGCAGCGCGCAGAAGTGTTGCGCCTGATGGCGGAGCAGAACGGTTCCATTAGCGCTTACGATTTGCTGGACCAGCTGCGCATCAGTGAACCCCAGGCGAAACCACCGACTATTTATCGCGCGCTGGATTTCCTGCTGGAGCAGGGATTTATTCATCGGGTAGAGTCAAATAATAGTTATGTGGTGTGCCACCATTTCGACGAGCCGGCGCACACCTCGGTGATGCTGGTGTGCGACAACTGTGCCGCCGTCAGTGAGAAGCACGCGCACGGCGTGGAAAAGATCATTGCAGGGTTGGCCGATCAGGCAGGTTTTACCTTACGTCATAGCGTTATTGAGGCGCACGGCCTGTGTGAAAACTGTGCCGAAGTGGCAGCCTGCACGCAGCCGGGTAGCTGCCAGCACGATCATGAAGTGGAAAGTAAGAAGAAGGTGCGTAAAGGGTAACTGGCACGTCCGTGTGCCAGGCCGATCGTAACGATCAGCGGGTAGGAGCATCATCCTTAAAGCGGGAGACTTACCAGCGGTAATCTTTGTTTTGACTTTCCCAGTCTTTCAATTCACGTTCAGCTTCATCTTTGGCGTAACCGTAACGTTCCTGGATTTTACCCACCAGCTGATCGCGTTTCCCTTCGATCACGGTCAAATCGTCATCGGTTAACTTGCCCCATTTCTCTTTAAACTTCCCTTTAAACTGCTTCCAGTTTCCGCTCGCTTCGTCTTTGTTCATAACAATCCTCCACGTCTTCCTGAGTGAGATGGTGTATTTCTCATGTAATGCCGGAAATAACCATATAACGCGCTGCTTATCTGCGCCGTTTGAGATAATTATAGTAGCCGCTTCGGATTGTGCACGGAATTACAGATTATTCTGGTGCCTGCGCTGCGCTTATGGCTGACTGAACCAGCTGTCACGCTGCCAGTGGCGGCGCCACATCCATCCCAGCGTCAGGCCGCGCAGCGCCAGAAACACCGTGATCGCCAGCCATAAACCGTGATTCCCTAACCACGGCAGCGTTAGCAAAGTGATGCCAAAACCGGCTGCGGCCATGATCATGCTGTTACGCATTTCGCGACCACGCGTCGCGCCGATGAACATGCCGTCCAGCAGATAACACCAGACGCCGACCAGCGGTAAAATCACCTGCCACAGCAGAAAGCGATCGGCCATCTCACGCAGTGGCTGCAGCGAGGTAAGCAGCGCAACAATATGCGGGCCGCTAAGCGCATAAATAAGCGCAAACAGCATCGCAACGATACCCGCCTGGCGACAGGCGGCATGCCAGATCAGCAGCAGCCGGCTGCGATCTTTTGCCCCTACCGCTTCACCCGAGCAGGCTTCCACCGCGTAAGCAAAGCCGTCCAGCGCATAGGCAGTAAACGTCAGGAACATCAACAGCACCGCATTGACCGCAACCACATCCGGTCCGATGCGTGCACCCAGCAGGGTCAGCGAGGCGAAGCAGATCTGCAGCATGAGCGAGCGCAGCATGATGTCGCGATTAAGGCGAAATAACCGCGCCGCGTCACCGCGCCAGCTGTTTTTCAGCAGTTTGAAATCGATGCCGCGCAGTTTCAGTACGCGCGCCACCATCCATAATCCCACCGCCAGCGTCACGTATTCGGCCAGCGCCGTGGCGGCGGCGGCACCGGCAACGCCCCAGTGCAGTTTCAGCACCAGCAGCAGATCGAGCAGGATGTTAACCAGGTTTCCGACAATCAGCAGAACCATCGGCGCACGCGCATACTGCACGCCCAGCAGCCAGCCGAGAATCACCAGGTTAGCCAGCGTAGCCGGTGCGCTCAGCCAGCGGATTTCAATGAAGATCTGCGCCTGCTGCTGGACTTCCGCGCTGCCGCCCATCAGCGTTGCCGCCAGGCTACTGGCAGGAGAACGCAGCAGCGCCAGCAGCAACCCGGCGGCCAGAGCGATCAGCAGCGGCTGCATCAGTGCGCGCGCCAGTGCCTGTTTATCGCCGGCCCCGAACGCCTGTGCGGTTAAACCGGTGGTGCTCATACGCAGAAACAGCAGCAGCATAAAGATGAAGCTGGTTGCCGTGGTGCCTACCGCCACGCCGCCAAGGTAGATCGGGCTATCTAGATGGCCAATCACGGCGGTATCGACCACGCCGAGCAGCGGCACGGTGATATTGGAGAGGATCATTGGCAACGCCAGTCGCCACAGCGCTTTATCAGAAGAGGAAAATAGCTGCATCAGCCCCATCCCGAGGGTTACGGTAGTCGGCCTGAGCGAGCGCCTTACGGGCCGGGAACAAAAGTATGATTAGAGCAGACTGCGGCCAGCGCGCGAGCGCCGCCGCAGCGGGGGAGATCAACCGGGTTTCAGAGCCACTCGCCGTTGCGCACGATGCCTACGGCCAGCCCTTCCACGGTCAGCGACTGTTCACGGGTATCCACGACAATCGGCTGGAAATCATTGTTTTCCGGCAGCAGCTGGACAATCGCGCCCTGCTTCTTCCAGCGTTTCACCGTGACTTCATCATCGATACGCGCAACCACCACCTGGCCATTGCGCACTTCCTGCGTTTTATGCACCGCGAGCAGATCGCCGTCCATAATGCCGATATCTTTCATTGACATACCGCTGACGCGCAGCAGGAAATCGGCAGAGGGTTTGAACAGGTTGGCGTCGACCTGATAGTGGGCTTCGATATGTTCCTGCGCCAGCAGCGGTTCACCGGCGGCGACGCGACCGATCAGTGGCAGCCCTTCACTCGCCTCTTCTTCCATCAGCAGGCGGATACCGCGCGATGCACCGGAGACGATTTCAATGACACCTTTACGCGCCAGCGCTTTCAGGTGCTCTTCAGCAGCGTTAGGCGAGCGGAAGCCCAGTTGCGAAGCAATTTCAGCACGCGTTGGCGGCATGCCGGTCTGATTAATATGGTCGCGAATCAGGTCATAGACCTGTTGCTGCCTGCTGGTTAACGCTTTCATCCCGCCCCCTGGTTGTTTATACAGTCGCTGTGAGTATATACAGGTATTGGCGAAATGAAAACCGAAACAGAGGGAAAAATCAGCGGCTTGATGAATGTGGAATGTTTATCGCAAATGCGACCAAAGCAGCGCGATCCAGACAAACAGAGCCAGTAAGATAGCCAGCAGTACCGCCGCCGAGCCCATGTCTTTGGCGCGTCCCGCCAGCGGATGGCGCTCCTGACCAATACGGTCCACCACGGCTTCGATGGCACTATTAAGGATCTCAACAATGACCACCAGCACCACCGAGCCAATCAGCAACACACGCGTGATGACATCGACATCCAGCCAGCAGGCAATGGCAACCGCGACCAGTGCGGCAATCGCCTCCTGGCGAAAAGCGGCTTCATGCTGCCAGGCGGCGCGCAGCCCCTGCCAGGAATAACCGGCGGCTTTAATGATTCTCAGGAAACCGGTGACGTTATTTGCCATGTTGTGGAACCCTTAACTGTTTTTGACGTCAATGTCTGGGCGCGCGGGGTGGCACAGCCACAGATCTTCGCCGCACTTTCTGGTATGCTTGCCGCGCTTTGCTAACAAGAGGCTTCAAGTTGTCTATGTCAGGTTGGCGTAAACTCTATTACAAATTGTTGAATTTACCACTCTCTATTTTGGTAAAAAGTAAGGTCATTCCGACCGATCCGATCTCGGAACACGGTATCGATCCGACCCGTCCGGTGATGTATGTTTTGCCTTATGATTCAAAGGCGGACCTGCTCACGCTACGCGCACAGTGCCTGAAGCACGATCTGCCGGATCCGCTGGCGCCGCTGGAGATTGACGGCACCCTGCTGCCGCGCCACGTATTTATTCACGATGGGCCGCGCGTCTTCCCCTATTTCGTGGCGAACCCGGAGTCGGTCAAGCTGTTCCATGACTACCTCGATCTGCACCGCAACAATGCGGCGCTGGACGTACAGATGCTGCCGGTTTCCGTGATGTTTGGCCGTGCGCCAGGCCGTGAAATTCAGGGCGAACCGACGCCACATCTGCGTATTCTTAACGGTATACAGAAGTTCTTTGCCATCCTGTGGCACGGTCGCGACAGCTTTGTCCGCTTCTCGCCCACGGTTTCGCTGCGTCAGATGGCCACCGAACACGGTACCGATCAGTCGATCGCGCAGAAGCTGGCACGTGTCGCACGCATTCATTTTGCCCGCCAGCGGCTGGCAGCCGTCGGCCCGCGTCTGCCGGCACGCCAGGATCTGTTCAACAAGCTGCTGCAATCCAAAGCGATTGAGAAAGCGGTTGAAGACGAAGCGCGCAGCAAGAAGATTTCGCATGAAAAAGCGCAGCAGAATGCCATCGAAATGATGGAAGAAGTGGCGGCGGATTTCTCGTACGAAGCGATCCGCGTGACTGACCGTGTGATGGGCTGGCTGTGGAGTCGGCTCTATCAGGGCATTAACGTGCACGGCGGCGAACGCGTGCGCCAGCTGGCGCAGGATGGTCACGAAATTGTTTACGTGCCCTGCCACCGCAGCCACATGGATTATCTGCTGCTGTCCTACGTGCTCTATCATCAGGGCCTGGTGCCGCCGCACATTGCTGCCGGTATCAATCTCAACTTCTGGCCAGCCGGACCGATTTTCCGTCGCCTCGGAGCCTTCTTTATTCGTCGTACCTTTAAAGGCAACAAGCTCTACTCCACGGTGTTCCGCGAGTATCTGGGCGAGCTGTTCAGCCGTGGCTATTCGGTTGAGTATTTTGTTGAAGGCGGGCGCTCGCGTACTGGCCGTCTGCTCGACCCGAAAACCGGCACGCTGTCGATGACGTTACAGGCGCTGCTGCGCGGCGGCAGCCGTCCTATCACCTTTGTGCCGATCTACATCGGTTATGAGCACGTGATGGAAGTCGGCACTTATGCCAAAGAGCTGCGCGGTGCCGCGAAAGAGAAAGAGGGCTTCATGCAGATGGTGCGCGGCCTGCGCAAGCTGCGTAACCTCGGCCAGGGCTATGTGAACTTCGGTGAGCCGCTGTCGCTGGTTAACTATCTCAACAAGCAGGTTCCGGAGTGGCGCGACGCGATTGACCCTATCGATCCTCAGCGTCCGGCGTGGATGACGCCGGTGGTGAACGATATCGCGGCACGTCTGATGGTTCGCATCAACGAAGCCGGCGCGGCCAACGCCATGAACCTGTGCGTGACCGCGCTGCTGGCATCGCGCCAGCGTTCGCTGACGCGTGAACAGCTGACGGAACAGCTGGAGTGCTACACCCAGCTGCTGCGCAATGTGCCGTACTCACCCGAGTCGACCGTGCCGGATCTCAGCGCTGAAGCGCTGCTCGATCACGCCATGGGCATGAACAAGTTCGAGACCGAGCAGGACAGTATTGGCGAGATCATTATTCTGCCGCGCGAGCAGGCGGTGCTGATGACCTACTATCGCAACAACATCCACCATATGCTGGTGATGCCGTCGCTGATTGCCGCTATCGTGCAGCAGCATCGGGAGATCAGCGAGGCGGAACTGCTGCGTCAGGTCAGCCTGGTCTATCCGATGCTGAAGAGCGAACTGTTCCTGCGCTGGGACAGTGCCGAACTGCCGGCCCTGCTGAATGCGCTCTGCGCCGAAATGGCGCGGCAGGGGCTGATCACCGTACAGGAAGGCCAGCTGAAAATGAGTGCGGCACGTTATCGTACGCTGCAGCTGCTGGCGGCCGGGATTCGTGAAACGCTGCAGCGTTTCGCCATTACCTTCGCCATTCTCAGCGCCAAGCCGACCATTAACCGTGGCACGCTGGAGAAAGAGAGCCGCACGCTGGCTCAGCGTCTGTCAGTGCTGCACGGTATCAATGCGCCGGAGTTCTTCGACAAGGCAGTCTTTACCGCGCTGGTGCTGTCGCTGCGTGATGAAGGCTATATCAGTGATTCCGGTGATGCGGATGCTGAACGTACCAATATGATGTGGCAGATGCTGGCCGAACTGGTCACCAGCGATGTCCGTCTGACCATTGAGAGTGCCGTGGCGCACGACTAATGGGCGACTGAAAACCACGGCGCATCTGTCACACGCCAGATTGCGCCGCGGTTTCATTTTCAGAATTCAGGCGCGAAAAGAACGCGCTTCCCACTGCGGCGACCGGCACGCCGCCGGGGTTAATCACCCCACCATCAGAACAGCGCAACAAACGGCTGGGTATTAAGCAGCACGCCAATAAACAGCACCAGGCCAACGTAGTTGTTGTTGAGGAATGCCTGGAAGCACAGCTCACGTTCACGCCCGGCAATCAGTTTCTGCTGATGCACAAACAGCCCGCCCGCCAGCAGCAGCGACCAGTAAAACGCACCGTTCAGATGCAGTAAAATGCCCACCAGCGCCATCAGGCCCAGCGCGGCCAGCTGTAACAGCCCGATAATCAGCTTGTCGTAACGCCCAAACAGAATCGCCGTCGATTTCACGCCAATCTTCAGATCGTCGTCGCGGTCAACCATGGCGTACTGGGTGTCATAAGCCACCGTCCAGCAAATATTGGCGAGAAACACCAGCCAGCAGACAAAGGGTAAGGACTCACTAACCGCCGCCCAGCCCATCGGAATCGCCCAGCCAAAAGCTGCGCCCAGCACAACCTGCGGCAGATGGGTATAGCGCTTCATAAAGGGATAAACCCACGCCAGCGCCAGCCCGCCAAATGACAGCAGAATGGTCATGCGGTTCATAGTCAGCACCAGCAGGAACGCCAGCAGACCGAGGCCGGCGAACAGCAGCTTCGCCTCTTTCTCCGTTACCGCGCCGCTGGCTAACGGTCGCGCGGCGGTGCGTTTCACGTGGCCGTCGACGTTACGGTCGGCATAATCGTTGATCACGCAGCCCGCCGCACGCATCACAAACACGCCGAGGACGAACACCACCAGCACCGACAGCGGCGGAATCGCCATGCCGGATAGCCACAGCGCCCACAGTGTCGGCCACAGCAGCAGCAGCGTGCCAATCGGTTTATCAATACGCATCAGGCGACTATAGGCCTGCCATTTGCTCATGGTTAAAGTCTTTTGCACGGGGCGTTATCCTTGCTTCAGCGCGCGGTACAGCGGCGACGCCGGTAAAAACAGTTCAGTTAACAGCAGCGGTTTGCCGGACAGGCGCAGCCGCGAGCGGCGTCCCCACAGGTCATCAATCTGGCCCGGATCGATAAAATCGCGGCTCAGCGTCGAGGAGGAAAACAGGTAGCGTCCCAGCGGTCGCGTGCCGAGATTTTGCAGCATCTGTTCCGGGCCGTTCAGCGTGCTCTCCGGCACCACGGTTCGGCCAATCAGCCAGGGTTCATTGTCACCGCACAGCACGATTTCACGCAGCCAGAAGCGCGTGTCGGCAGGCAGAAACGCCGCTTCCTGCGGCATCTCATCGGCGGTAATGAACGCTTCCCGCAGCAGTTGTACGGTAACCTGCTGGCAGTGCTGCTCAAAGCGGCGCGTCATTGAGTCTTCTTCCAGCAGCCAGTCAAGCAGCGGCGGTGAAAGTAACGGGGAAGAGGCTGGCAGCCAGTGCAGTGCGCGTAACTGGCGCAGCGCGTCATGCGACATCAGGACATCTCCGGTAAAAAAGTTGCCCTAGTGTAGCGCACCGCGCTCAGCGTGACACATCTGCTTGTGCCACGCTGGCGTCGCGGGAGGAATTACTCGCGTTTCAGGCGGTTACTGTTGGCCAGCCACAGCGTCACCACCAGAATCAAAATGGCCGCCGAGTAGCACAACGTATCGAAAGGATTTTTATGGTCGACAATGATCAGACGAATAATCGCCGTGATCCCGATATAGACGAAGTAGCGCAGCGGAAAGTGATAGCCGGACTGAAAGTACTTCACAATCAGCGCGATAAACTCGAAATAGAGAAAGTAGATCACAATGCCTTCGATCAGCAGATACGAGGACGCCTGCTCACCGGTGCTGAACAGCACATTCGCCAGGTGAATGGTCTCTTTACCAAGAAACACCACCAGAATAACGGCCAGAATCACCAGGCCAATGTTCAGTACCCACTGTAATACCGAAGCAATAAGCTGCCCCGCCGCTGGTTTTGTTGTCATTATTTTGCGCCTCAGATGACGAGATTCTTCTGGCGCTATCATGCTGTAATGTGATCTAAATCACAATACATCACACCTCAACATCAACGCACAGCGCGTCATAACGCCAGTACTCGCAGTCGCAGTCAATCACCCGCTTATGCTGGTCACGGTTGATACGCGTAATCAGCAGGCCGGGCGTACCGCTCGCTACGTTCAGTGCGGGCGCCGCCCGCGCCGGAAGCGGACCGGGCACAATGGTAAACCGTGCGCCGCCGTAGTGAATGCCGTAGCGCTGGTCATACAGATCGGTCAGCGAGCGGGTGAGATCTTCACGCAGCAGACCGGGAAAGAAGGCCGGATTGAGGTAATGCTCGACGTACAGCACCGCGCGGCCATCAATGCGGCGCAGGCGGCGAATGCGGTACACCTGATCGCCTTCCAGCAGTTGCAGATGACGCGCAATTGCCAGCTGCGCCGGCACCTCGCGCGCCTCCATCACCTCAGTGCTGGCAATGCGCCCCTGCTGCAGCGCCATGGCGTGAAAGTGGCTGTGATGTGCCGGGTTATAGATGAGGCGCGGCGGCGCAATAAACCAGCCGCGCCGCAGTTCGCGGTAGATGACGCCCTGCGCTTCCAGCAGGCCAAGCGCTTCACGCAGCGTGATGCGCGTGGTCGAATACTGTTCGCTTAACGCGCGCTCGGCCGGCAATCGTCTGGTGACAAACTCTCCGTTTTCAATCCGTTCGCATAGTGCGGCGGCGATCACATCTGCGGTTTTCGACGACATTTTTTTCAGCCTCATTTTGGGGCAAATCTGCACTATGACAGTTCGATGACTACAATGTGACAAGGCACATCCCACGCTTTAGCGCGCTGTAACCGCATGTGGAACGACGCGCCACATCCCATTTCAACACCCCGGTCATAAAACCTTCATCTATCCGGGCTACATTGGCTCGGTTCTTGCTGGACTAGACCACGACGACCCACAACTTACACCCGGAGCAATCGAGATGAAAGCGTTTATCTCTTCTGTAGTAGCCAGTGCCGTTCTGCTTGCGCTGCCCGCCGCGCAGGCCGCCGATAACGATGTTGCCGCGCTGGAAAAAGCCGCGCGCGCCGAAGGCCAGGTTAACAGCGTCGGTATGCCTGACACCTGGGCCAACTGGAAAGATACCTGGAACGATCTCAGCACCAAATACGGTCTGAAGCACAGCGATACCGATATGTCTTCGGCGCAGGAGCTGGCGAAGTTTGCCGCCGAGCAGGATAACGCCAGCGCCGATATCGGCGACGTGGGTGCCGCCTTCGGCCCGATTGCCGTCGCCAAAGGCGTGGCGCAACCCTACAAACCGACGCACTGGGATCAGATTCCGGCATGGGCGAAAGACGCCGATGGCAACTGGATGCTGGCCTACACCGGCACCATCGCTTTCCTGATCGACAAGCAGCAGGTGAAAGACGCACCGCACAGCTGGGCCGATCTGAAAAAAGGTAAGTATGTGGTCACTATCGGCGACGTCGGCACGGCTGCTCAGGCGGCAAACGGCGTCCTCGCCGCCAGCTATGCGCTGGGCGGTGACGAGAAGAACATCAAGCCGGCGCTGGCGTTCTTTGGTGAGCTGGCGAAACAGGGCCGCCTTGGCGTGACCGACCCGGTGATCGCCAACATCGAAAAAGGTGAGATTCAGGTCGCCGTGGTGTGGGACTTCAACGGTCTGAACTACCGCGACCAGATTGATAAAAATCGCTACGAAGTGGTGATTCCGTCGGACGGGTCGGTGACTTCTGGCTATACCACCATTATCAACAAATACGCCCGCCACCCGAACGCGGCGAAGCTGGCGCGTGAATACATTCTGTCGGATGAGGGCCAGATCAACCTGGCGAAAGGCTATGCGCGCCCGATTCGCGCCGAGCATTTAACGCTGCCGGCGGACGTGCAGGCCAAGCTGCTGCCGCAGTCGGAATATAAAAATGCCCGTCCGATCAAAGATCAGGCTGCCTGGGATAAGACCTCAAAACTGCTGCCGCGCCTGTGGCAGGAGAATGTGGTTATTAACATGAAGCAGTAACGCAGACGTTTTGCCAGTCGCACATACCGTAGCGGCGCGATGTATCGCGCATCCGTTTTCCGGCAATGCGCAATACATTGCGCCGGTACCTATCACCAATTTTTACAGGGTGCGCATTCATGCGCACCTGAGGGAGCGGGGATGAAAACAATCCTGGTGGTACTCGATGGGCTGAGTAATCAGGTGGCGCAGCACGCCATGGGCTATCTGTTTGCCGAATGCAAACAGGGCAACGGCCACTATTACACGCTGACCTGCGAACTGCCGTCGCTGTCACGTCCGCTGTACGAATGCATTCTGACCGGCATTCCGCCGGTGCGCAGCGGCATCATTCACAACGGCGTCAATCGCCTGAGCAATCAGCGCAGCATCTTCCACTATGCGCGCGACGCCGGACTCACTACCGCCGCTGCCGCTTATCACTGGGTGAGCGAACTGTATAACCGCTCGCCGTTCAACGCCGCGCGCGATCGCCACACTAACGCGCCCGACCTGCCGATCCAGTACGGCCATTTCTACTGGGACGACGGTTATCCCGATTCGCACCTGTTCGAGGATGCCGAAAGCCTGCGCCTGCAGCACGATCCCGATTTCCTGCTGATTCACCCAATGAACATCGACGATGCCGGGCACAAGCACAGCCTGTCATCACCGCAGTACCGTAACCGGGCACGAATGGCGGATGGCTATCTGTCGCAGTGGATGCCCGGCTGGCTGGCCGCCGGTTATCAGGTGATTGTCACCGCCGATCACGGCATGAACGACGATCGCTCGCACGGCGGTATTCTGCCGGAAGAGACGCAGGTGCCGCTGTTTGTTTTTGGCCGCGGCTTCTCGCTGCAGCCCGACCTTGAGCCGCAGCAAACCGACCTGTGCGGCACCGTCTGCACCCTGCTCGGCGTCCCGCACGACAAACCGCTGTGTCGCGGTCTGCTGGCGGAGCCGCGCTGATGAAGGGCAAAACCCTGGCCTCGCTGCTGCTGCTGCCGTTCGTACTGTTCTGGATCGCCTTCCAGCTCGCGCCGCTGCTGTGGATTGCCATCAACAGCTTCTGGAGCGATATCAACGAGCGCTGGGGCATCGATAACTACAGCGATATCCTCACTTCACCGTTCTACCTGCAGGCCTTTCGCCTGTCGCTGGATATTTCGCTGTGGTCGAGCGTTTACGGCCTGCTGATCGCGCTGCTTGCCGGTTATTCGCTGCACAAGCTCGGCACCGGGCGTTTTCAGCGCTTTTTGCTGTCGTTCACCAATATGACCAGCAACTTCGCCGGCGTGCCGCTGGCCTTCGCCTTTGTCATCCTGCTCGGACTCAACGGCTGCCTGACGCTGCTGCTGCGCCACTACGGCTGGCTGGACAGCTTTAAGCTGTTTTCGCGCGACGGCATGGTGCTGGTTTACACCTGGTTCCAGATTCCGCTCGGTATTCTGCTGCTCTACCCGGCGTTTGACGGGCTGCGGAAAGACTGGGAAGAGTCGGCGGCACTGCTCGGTGCCAGCCGCTGGCGCTACTGGTGGCACATCGGCCTGCCGATTCTGTTTCCGGCACTGCTCGGCACCTTTGTAATTTTGCTGGCCAACGCGCTGGGCGCCTACGCCACCATTTATGCGCTGACCACCGGCAACTTCAACGTGGTGCCGGTGCGCATCGCCGCGCTGGTGTCAGGCGATATCTCGCTCGATCCCAATACCGGCGGCGCGCTGGCGATGCTGCTGGTGCTGATTATGGCGCTGATTACCGTGGTGCAGCAGTATCTGGTGCGTCGCAGCTATCTGCATGCCCGCGTACAGGAGTCCTGACATGTCTCGCGTCGAAAAACTCTACCATCGCCTGATTGTCTGGCTGCTGCTGATTGTGCTCGCCGCACCGCTGCTGGCGACGCTGCTGTACGGCATCTCCAGCGAGTGGAGCGATACCATTCTGCCGCAGGGCTTTACCCTGAAGTGGCTGACGCAGCTGTGGAGCGATCCGCGCTTCCTCACCGCGCTCGGTCATTCACTGCTGATCTGCGTGGGTGCGCTGCTGTTCTCCCTGCTGCTGGTGCTGCCTGCGATGTTTGTAATCGCTTACTACTATCCAAAACTGGACGCGGTGATGAACGTGCTGATTCTGATGCCGTTTGCCGTGCCGCCGGTGGTCTCGTCGGTCGGGCTGCTGCAGCTCTACTCCTCGGGCCCGCTGATGCTGACCGGCACGCCGTGGATTCTCATCGGCTGTTACTTCACCATTGCGTTGCCGTTTATCTACCGCGCCATTGCCAACAACATGCAGGCCATCAACCTGAAAGAGCTGATTGACGCGGCTCATCTGCTGGGCGCCAGCACCTGGCAGGCAGCCCTGTTTGTGGTGCTGCCAAATCTGCGCAAAGGGGTGTTCATTGCCGTGCTGCTCTCCTTCTCGTTTCTGATTGGTGAGTTTGTCTTTGCTAACCTGCTGGTCGGCACCCGCTATGAAACGCTGCAGGTTTATCTCTACAACATGCGCAACGGCAGCGGGCATTTCACCAGCGCGCTGGTGATCTCTTATTTTGCGGTTGTCCTGCTGGTCACCTGGCTGGCCAATGCCCTCAATCCTGAACGAGGCTGACCATGAGTTACCTGAACGTTACCCAACTGAATAAAAGTTATGGCCCCACCACCATTTTTGAAAACATCGATTTCAGCGCCGACGAAGGTGAGTTTGTCACCCTGCTCGGCCCGAGCGGCTGCGGCAAGTCAACGCTGCTGCGCTGCATCGCCGGCCTGACCGATGTCGACAGCGGCACCATTCTGCTGCAGGGCCAGGATCTGGTGCCGCTGCCGCCGCAGAAACGTACCATTGGCATGGTGTTCCAGAGCTATGCGCTGTTTCCCAATATGACGGTAGAGAAGAATGTCGCCTTTGGCCTGAAGATGCAGAAACTGCCCGCCGGTGAGATTCAGCAACGCGTGATGGAAGCGCTGGCGCTGGTGGAACTGACCGACTTCGCGCGCCGCTATCCGCACCAGCTGTCGGGTGGTCAGTGTCAGCGTGTGGCGCTGGCGCGTTCGCTGGTGACGCGGCCACGCCTGCTGCTGCTGGATGAACCGCTGTCGGCGCTGGACGCCCGCATTCGCCGCCATCTGCGCGAGCAGATTCGCCACATTCAGCAGGAGCTGAAGCTGACCACCATTTTTGTCACCCACGATCAGGAAGAGGCGCTGACGCTGTCGGACCGTATTGTGCTGATGAATCGCGGTCGCATTGTGCAAAACGGCAACGCGGAAACGCTCTATACCCAGCCGGTGGATCTGTTCGCCGCGGGCTTTATTGGTAACTACAACCTGCTAAGTGCCGAACAGGCAATGCAGCTGACCGGCCAGCCGTTCAGCAGCCAGGTGGCGATTCGTCCGGAATCCATCCAGCTGTGCGCACCGCAGGCAGGCATCGCGGCCACTATTCTGAGCCATAGCCTGCTCGGGAACGTGATCCGCTATCGCGTGCTGGCGAATCAGGTCGAGTTGTCGGTAGATGTGCTCAACCGCAGCGTGGCAGATTTACACCCCGCCGGCATGCAGATTGGACTACAGTTAGAGATGTCGACGTTGCGCCAGGTCGCTTAAATTAAACGAAAAATTGGCAACGCAGCGCGACGCAGGTATTTATCGGCTGTGCTTATCGCCAGGCAGGCAGCCGCCTGTTTTCTGCCTGGCGCATAGGAGCCTTTATTCGTGCTAACCCTGCTTAACCTTCTCTCCGCCGTCGCCCTGCTGGTATGGGGCACCCATATTGTCCGCACCGGCGTGATGCGCGTGTACGGTGCCGATCTGCGTCGCGTGTTAAGCCGCAGCGTGGAAAAAAAGCCGATGGCGTTTCTTGCCGGGATTGGCGTTACCGCGCTGGTGCAGAGCAGTAACGCCACCACGTTATTAGTCACCTCGTTTGTGGCGCAGAATCTGGTCAGCCTGACGCCCGCGCTGGTGGTGGTGCTGGGAGCCGACGTCGGTACTGCCATCATGGCGCGCATCCTGACCTTCGATCTCTCCTGGCTGTCGCCGCTGTTTATCTTTTTTGGCGTGGTATTTTTCCTCAGCCGCAAACAGACGCGCGCTGGCCAGATCGGACGTGCGGCCATCGGCCTCGGGCTGATTCTGCTGGCGCTGCAGCTGATTGTCGCCGCCGCCAAACCCATCACGCAGGCCGCTGGCGTACAGGTGCTGTTCTCCACGCTGACCGGCGATATCATGCTGGATGCGCTGATTGGCGCGGTTTTCGCCATCATCAGCTACTCCAGCCTGGCCGCAGTGCTGATTACCGCCACGCTGACCGCCACCGGCGTTATCTCGTTCAAAGTGGCGCTGTGTCTGGTGATTGGCGCTAACCTCGGCAGCGGCTTGCTGGCGATGATCAACGCCAGCGGATCCAATGCTGCCGGCAAGCGGGTGGCGCTTGGTAGCCTGTTGTTCAAGCTGATTGGCAGCATCGTTATTTTGCCGTTTGTCGATTACATCGCCGACCTGCTGGATAAGCTGCCGGTTAACGATGAAGAGATGGTGATCTTCTTCCACGTGTTCTACAACCTGGTGCGCTGTCTGGTGATGGTGCCGTTTGCCGAACCGATGGCGCGCCTGTGCCGCCGCATGATCGCCGACGATGCGGAAAACCAGACCCATCTCAAACCTAAGCACCTCGACAGCAGCGCGCTGGATACCCCGGCGCTGGCGCTGGCCAACGCGGCGCGGGAGACGCTGCGCATTGGCGATGTGGTGGAGCAGATGCTGGAGAGCTTCAACAAGGTGGTGATGGGCGAACTGCGCGAGGAGCGCGCAGCGCGGCGGCTGGATGATGATGTGGACGTGCTGTACACCGCCATTAAGCTCTATCTGGCGCGCATGCCGAAGGAGGACCTGGCGGAAGAGGATTCACGCCGCTGGGCCGAGGTGATTGAGATGGCGCTGAATCTGGAGCAGGCAGGCGACATTATCGAACGCATGAGCGCCGACGTAGCGGACAAGTCGCTGCAGGCGCGCCGGGCGTTTTCGCCGGAAGGGCTGGAAGAGCTGAATTCGCTGCAGGAGCAGGTGTTAAGCAACCTGCGCCTGAGCCTGTCGGTGTTTCTGTCGCACGACGTCACCAGCGCGAAGCGCCTGCGCCGTGCCAAGCACCGTTTCCGCATCCTGATTCGCCGTTATTCCCACGCCCACGTCGAGCGCCTGCACCGGCAGAATGTGCAAAGCATCGAAACCAGTTCGCTGCATTTAGGTTTGCTGGGAGATATGAAGCGCCTGAATTCGCTGTTCTGTGCGGTGGCGTACACCGTGCTGGATCAGCCGGACGATGAGCGCGAGGTGGATTAATCATTTTTACAACGCGCGATAAATCGCGCCGCTACAGGCTGTGCATTAATCTGTAACGGCGCAATTTATTGCGCATTGCCATTACGACAACAAACTAAACGCGATCATCCCGACGATAGCGCCGGTGGTGCCGAGAATCGTCTCCATCAGCGTCCAGGTCTTCAGCGTCTCGCCTTCGGTGGCACCGGTGAAGCGGCCGAACAGCCAGAAACCGGCATCGTTGACGTGGCTGATAATAATCGAGCCGCCGCCAATGCAGATCGACAGCGCCGCCAGCTGCGCGCCGCTGTAATGCAAGGGTTCAATCACCGGCATCACCAGCCCGACGGTGGTTAAACAGGCCACCGTGGCCGAGCCCTGAATCACCCGAATCGCGCCGGAGAGAATAAAACAGGCCAGCGCAATCGGCATGCCGGCACCGGTCAGCGCGTGGCCCAGCACCGGGCCAACGCCGGAATCCACCAGCACCTGTTTGAACACGCCGCCCGCACCAATCACCAGCAGAATAATCCCCGCCGGCTGCAGCGCACTGCCGCATACCTGCATCACCTTCTCTTTATCCATGCCCTGACGGTAAGCCAGGCCGTAAATCGCTACCAGCAGCGCCAGCAGGATGGCGGTAAACGGATGGCCGATAAACTCCAGCCACGCATACAGACGTGAATCCGGTGTGGTAAAGCGCGCGCCGATGGTTTTCAGCCCGACCAGCAGCAGCGGGAACAAAATCAGCGACAGGCTAAAGCCAAACGACGGCAGTTGGCCCTCGCTGACGTCCGGCTGATGATCTTCCGGCGGCGCACTGAACGTCACATGGCGCGCAATCAGGTTGCCGAACAGCGGACCGGCAATCAGCATGCCGGGAATCGCCGCGCACAGCCCCAGCAGGATCATCCAGCCAAAGTCAGCGTGCATCTGCGCCGCCAGCAGCATCGGTGCCGGTCCGGGCAGCAAAAAGGCAGCCGCGGCGGCGACGCCGGCAAACAGCGGGATCACCAGTTTGACCAGATTATCGTGGGTGCGGCGTGCCACAGCGAAGGCGATGCTGATCAACAACACTACGGCCACTTCAAAGAACAGCGGCAGCGCACAGATCAGCCCGGCAATGCCCATCGCATAGTGCGCGCGCCGTTCGCCAAAGGTTTTCAGCATGCGAATGGCGATCTGATCGACCGCACCGGTTTCGTGCAGAATTTTGCCGAACATGGCGCCCAGCGCCACCACAATGGCGAGAAAGCCGAGCGTGCCGCCCATGCCTTTTTGCATGGTCTCGGCAATTTTATCCAGCGGCATACCGGAGAACAGACCGGCACCCATCGACACTAACATCAGGGCGACAAAGGCGTGCATCCGCGCTTTCATCACCAAAAACAGCAGCAGCAGGACAGAGCCTGCTGCGGTTAACACCAGCGTTGCGGTACTCATGACTAGCCCTTGTTGATTGCGCCCTCGATGGTCGCAACCGTGGCCGCAACTACCTCATCCAGTGAGTGATTGATATCGACAACCAGCACATCCGGCTCGTCGGCACCCGGTTCCTGCAGGGTTTCAAACTGTGTCACCAGCATCTGCGGTTTGAAGAAGTGGCCTTTGCGCGCCTTGAGACGAGACTCAATGGTGGCAAAATCGCCCTTCAGATAGATGAATTTCAGGTTGTGATTGCCCTGACGCAGGATGTCGCGATAGGACTTTTTGAGCGCTGAACAGACGATAATCGAGATCGCCTGGGTGCGCTGCATCGCGAACGCCGCATCATTCAGCGCCTGCAGCCACGGCTGGCGATCGTCGTCGTTCAGCGGATGGCCTTCCGCCATTTTGGTGATGTTGCTGCGCGGATGCAGGAAATCACCATCCAGAAACGCGGTGCTGAGCTGATGAGACACCTGATTGGCGACGGCAGACTTTCCGCTGCCGGAAACACCCATCAGGATAAAGACGTGGTGCGATGGAGATGGCGTGGTCATGGTTTTGCGCTCCGGCAGGTTAAGCTGCCAATGTTACCGATAACAATTTTGATTGCCATTGTCCGAGCGCGCTCAGACGCTGGCAACCCTTGTCAGGCGGAAAAGCACGAAAGTGTGAACTGACTCAAAAAATCGCCAAAATCAGATGCTGCCACCTTCGGCAATCTCAAAACCGACATCCAGCGGTGCGGTCACGCTGCGATCGCCGCCAATCCGCGCCAGCAGCATGGCGGCTGATTCACGCCCCATGCGTTCGCGTGGCGTCAGCACCGTAGCCAGCCGCGGATTGACCACCTGCGTGATGTCGTGGCCGTGAAAGCCGGCGATCGCCATCTGCTCCGGCACGCGCAGCCCCTGGCGCTGGCACTCAAACATCGCGCCTACCGCCAGGTCATCATTGGTACAGAACAGGCTGTCAGTGTGCGGATAGCGCTTCTGCGCCTCGCGCAGCAGCTGGGCACCGGCGCTGAAGGAGGAGGCATCTTCCATCATGACGCTGTGTGGCGTCAGCCCGGCTTCGCGCATCGCCTGTTCGTAGCCCTGCTGCTTTTGCAGCGTACGCTCATCGAGGCGCGCGCCCAGATAGACGGTGTGACGATGGCCTTTCCTGAGGATAGCATGCGTCATCTGCCGCGCCGCCTCGACGTTGTCGAAGCCCACGGCCATATCAAGACACGGCGTGACGCAATCCATCATTTCGATCACCGGAATGCCCGCCACTTCCAGCATGCGCAGCGTGCCCGGCGTATGGGAACGTTCGGTGAGGATCACGCCATCAATGTTCCAGCCCAGCAGCGAACGCAGCTGCAGCTCCTCTTTGTGCGGGTTGTAGCCGAAGTGCGCCACCAGCGTCTGATAGCCCGCTTCATCGGTCACGGTTTCAATGCCGCGCAGCACGTCGGCAAATACCTGGTTGGTGAGCGAGGGTAGCAGCACGCCAATCGCGCGGCTGGTGGCGTTAGAGAGCATGTCGGGCGCACGGTTGGGGATATAGCCGAGTTCATCCAGCGCCACGGCGATTTTGTCGCGCAGCGCCGCAGAGACCTGATCGGGGTTCCGCAGGTAGCGGCTGACGGTCATTTTTGTGATGCCGACGCGATCGGCAACATCCTGTAATACCGGTCTTTTCTTCTTCATCGTGTGCGCCTGAGGTCAGAGATACGCTGAGTTTATCATTTTTTTGTCATGTTATGCCGTTGCGGCCACGGAAGGAGAAGAGGGATTAAGTGCCGAGGACGGCGTTCGCCTGAGGCGCAGGCAAAAAAAAAGCCAGCACCCGAGCTGGCTAAGAAACACTGGAAGCAATGTGAGCAATGTCGTGCTTACCCGGTTTGTCAGGAGACGCTGCCGGATTCGCGCTGACAATAATAATCATTATCATTCGCGTCTGTAAAGCCCTTTCCCGATTTTTTTACCGTTGACGTTGCGCGCGAATTCCCTGATGTTAAAGGGGATTTCATTCACTGAGTGCAAGGAGCTGCTTTATGAGTCAGGTTACTGTTCGTCACGCAACGCCCGAAGATGCCGCCGTTCTGACGCGTATCTATAGCCAGCCGGAAACTCAGGCGGGCACGCTGCATCTGCCGTATCAGTCACCGTCACTCTGGCAGGAGCGGCTCGCGAATCCCCGTCCCCATGTCACCATGCTGGTGGCCTGTATTGACGGGCAGGTTGTCGGTCAGCTGACGCTGGAAGTTATGGCGGTGGCACGCCGCCGTCACTGCGCCACTATCGGCATGGGCGTTGATCCGGCATTCCATCGGCGCGGCGTGGGTAAAGCGCTGATGGCGGCGATGGTGGATCTGTGCGACAACTGGCTGCAGGTCACGCGAATTGAACTGACGGTATTTGCGGATAACCACCAGGCCATGGGTTTGTATCAGCAGTTTGGTTTTGAGATTGAAGGTACCGCCAGAGGTTTCGCGGTCCGCGACGGCCAGATGATCAATACGCATTACATGGCGCGTCTGAAAGGGAATGCGCGATGAATCGCGCCGCTACCGGCCAATGCACGGTGAGGTAGCGGCGCAATTTATTGCGCGACGTTAATACCCGGCACTCAAATCATCCACCGAGCGCGGGTCGGACGCGCCGTAGCGCATGCCGTCCGGGCCAATCATGATGCTCTGCGTGCTGCCCATCGCCGGCAGCACTTTGACATGCTGACCTTTAGCTTCCAGCAGACGCAGCGTATCCGGGCTGAAGCCCTTCTCGACGCGCAGCTGATCCGGCAGCCACTGGTGATGGAAGCGCGGCGCATTGGTGGCTTCCGCCACGTTCATACCGAAATCGATACTGTTCACCACCATTTGCAGCACGGTGGTGATAATCCGACTGCCGCCCGGGCTGCCGGTCACCAGCCAGGTTTTACCGTCTTTCGCCACAATGGTTGGCGACATCGATGACAGCGGACGTTTGGCCGGCTGGATCGCGTTCGCCTCACCGCCCACCAGGCCATAAACGTTTGGCGTGCCCGGCTTGGCAGAGAAATCATCCATTTCATTGTTCATCAGAATGCCGCTGTTACCGGCCACCACGCCGCTGCCAAAGTAGGTGTTCAGCGTGTAGGTCACCGCCACCGCGTTGCCGTCTTTATCCACCACCGAGAAGTGGGTGGTTTGATTGCTCTCGTACGGTGCCAGCTTGCCGGGCTTGATGTCGGCTGAGGGGCGCGCCTTGTTAACGTCAATCTGCTGGGCCAGCGTTTTGGCGTAGGCTTTGCTGGTCAGCGCCTGCTGTGGCACCTTAACGAAGTCGGGATCGCCGAGATACTCGGAGCGGTCGGCGTAGGCATATTTTTCCGCTTCGGCCATAACCTGCATCGCGTCCGCGCTACCGAAGCCCCATTTCGCCAGATCGAAGTTTTCCAGGATATTGAGGATCTGCACGATATGAATGCCACCGGACGACGGTGGCGGCATGGAGAACACCTCGTAGCCACGGTAGCTGCCGCTTACCGGCTTGCGTTCCACTGCGCGGTAGGCCGCCAGATCCGCCTTGCCAATCAGTCCGCCGTGCTGCGCCATTTCGGCAGCGATCTCATCGGCAATTTTGCCTTTGTAGAAAGCATCCGGCCCCTGTTGGGCAATCAGCTGCAGGCTGTGCGCGAGGTTTTTCTGCACCAGGCGATCGCCCTTCTGGTAAGGCTGACCGTCGGCTTTGTAGAAAATGGCGCGACTGTTGTCGTGGTTGATCAGGTTCTCTTTACCGTAGGTAGCGAGATCGTCAGCCAGCGCATCGTTAACGATGATGCCGTCGCGCGCCAGCTTGATCGCCGGCGCCAGCAGCGTGCTAAGCGGCAGCGTGCCGTACTTTTGCGCTGCCAGGGCAAAACCGGCTACGGTTCCCGGCGTGCCGGAAGCCAGATGAGAAGTGAGTGATAACTTACTATCCGCATTGCCCTGCTTATCCAGGAACATATCGCGCGAGGCACGCGCCGGCGCCATCTCGCGGAAATCGATGGCGGTGGTGCGGCCGGCAGCGGTGCGCAGCAGCATAAAGCCGCCGCCGCCCAGGTTGCCCGCCTGCGGGTGAGTGACCGCCAGCGCAAAGCCCACCGCAATCGCTGCATCTACCGCGTTACCCCCTTGTTTGAGGATATCGACGCCCACCCGGGTTGCCATGGCGTCCACTGACGCAACCATTCCGTGCTGCGCTTTCACCGGGTGAAAGGTGTCGCTGTCGACGCCATATGACACCGGCGGTGCGCTGGCTGGCGCCGCCTGCGCCCCCTGCACCACGGTAAAACTCATTAACAGCGCCCAGCCGAACTGGCGCACACCGTTATGTATCCTCATCCCGCCACCATCCTTTCAGTTGTTTACATTTGTTATTGATTGCTGCAAGTGTTTGCAAATACTGTAAAAAAGATAGCAGTTAAGCCAAATTAGGTGCACTCCTGGTTTTGGGGTTTGTGATATCGCATAAACTTATGGTTGCGGCGGTTGCTGCCGGGTGGCGAGCAACCTCACACAGCAGGCCGCACTGATGGAGGAACACCATGAAAAAATGGCTGATTGTTATCGCGGCACTGATGCCGCTGAGCGGCATGGCGAACATGCTGAACAACACTAACCAACCGAATCAACCCGGCTATAACCCAAGCCAGCAGCGGATGCAGACGCGCATGCAGATCCAGCAGCAGCAACAGCAGCAGCAGTTGCGTCAGGATCAGCAGCAGCAAAATCAGGAGATGCAGCGTAAGCTGCAGGAGCGGCGCGATAGCGCCCGGCAGCGCGTGATTCAGTCGCAGCCGGGCCAGCAGAACAGCAATGCGCAGACGCAGTACGGCAATTAACGGAAGTCCGGGCCGATAGCATCAATGCGATCGGTACAGATGGCATCCACGCCCCAGCTCAGCAGCTCGCGCGCCCGCGCGGGCTGATTCACGGTATACACCAGAATACGCAGACCGGCGGCTTTAAGCGCGGCGGTGCGTCCGGCGTCCAGCAAGCGATGATTTAAATGGATGGAGACGCAGTCGAGCGCGGCGGTCAGCGCCTGCCAGTCGTCGTGCCACTCATCCAGCAGCAGGCCGCGCGGCAGCTCCGGCGCGGCCTGCATCGCCGCTTCCAGCGCCGCGTACGAGAACGAGGACAGCAGCGGTGCCGTTTGTCCCTGCCACAGCGTTCGTGCGGCCAGCGCTACATCACGTCCGGTTTCCACCTCGGTACCGCTGCTGGGTTTGATCTCAATGTTGGCCATCATCCGATGCTGGCGGCAGCGCGCGGCCACCTCGCTCAGCAATGCCAGCGGCTCACCGTCAAATTCACGGCTAAACCAGCTGCCGGCATCCAGCTGCGCCAGCTGCTGCCACGGCAGATCGCCCGCCACGCCCCAGCCATTGCTGGTGCGGTCCAGCGTGTCATCGTGCAGCAGGAAAATCTGCTTATCCTGTGACAGTTTGGCGTCGAATTCGATCATGGTATGACCGTAGTGCGCGCCGACATCAATCGCCGCCAGGGTATTTTCCGGGGCCAGCTTGCCGCCGCCGCGATGCGCAACAATGTGCGGATAGGGCCAGTTTTTTACACTCATTCCAGACGCTTTCCATGGGTAGAATCGAAGAAGTGTAACGCATCTGGCGGCAGTTGTAGCCACAGGCTGCTGCCAGCCTGCGGCCGCTCGCTGTGCGGCAAACGCACCACCAGCCGCGTGTTGCCAATGTGACCATGCGCAAGATTGTCCGCGCCGAGGATCTCCAGCGTATCCACCACCAGCGGCACACCGCCGGCCTCACGGTTGCTGAGCTGAATATGCTCGGGACGAATGCCGAGCGTCAGCGGACGGTTGGCCCATCGCGCTTTGCCTGCGCCGAGCGGCAGGCTGTTGAGCGCGTCGAGCGTAAAGCGCGAGCCATCGCTGTTGATCTGACCGGGTAGCAGGTTCATCGCCGGCGCGCCGATGAACGACGCAACAAACTGACTGGCCGGACGCTCATACACCTCCACCGGCGTGCCCACCTGCTCCACCACGCCTTTATTCATCACCATCACGCGCTGCGCCAGCGTCATGGCTTCAACCTGATCGTGCGTGACGTACAGGCTGGTGGTTTTCAGCCGGCGGTGCAGTTGCTGCAGCTCCAGACGCATCTGCACGCGCAGGCGCGCATCCAGGTTCGACAGCGGCTCATCAAACAGAAACACCGCCGGTTCCCGCACGATGGCGCGGCCCATGGCCACGCGCTGACGCTGGCCGCCGGAGAGCTCGCGCGGACGGCGCTGCAACAGGTGATCAAGCTCCAGACTGCGCGCCGCATCCATCACCCGCTGGGTAATCTGTTCCTTGCCCATGCCGCGGATCTTCAGGCCGTAAGCCATGTTCTCTCCCACCGTCATGTGCGGGTAGAGCGCGTAATTCTGGAATACCATGGCGATGCCGCGATCTTTCGGCTCCATGTCGGTGACGCGCCGATCATCGATGTAGATATCGCCCGACGTGACGCGCTCCAGCCCGGCCACCATGCGCAGCAGCGTCGATTTTCCGCAGCCGGACGGGCCGACCATCACCATAAACTCACCGTCATTGATGGTGATGTTCAGCGGCTGAATGATTTGGTTTTTGCCGTCATACGATTTCGTAACGGTCTGAAGGGTTACCGCTGCCATCTATTTCTCACTCTCCACCAGGCCACGCACAAAAGCGCGCTGCATCACAAGCACCACCACCACCGGTGGGATCAGGGTTAATAACATCGCCGCCATCACTTCGTTCCACTGCGTCGGACCGCCGCTGGTGTTGATCATACTTTTCACCCCCGCCACGGCAGTGCTCAGGCCGGCATCGTTGATGATCAGCAGCGGCCACAGATACTGGTTCCAGCCGTAAATAAAGGTGATGACAAACAGCGCGGCGAGATTGGTTTTTGACAGCGGCAGCACGATATCCCAGAAAAAACGCATCGGGCTGGCGCCGTCAATGCGCGCCGCTTCAATCAGCTCATCCGGCAGCGACATAAAAAACTGGCGGAACAGGAACGTGGCGGTCGCGGAGGCCATCAGCGGCAATGTCAGACCGCTGTAACTGTCCAGCATGTGCAGCGTGGAGATCACCTCCACCGTCGGGAAAATACGCACTTCTACCGGCAGCATCAGGGTGATGAAGATCAGCCAGAAAAACAGCGTGCGCAGCGGAAAACGAAACCATACCAGCGCAAAAGCTGAGAGCATCGACACCGTGATTTTGCCCACGGTGATGCCCAGCGCCATGATCAGGCTGTTCAGCATCATCAGGCCAAACGCCGCGCTGCCGTTGACGCCATCGCGCCAGATGTGGGTGATGTTGTCGATGAGATGCGGGCCCGGCACCAGCGTCATCGGTACCTGATACACCGCGTTGTTATCCAGCGTCGCGGCGACAAACGCCACGTACAGCGGGAACAGAATGGTCAGCACCCCCAGCGCCAGCAGCGTGTGGGCGAAGATATCCAGCCCGCGTCGATTTTCAATCATTGGTATTGCACCTTACGCTCGACAAAGCGGAATTGCAGAATGGTCAGGCCGATAACCAGCAGCATCAGCACCATCGACTGCGCGGCGGACGACGAGAGATCGAGTCCGGTGAAGCCTTCGCGGTAGATTTTGTAGATCAGCGTGGTGGTGGCCTGTACCGGCCCGCCACCGGTGGCGGCATCAATCACCGGGAAGGTGTCGAAAAAGGCGTAAACCAGATTCACCACCAGCAGGAAAAAGCTGACCGGCGTAATCAGCGGCAGCGACAGATTAAAGAAACGGCGCACCGGTCCGGCACCGTCAATCGCCGCGGCTTCCACCAGCGATTTAGGAATGGACTGCAGCGCGGCAAAGAAAAACAGGAAGTTGTAGCTCATTTGCTGCCAGATCGACGCTAATACAATCAGGAACATCGCCTGACCGCTGTTCTGCGCATAGTTCCAGTTGTAGCCAAGCTGGTTCAGCAGATGGCTGAACAGCCCCAGCCCCGGATTGAACAGGAACATCCACAGCACCGCCGCAACTACCGGCGCCACCGCATAGGGCAGCAACAGTAGCGTCTGATAGAGCTTTTTCAGCCGGATAACGTAATCCACCAGCGCCGCCAGCAGCAGCGAGAACGTCATACCGCATACTGTCACCAGCGCGCTAAACACGAGGGTGGTCCAGAACGAATCAAGGTAGTAGTCGTCACTGAACAGCCGGCGGAAGTTATCAAGGCCAACAAAGGTGCTGGAGATGCCAAACGGATCGATGCTTTGCAGCGAGTACCACAGCGCCTCTCCGGCGGGCCAGAGAAAAAAGATCGCGGTGATCGCCAGCTGCGGGGCCACCAGCAGATACGGCAACAAACGGGCGCGGAAAACCGGACGTGATGATGAAGACATAGCAGGCTCGTCAGAAAGAGACAGCGGGACGGACTTACCCGTCCATCCCGCCATTACGGAGTTACTTCACTTGCTGTTCAAAGCGACGCAGCAGTTCGTTGCCGCGTTTCACCGCGTTGTCCAGCGCTGCCTGTGGCGACTGTTTGCCAGTCCACACGCCTTCCAGCTCTTCGTCGACGATGGTACGAATCTGCGGCATGTTGCCCAGACGCATCCCTTTGGTGAACGGCAGCGGATCTTTATTCAGCATCTGCCGCGTGGCGATGTCCGCGCCCGGGTTTTTGTCATAGAAGCCCTGCTGTTTGGTCAGCTCATAAGCCGCGGTGGTGATCGGCAGATAACCGGTTTTCTGGTGCCATTCTGCCGCGATATCCGGCTGGGCGAGGAACTTCATGAACTCCGCCGCGCCTTTGTACGTCGCTGCATCTTTGCCTTTCATCACCCACAGGCTGGCGCCACCGATAATGGCGTTCTGTGGTGCGTTCGGCACGGTGTCATCGTACGGCATCATGCCCACGCCAAAGTTGAATTTGGCGTAATGCTTAATGTCGGCCAGCGAACCGGATGAGGCGGTGGTGATACCGCAGTCGCCGTTGTAGAACTTGGACGTTGACTCGTCTTTACGGCCAAAGTAGGTGAAATCACCTTTCTTATTCATCTCTTCCAGCAGCTGGATGTGGCGCACCTGCACGGGTTTGTTGAACTCCAGCACCGCGTCGGTACCGTCAAAGCCGTTGTTTTTGGTGGCAACCGGCAGGCCATGCCAGGCGCTGAAGTTTTCGATCTGAATCCAGCCCTGCCAGCCGCTGGCATAGCCGCAGCTCATGCCGGCTTTACGCAGCGCGGCGGCATCCTGCGCCAGCGCCTGCCAGGTTTTCGGTGGCTGATCCGGGTTAAGACCGGCTTTTTTGAACGCGTCTTTGTTGTAGTACAGCACCGGCGTGGAACTGTTGAACGGCTGCGAGATCAGCTGGCCGTTGCTGTCGCTGTAGTAACCGGCAACGGCAGGAACAAACTGTTTCGGGTCCATCGGCACGCCGGCGTTTTTAAACACTTCATGCACCGGCACGATGGCTTTAGAGGCCATCATGGTGGCGGTGCCCACTTCGTAAACCTGCAGAATGGCCGGTGCCTTACCGCTGCGCACCGCAGCGATACCCGCGGCCAGGCTCTGCTCGTAGTTGCCTTTGTAGGTCGGAACGATTTTGTAATCCGGGTGAGCCTGGTTAAAACGCTGTGCCAGAGAATCGACTTCTTTGCCTAACTCGCCTTCCATGGAGTGCCAGAAAGGGATTTCAGTAGCAGCCAGCGCATTACCGCTGATCGCCAGACCGAGCAGCAGACTCATCAGGCGGGGACGAAGCGTAAAAGCGGACATAAGGGTTTCCTGTGCTTGTGGCGCGCGCGATATCACGCATTTTTTGTTCGCGAAGTAACATGACACGAGGAAATGACGGAAAAATAACAGGATTATGACGGGAATGTGACGGGGTTAGTGCGCGCTGATGCCCTCACCCCGGCCCTCTCCCACGGGGAGAGGGAGATGAAAGGCCGTGCGCGCTGATGCCCTCACCCCGGCCCTCTCCCACAGGGAGAGGGAGATGGAAGGCCGTGCGCGCTGATGCCTTCTTGTGCAGGGCGAGAGAAGTCCGGGAGGATGTCAGGATAGCAACCTGGCCTGAAAAACGCTGCTGTACGGTTCCCTCTCCCGCGTGCGGGAGAGGGTTAGGGTGAGGGCAAATCACCGCACCCACGTCATGACCACAGCCAGGTCAGGCGCCTAAATACGCGCTTCTCACCGCTTCATTGGACAACAACGCTTCACCGCTATCCTCCAGCACCACGTGACCGTTCTCCAGCACGTAGCCGCGATCGGCCAGCTTCAGTGCCTGGTTGGCGTTCTGCTCGACGAGGAAGATGGTCATGCCCTCTTTACGCAGCTGTTCGATGGTGTCGAAAATCTGCTGGATAATGATCGGCGCCAGACCCAGCGACGGCTCGTCCAGCAGCAGCAGGCGCGGCTGGCTCATGAGCGCGCGGCCAATCGCCAGCATCTGCTGCTCACCGCCGGACATGGTGCCGGCGCGCTGCACTTTGCGCTCCGCCAGCCGGGGGAACAGCTGATAAACGCGCTCAATGCGCTCCTGATACTGCTGACGCGTCGCGAAAAAGCCGCCCATCGCCAGGTTCTCTTCCACCGTCATGCGCGAAAATACGCGCCGGCCTTCCGGTACGATGGCAATCGCTTCACGCATGATTTTTGCCGTCTGCCAGTCGGTAATGGTTTTGCCATCAAAGGTGATGGTGCCGCTGGTGGCGCGCGGCTCGCCACACAGCGTACCGAGCAGCGTGGTTTTACCCGCGCCGTTAGCGCCAATCAGCGTCACGATTTCGCCCTGACTGATATGCAGATTAATGTTATGCAGTGCCTGGATCGGGCCGTAGTGCGCACTGACACCCTGTAAAGTTAAAATCGGGTTCGCCATGTTACGCCTCACCTAAATAAGCACGGATCACATCCGGGTTGTTACGCACTTCTTCCGGCGTACCGTTGGCCAGCGGCGTTCCCTGGTTCACCACATAAATGCGGTCAGAAATGCCCATCACCAGTTTCATATCGTGTTCAATCAGCAACACCGTCACCTTGTGTTCGCCGCGCAGTTCAGCGATCAGCTCATCCAGCTCGTGCGTTTCGCGCGGGTTGAGGCCGGCCGCCGGTTCGTCGAGCATCAGGATTTCCGGGCGCGTCACCATGCAGCGGGCGATCTCCAGCCGGCGCTGCTGGCCGTAAGCCAGATTGCCGGCCTGGCGGTTAGCCAGCTCCAGCAGGCCAATGCGCTCCAGCCAGCTGGCCGCGCGGTCCAGCGCTTCGCTCTCGCCGCGCCGGAACGCCGGGGTTTTAAACAGCCCGGAGAACACGCCGCTTTTCAGATGCTGATGCTGCGCCACCAGCAGGTTTTCAATCACCGTCATCTCACGGAACAGGCGCACGTGCTGGAAAGTTCGCACCACGCCCATGCGCGCAATCTTCTGCCCCGGCAGGCCCTGCAATGGCTGATCGCGCAGTTTGATGGTGCCGCCCGTTGGCTTATAGAAACCGGTCAGGCAGTTGAATACCGTGGTTTTCCCCGCCCCGTTCGGGCCAATCAGCGAGACGATCTCCTGCGGATGCAGTTCCAGCGCCACGTTGTTGACGGCCAGCAGGCCGCCGAAGCGCATCATCAGGCCTTCAACGGCTAATAAAGGCTGACTCATGCCTGCTCTCCTTGTTTTGCCTGTTTCAGCTTCAGGTGCGGACGCTTCATCGGCAGCAGCCCCTGCGGACGCCAGATCATCATCAGCACCATCAACCCACCGAGCACCAGCATGCTGTACTCGTTCAAATCACGCATCAGCTCGCGCGACACCACCAGCAGAATCGCGGCCAGGATCACCGCCAGCTGCGAACCCATGCCGCCCAGCACCACAATCGCCAGCACAAACGCGGACTCGACAAAGGTGAAAGATTCCGGGCTGACAAAGCCCTGACGCGCGGCAAACAGCGTACCGGCGAAACCGGCGAACACCGCGCTGATGGTAAAGGCCGTCAGCTTGATGCGCGTTGGGCTGAGACCGAGCGAACGGCAGGCGATCTCATCTTCACGCAGCGCTTCCCACGCGCGCCCCAGCGGCATGCGCAGCAGACGATTGATGACGAAGAGCGTCAGCACCACCAGCAGCAGCGCCACCAGATAAAGGAAAATCACGCGGTGATTGGGATCGTACGCCAGACCCGTCAGATCGTGGAAGGTGGTCCAGCCGCCTTCACTGACGCGCCGGCCAAATTCAATACCAAACAGGCTCGGCTTGGGGATCTGCGCGATTCCATTGGGACCGCCAGTGATTGATGTGCTGTTCAGCAGCAGAATACGCACGATCTCACCAAAGCCGAGCGTCACAATCGCCAGATAGTCACCGCGCAGCCGCAGCACCGGGAAGCCCAGCAGGAGGCCAAAGGCACCGGCAACAATGCCGGCCAGCGGCAGACTTTCCCAGAAGCCAAAACCGTAATAGTGATTCAGCAGCGCAAAGGTGTAAGCACCGATGGCGTAAAAGCCGCCGTAACCCAGCACCAGCAGGCCGGACAGGCCCACTACCACATTCAGGCCGAGGCCGAGCATCACGTAGATCAGCGTCAGGGTGGCGATATCCACGCTGCCGCGCGACACGAAGAAGGGCCAGGCGACGGCGGCAATAATCACCAGCAGCATCAGCAGCTTTTGTTTTGGTGTCGAACCGTCAAAACCCGGCAGCACCAGCCCTTTGCCACTGCGTTTGAGCTTGCCCTGCAACAGCGGACGCAGCAGCTGGAACACAAACACCACTGCGCAGCCGAGGAAGATCCAGTTCCAGCGCACGGCGCCCGCATTCGCCACCACCAGTTTGGTGCCGTCGAGATCGAGGCGCATACCCATAAAGAAGCTGGCGAGCACCAGCAGCATCACCGTGGAGACCACGGCGTTAACCAGACCGAGGCGTTTCATACTTTCTCCACCTCCGGACGGCCCAGGATACCGGTTGGCATCACCAGCAGCACCACGATCAGCAGCGCGAACGACACCACGTCTTTATATTCGGTCGACAGATAGGCTGACGTCAGCGCTTCCGCAATGCCCAGCACCAGGCCGCCAATCATCGCGCCCGGAATGCTGCCGATGCCGCCCAGTACCGCCGCGGTAAAGGCTTTCATGCCGGCCATAAAGCCGATGAACGGGTTGATGGAGCCGTAAAACTGCCCCAGCAGCACGCCAGCCACGGCCGCCATCGCTGCGCCGATCACAAAGGTCAGCGAGATCACGCGGTCAGTGTTAATGCCCAGCAGGCTGGCCATTTTCAGATCTTCAGCGCAGGCGCGGCAGGCGCGGCCCATGCGCGAATAACGAATGAACAGCGTCAGCGCCAGCATCGCGAGGAAGGTGACGACCCAGATAACCAGCTGCATGGTGGTGAGCGTGGCGGCAAAGCCGTTGCTCTCACCCAGCGTCCACTGGCCGGTGATCAGGCTGGGCAGCGCCAGATCGCGCGAGCCCTGCGTCAGGCTGACGTAGTTCTGCAGAAAGATCGACATACCAATCGCCGAGATCAGCGCGATCAGGCGTTTGGAGGAGCGCACCGGCTTATACGCCACGCGCTCGATGCTCCAGCCGTAGGCGCTGGAGATAATCACCGCCATCACGAACCCGGCGGCAATCATCAGCCACGAGGTGTCGATACCCATCATCATCAGGGCGGCAATCACGATAAAGGAGACATAGCTGCCGATCATGTATACCTCGCCGTGGGCGAAGTTGATCATGCCGATGATGCCGTAAACCATGGTGTAACCGATGGCGATCAGCGCGTAGGTGCTCCCGAGGGTGACCCCGTTGAACATCTGCTGAATGAAATAGAGAAACTGCTCGGACATAGTGAGGACCTGCATGTAAACGGGAAATCCCCGGTGCGTTCGGCACCGGGTTAGGGTGTGGCACCGCGTCGCAGCGCCTCATTCAGCGCGTGCGCGCGGTGCCACACCCTGCCCTCGCCCATCGGGAGAGGGACAATTCAGGAGCGTGCTTACTTAACTGCGGTAGAAGAACCGTCTTTGTGCCATTTGAAGACGCCAAATTCGAAGCCCTTCAGATCGCCCTTCTGGTCCCAGCTCAGGTTACCCATCACGGTGGGCACCGGCGCACCCTCTTTCAGGTTTTTAGCAATCGCATCAGGCTCATCGCTTTTGCTGCGCTCAATGCCCGCCACCAGTGACTGAATAGCCGCATAGGTGGTCCAGACGAACGGGCCGGTTGGATCTTTGCGGTTTGATGCGCTGTTGGCTTTGATCGCGTCCACAATCGCTTTGTTGTCTGGCAACTGGTCGTAGCGCTTCGGCAGCGTCACGTACAGGCCTTCAGAGGCGTCACCCGCGATGTTAGACAGGGAAGCGTTGCCGACCCCTTCTGGTCCCATAAAGCCGGCTTTCAGACCGGCGGTTTTGGCCTGACGCAGAATCTGGCCCAGTTCCGGGTAGTAACCGCCGTAGTAAACGAAGTCGACGTTCTCTTTCTTCAGGCGCGCAATCAGCGTGGAGAAGTCTTTATCGCCAGCGGTGATCCCTTCGAACAGCACCACGTTGCCGCCTTTCGCCTTCAGGGTTTTCTGCACGGATTCCGCCAGGCCCTGACCGTACTGCTGCTTGTCATGCACCACGGCAATACGTTTTGGTTTGATCTGATCGAGGATGTAGTTGGCAGCGGTCGGGCCCTGATCGGAATCCAGACCGGTGGTACGCATCACGTCGGCATAGCCGCGCGCGGTCAGTTCAGGCGCAGTAGCCGCCGGGGTGATCATCAGAATGCCTTCATCGTTATAAATGTCTGATGCCGGCTGAGTGGAGGAGGAGCACAGGTGGCCGATAACGTATTTGATGCCGTCATTGACCACTTTGTTGGCCACCGCAACCGCCTGTTTCGGGTCACAGGCGTCGTCATATTCTACGCCGACCAGCTTGTCGCCGTTTACGCCGCCTTTGGCGTTGATGTCCTTGATCGCCTGGGCCGCACCGGTGAACTGCATGTCACCGTACTGCGCCACCGGGCCGGTTGCCGCACCGACAATCGCAATTTTGATGTCTTTCGCCAGTACCGCATGGCTCATCGCCAGCGCTACGCAACCCGCCAGTAATGCGCGTCCTTTACTCATTTTCATGCGAACTTCCCCATCTGTTGTGTCGTGTCTGTTGTGATTGGTTATTTATCTGCCAGTCAAAGAGCAAAACTGATTTGAGAATAATGAGTTAGCGCTCTTTTCTGGCATTTTTTGTTAAGAAGGCTTTATTTTTCAGGTTATTAAACAGGAACTTTCTTCTGTAAATCAACTGACATATTCAGTAAAAGCTGACGAGAACAGCAGATTACTCTGGTTTTTATGGCCGGTTTTTCACCACCAGGCCAGCGCGTTATGCTGGCTTTTTCAGCGATCGATGCTGGCTTACTCCACAATCCTGGCAAAGTGGCTGGCATTTGACCTCTTTTCATCGCAAAAAAGTGACAGCGCTCTGACTGTCTAAATTCGCTACACTAAGGCCTTTCTGCCAGTACAGGTAAGGGTTATGAAGCTCACTATTCAGCGCATCAGCACGCTGACGCCGCAGGATCGACTGGATTTAGCCAAAGTCTGGCCGCAGCAGGATATCGCGCAGCTGGAAGCCAGCCTCAGTGAAGCGCAGCGGCTGTATGCAGCGCGCTTTAACGATCGCCTGCTTGGGGCGCTGCGGCTGGAGATTCGCGGCACGCTGGGCAAGATTACGCAGCTGGAAGTGCGTGAAGTTACGCGGCGGCGCGGCGTAGGGCAGTATCTGCTGGAGGAGACGATAGCGCAGAACAGCGCGCTGGATCACTGGTGGGTTGCCGATGACGGGGAAGACGATCAGCGCGTACGCGCGGCGTTTATGCAGGCGTGTGGTTTCCGCGCGCAGAGCGACGGGTGGGTGCGTTAAGCGGCGATTTTACGCCGTGCAGAGCGGTGCGCATGAATACATATGTGGCGCAGGAGCGTGATTAACGGTGCGCATGAAGGTACGACCGGGCACATGGGTAACAGATCAGACCGGGCACACAGGTAACACTTTTTGTGGTCAGTCGATCCGGATAATACGCTTTTCTGCCCGGTCATAATACGCAAGGATGAGC